>JBNGDO010000015.1:6291-50727 GCA_049975385.1 Anaerolineae bacterium | reverse complement strand
TGGCAGTTCATCGTGACCGACAAACGCATTATCCTCATCACACCTCACCCTCAGCGGCGCGGATTCGCCGACGTGATCTACCTGAAAGGCGGCAAAATCCAGGTCTTGGACACCAACTTCTCCAAGAGTCCGCTTTGGGGGCTGTTTCAGATGATCTATGGAACGCGCGATGTGATGTTGAGTATGAGCGGTTATGAATTCCTGGAAACGGGCGCGCAGGTTAAAGGCGGCTTGCGCTTTCCCGACGTCACGCCAGAGGACATCCGCCGGTTGGAGGAGCTCATCTTCGGCTGATTACATTCCAACTGGCTGACGAAACATAAGTCATCCCGGATTTTAGGATGACTCGAACATGCCTTTCTCTTTTATCCCTTCTTTACACCAACTCTGCTCCCATTGCGCCAGAATCTATTCTGTCACTGGTGCCATCGCACAGGAAAGCGGTATCGCGATGCCGCAATACCGCTTTACCGTCTACGCTCAGCCTTGAGTCGCCTATGGGTGGCTTATCCCCCGCTCCCCTGGCTCAATTCCAGGGTGACTTATGTCTGTTATTTCTATAGCGTGATAACGCGATTTTCTTTGCGCGCCTGTTCTGCCGCGAAGACCATCAAGTGTGATTCGAGGGTCTCATCCGGGCCAGAAAGAATCTGGCTCTGATCCTCATCGAGGAGCGCCTGGCTAAAGTGGTGCATGAGCCAGTAGTCGCCGCCACCGTGTCCGCCGAGGATAGAGCCATCACCGGCCTCGGTGTCGATGGACTCCGTACTGTCGGTCATAAAATTATAATGGTGGATGAATCGCCCGTCGCAGGTCAGTTCACCGTGCGTGCCGAAGAGGCGCGTCTCACGATGACGCATCCGCGTGAATGCCGTCATCGTGAAGCTCGCCGTGCGCGCACCGGCAAATTGTAGATTGACCACTTGATTGTCCACCACATCGTTGTCGCAGGCGTAGACACAACGCCCGTAAGGCCCGGTGCGTAGCGCTTCCAGCACGCTCTCACGGCTGACGTCGGGCGTGAGCACGTCTACAGGCCAGCCGGTGTACCCACGCTCCAATGCCGTCAGGTAGATACGCTTGGCGGAGTAGGGGCAGTTTGCTTCGACGGCGCACGTCAGGCAGCGATCACTCGCGCCGGCAGGCTGTTCCTCTTTGCGGAAGTGCTTGAGTGTGCCAAATGAGGACACCGCTTCGCATGAAACGCCCATCATATAGCGCAGCCAGTCTATATCGTGGCACGATTTGGTGAGCAACATCGGGCCGGAGGCAGCCTCATTGCCCCAGTTGCCGCGCACGAAGGAGTGCGCCTGGTGCCAGAAGCCCACCGGTTCCAGGTGTTGGATGCTAACCAGGTCGCCAATTGTGCCTGCATCGAGGAGTGCCTTGAGCCGCTGCGTGAAGCGCGTGTAGCGCATCACGTGGCATACACCGAACAAGATACCCGCCGCTTTGACCGTCTCCACGATGGCGCGACATTCCTCCGGGGTGGGGGCCATCGGCTTTTCGAGCAGCACGTGATAGCCGAGGTTGGCAAACGCAATCGCCGGTTCGGTGTGCATCCGGTCCTGTGTAGCGATGATGACCGCATCTGCGAACCTGGGCCGCTCTGCGGCATCTTTCCAATCCGTGAAGACGTTTTCCGTTGGAATGCTGTGCGCGTTCACCAGCTTCTCCCGGTAAGCGTCGCGCGGCTCCGCTACGCCGATCACCTGTCCCCGGTTAGGGACCTTGTGGAAATACGTCGCGTAGCCACTGCCACGCGAGCCCGCACCGATAATCAGAATTTTAGGGTTTTGCATAGTGTTTCTCCTTTGTGAGATAGTTTGGTCGTCTTTAGTCGAGTAGTACGAAGAAATTTATTCCAATAGTTGAAAACTTTGTCCGATTGCTTCAAATGTGGATGCATAACTGTCTACGATTGAGGTGGGGGCAATCAGGGTGATGGCGTAGGAGGTGCTCCCGTCCAAGATCAGGTATTGGGTCACCGCTACCTGTATAGGCGTACCGGTCAGGCTAGCCTGTGCCATCTCATAAGTGAGTTTTTCTGCATCCACATTGGATAATTCGACGGTTTGGTTGTCAATGGATGTTTCTGAGGCCACAATGGCTTTTATCTGCTCGAGATTAATAGCTACATAAGTTTCGAAAGGAATTTTGAAGCCCAGATCAATCTTCAGGACATTGATATTGACCAGAAAACCGGATGTGAGATAGTCTGGCGAGAGGTCCATACCGTAGAATTTGAGCCCACTCGCTATTAATCCGCGTAGGGTTTCACTGTTCAGCATCTCTTCTACGTAGGGATTTTGTTCGCCCGCAATGGTTAGGGCATTTTCAAAGGTTTCAGGATCCATAGGGATCTGTAGCCATTCTGGCGGCAACGCAATGGCGAATCCTTCTTCTGGTAATTCGTACAGTATCCATTGATTTTCCAAAGTAGAAGTGATCACCGCAGCGGATGCCGGAGTCGGAGTTTCTGTAGGTTCGTCCATGGGTGTTGGTTCTGGCGTGTGGGTGGGTTCCGGCGTCACGGTGGGTGTTTGCGTGGGTCTGGGAGTGAGAGTTGGTGTTGGGGTGTTTGTCGCTGTCGGAATATTTGTTGCAGTGGGTGTATTCGTCGCTGTTGGGGTAGGAGTAGCCAGCAGACTTTGTATCGAGCCGCAGCCCATAGTCAACAGCAGACTCAGACTAAACACAAGCGTCGGGATGAACAGTTTCTTCGCAATCACATCTATGCTCCTTTTTGGGTTCTTCAGATATATGCTTTTACATTGTGCTATCCCATAAACTCCGAAATTTCAGCCATGTTGTTTTGCAGCTTATTATCCTTTAAACTGTTTCAACGTCTCAAGTAATACCTGCGTGCCCCACTCGACGCTCGCCACGGGGATGCGCTCGTCGGCAGCGTGGATCGTCTTGATCAGTTCGTCAGGGATTTGCATCGGGATGAAGCCGTAGGACTGGATACCCAGTTTGGCGAAGTGCCGCGCATCGGTGACGCCGGAGACCAGATACGGCACGGGGATGCCCTCTGGGTCGGCTTTGCGGATGATGTCGGCGAGGATGGCATAGCGCTCCATGTCCGCCGGCTCTGGCCCGGGTTCGTAGCGCTCCACGGTAAGGTCGATGTCGTCGCCGAGCAGTTCGCGTAGTTCGCGCATCATATCGTCGGGAGTGAAGCCGGGCAACAAGCGCCCGTCCAAGCCGAGCGTGATTTCGCCAGGGATGACGTTGATCTTCTCGCCACCGCGCACGATGGTGGGGCTGGCGGTGTTGCGCAGACTGGCGCCGAGTTGCTCGCCTTTGTCACCGAGTAGATCGAGCACGCGGTTGGTCAACGCGGGATTGAGCAATTGGCGCAGCACGAGGTTTTGTGGGAAGGGCAGTGCGTCACTGATGCCGGTAATCATTTGCCGGGCAATCGGTGTTATGTGGACAGGCAATCGCTTGCGGTCGAGGATACGCAATACGCGCGCCAACTTCGCCATCGCTTGCCCGCGCAGTGGAATAGAACCGTGCCCGGCGCGCCCGCGCAAGATCAGCCGCATCCAGCAGATTTGTTTTTCGACCAGCATGATGACGTAGCACTTTTTACCCCCCATCGTTACAGAAATCCCGCCGCCCTCGCCGATGGCAAAGTGCGCGCCCTCGAACTGCTCCGGGTGTTCTTCTACCAGGAACTTCGCACCGTATTCGGCCCCAGCCTCTTCGTCGGCCAGCACGGTGAAGATAATGTCGCCGGGTGGGGTGATCCCCTGCGCTTTGGCGCGCAGCAACGCGGCGGTCATCATCGCTGCTGCGCCTTTGTCGTCGAGGGTGCCGCGTCCCCACAGGAAGCCGTCGACGATGTTGGCAGCGAAGGGCGGATGCTGCCAGGTCTGCTCCGCCGTCGTCACCACGTCCACGTGCGCTTGCCAGATGACGGGTGGCGCCTCGCCGCGCCCGGGCAACCGGGTGATGAGGTTGGTGCGTTCGGCTGTTTTTCCGAGGATGGTCGTCGTGAAGCCCGTCTGCTTGAAGATACCCTCGAGATAGTTGATGCAGGCCGCTTCATTGCCGGGTGGGTTGGTGGTATTGAATCGCACCAGGGCCTGCAGAAGTTCTACGGGATGGGGTATGGATTTTTCAGTCATAGTTCTCCTCCAGAGAAGACTACTGATCCAAACGTAGTTTTCTAAACGTCTATGTGCTTTCAGGACAGCCGAGATAGTCGGTTTCATACGCGCGGATCAGTAAGCCTGAATTTTGTTCAATTCGGAAAATAGTCAAGTGTCGCGGATGAAAGCTAAAGTTGCGGCATTGTATTCGCTGAACCACGAAGTGAGGTGAACTAGCGTTGTCGACCGGACGTCTTACAACAAACAAGGCAGGATTTCTCCTGCCTTGTCATCAGTATAGTGTATTCAGATACTGGTTATGGTACCGGGCACGCGACTTCCATCCAGTAGCCAACAGCCACGTGCACACCGTAGAAGTTATTTTCCGGTACCGTAATGCTGAATGATTGACCGGAGGCTGTCGCTTTCCACGCGAACCGACCAGGATGGGGATTGCCGGATGGCGCACGCGTGTAGCCCTGAATTTTGACATTCTCTTCCACCGGAGCGAATTCCCAATCCCCAGTAAGGTTGATGGTGATGGTCACATTGTCATTATCCGGGGCTGAGAAGTGTACGGTACCGGTGTTCATCGTTTGACCGGCGTACAGGATGACCGTGCTGTCGGGGACGTAGGGGGTGTAGGTGCCCCAGTTTCCCCTGGGGGTGTAGCGGTCGCCGTCGGCCCAGGCAGTTTCGTCAACAAACTCGTAGCAGGCTTCATTGCAGGTGTAGACATTACCGAACTCAACCGAAACAGTTTCGTTTGAAACTGTCCAGACGAGTGTGTAGCGACCGCCATCCCAGACGTAATCGGAAAGATTAGGTGTCGTTGGTTCCCAACACTCGAGTTCTTGTTCCCATACTTTGTATCGTGTAGGTGACGGTAGATTATTGAAAGTTACCATGCCGAAAGAATCAGTGTAGCCTTCAGCAACCATATACAGGCCAGTCCCATCAAACCGATAAATGCGCATCAGCCATCCTTCGATGTCTTCTTCACCTTCGTCTTGCACACCGTTCATGTTAACATCGTGGAACTTGTGCACCGTGATAGAACCTTCACCATCTATCGGCGGCCATACCAAATTTGCGCTGACTGGTCCGACTAACCAGACACCCAAAAGCAACACTAAAACGGTTAAAGTCACTAGCTTCTTCATTATTTCATCTCCTTACTATAATTCTATGAATATCATCCTGATTACGATGCAAAACTGAGTTGTGTAATTTTCAGTTTTTGGGATGTAGTTACCCCCTTTCAAGATAGAAATGGACTATCGCCGTCTATTAATTCCTTTTCTAACTTAAATGGTTATAAGGTAATCTGTGTTTTTGATTTGGCCAGCTCCGCTTTGTTTGATGTTGTTTTTGTCTATGATGGTAGAACAAGGCCCTGATTGAATCTAACTTATATTACCACCGAAAGTTAGAATTGTCAAGAGGGGATTCCTAGGATTTTTTCTATCAATTGGTGAGTTAGATAGCACTTTTTCGCAGAGCAAGTGCACTGAGAAGGAGTATGACTTCCGCAGTAAGCCTGTTACAGATACAGGCAGCATTCGAACCTTATAGGTTAGAAAAACTCGTGTGACAGAGGTTTCCTTTTCCAGCGGGATCTGGGCTAGTTTTGGATAGCTAGTCAAGCGTTACCGGCAGGTGCAAGGTGAATGTGCTGCCGGCACCCGGTGTGCTCTCGACGTCGATGTGTCCTCCGTGTGCGGCGAGCAGGTCGCGGGCGATGCTCAACCCCAGGCCCATGCCCTGGGGGAAGCGGCGCCCGGTCGTGCCTCGGTAGAACGGTTCGAAGACGCGTGACTGTTCCTCCGGCGGGATGCCCACACCGGTATCGTGCACGCGAATCCACACCTCGGTCTCTTCCGCACCTGCACTGACGGTGACCTCACCATCGGGCGGCGTGTATTTTATCGCATTGCTGATGACGTTGCCGAGTGCCTGTCCGATCCGGTCGGCGTCGAGGGTCAGTTCGGGCAAGTCGTCGGGGATATGCGTCTGCCAGAGCAGTTCTTTGTGCTGAGCCGCCTCTCGCCACGGCGCAAGTTCTTGCATCAGCCACGGACTGAGCGCTACGGGGCTGCGTTCCAATTCCAACGGGCCAAGCGTCTGATCGTAGAGACGCGTGAGGTCATCGAGAAGCCGCCGCATCAACTGCATCTGACCTTCCATACCGTCTAACAGTTCGGTGCGTAGCTCTGGGCTTTGATCGGCGCCGCTGGCAAGGGCTTGCGTGGCTGAGAGCAGCGCACCTATGGGCCGTCCTAACTCGTGGACGAGGTTCGCCAGCAGGCGTTTGCGTGATTTTTCCAACTCGCGCCGTTGGTTGGTGAGCGTGTTAAACGCACGCAGCAGCATGCGTACTTCTCTCGGCCCTTGTTCAGGTAGCGTGTCTAGAAGATGGCCTTCTGCCATTTGCGAGACAGCGTGCGTTGCACGGCGTAACGGTCGCGCCAATTCAATCGCCAGAAGCCACCCGACGATGACGCCGACGAACGTACCTCCGCCTAACACCCACAGGATGAGCGTTCGCGTGCGTGGAAAGCGTTCGTAGACGCTCGATAGCGGGTCGGTGAGGCGGATGACACCAATGACCTCATATGTTGGCCCTATCACGGGCATCAGCACTTCCGCCGTGCCGGTGCCGGGCCGCTCTCCGTAGTCCACCCGGAGCGCTCGCCGGTTCAGCACTGTCTCACGCAAACCGGGAACATCCAAGGTCTCGCCAAGTTGGTCGCTGTACGCCGAGTCGTTGGTCGCCAGCAGTTGACCGTCGGCGGTGAGCATCATCATCCGCGCCGAGAGCCGCCCACCAACCTGCGACACAAAAGCTGCAGCTTGCCCCGGATTGTACCAAATCTGTGGATTCTGCGCGGCAGCATCGGCGACGAGGGCCGCTTGCAACTCAAGCTCGTTCGATGATCCTGCCAGCAGCACTTGCGTCTCCCACAGATACGTCAGCGCTACCCCAACAAGGGGAATGACGATCATCAATGGCAAAACGTGGCTGATAATAAGCCGAACGCGCAACGAGCGCATAGATCCTCCTTTAGTTTGATAGCCCTTAGTCTGGTAGTCATATAGTCTTGTTGGTTTGGTACTTATCTACTTTGTACCGACTGCTTGACTACCCGACTATATGACTATTCGACCAACTTATATCCCACGCCCCGCACGGTGACGATGCGCTTTGGGTGTTTCGGATCGGCTTCCAGCTTTTCGCGCAGCCAGCGGACGTGGACGTAGACCACCTGCGGCTCGCCGACGTATTCCGCACCCCAGACGCGGGCCAGCAGGTCATCCACGGAGAGCACGCGCCCGGCTTCCTGAGCCAGCGCTACCAGCAGATCAAACTCGCGCGGGGCTAATTCGACAGACCGTTCACCGACAGTCACAGTGTGCGCTGCTTGATCGATGACTAAATCACCAACAACGAGAGGCTCGGATTCCGGCAGGCTGGGGGCGCTGCCGCCGGTCCGCCGCAGCACAGCCTTGATACGCGCCAGCAGCACATCGAAGTCGAAGGGCTTGGTGACGTAATCGTCCGCGCCCAATTCTAAGCCGAGCACCTCGTCCAACTCGCGACGGCGGGCTGTGAGGAAGATCACCGGCACATCGATCTGTTGCCGCAGCGTACGCAGCGTGTCCAATCCATCCATCCCCGGCAAGCCGATGTCGAGCAAGACCAAATCGGGTGCGTCCAGGCGCACCTGGGCCAGTGCGTCTTCGCCCATCTCCGCCGTGCTGGCGCGATAGCCTGCTTGCTCGAGATTGTACGCTAGGCTGCGTCTCAGCAGTGCATCATCATCCACAAGTAGAATGTGTTTTGCCACGCTTCCCTCCCGTAAAAAATACACGAAGTTAGATTTCTTATTCTGTCGGCTCAATGACTATTGTATCACTGCCGTCGCGCAAGGGTAGACGTCCATCTTCTGTGTACAAACCTACGCGCAAACTGCATTGATCGCATGTGCCTCCTGGTACGTTCAGGAAAAAGCGGTCGCGCAGGGCCGTTCCAACGGTCCACTGGCTGGTGGAATAGGCGTCCATTCCGGCAACATGGTCGTGTTGCGCGATCAATGTACCGTCAGATCCGATCAGATGGACGAACACCAGGTAATTTGTCGGTAACTGCCCGTAGGTTTCCCACCACACGTCTACCTCCCACGTCTCCCCGATCTTGATGAGGTCGTAGCCTGTCATCCTGATCGGCTCCGTGAAGTCCGCCACCAGCGGATGCGGAGGGACGACCAACCGATCCAGCGGGCGGCACGTTCTCATGTCGAAAAGGACGACGCCGACGTTCGTGAAGTGTGCGTCGACCGGCAAACGATGGCACGCTTCGATTAGAGAACTCAACACCAGTCTGGTCGGATCGGCGAGCATGTCTTGCCAGAGCACGAGCCACAGCCGTTGCGCGGACTGGGTCTGCTGCTCCAGGGTGACGAGCGCGTGCAGATCGAGTGGGTGCTGCGTGTCTAGCACGCGTGTGTCAAAAGGCAGGCCAAACAGATGCGCGGGACCGTCGTAGTAATAGTCCAATGTGTGCGCCGCATACCCGCCAATCACGACGATCACATCGTCAGGGGCGTCGCGCTCTTCGATGTATCGTGCCACGCCACGAAAGTCCGGGCGTGGATGCCATTCGTCGACGATGCCCATCGCCCACGTTCCCTGGGCTTGCCGGGCGAGAGCGGGAATTGCCAAGACAAGCCACGCCACCAGCAGTAGTACTCCAATGACGCGTGATACGTGATACGTGATGTGTAGCTTTTGACTAAAGACTAAGGACTTTGGACTAACGACTAACGACTCCCATCCTACTCCCACACCGAGGACGAGGGTGAGGCCGAAGGAGGGGAGCAGGTAGCGTTCGCTCCACTTTGCTTTGACGAAGGTCGCCGCCAGCAATAGCACGACCGGCAGGATCAGCGTGATGAGCAGCCACCAAACGCCTTGCACGCGGCGGGTGCGCCACAGGCCGGCAAGGGCTGCAATGAGTGCCAATACCGTGACCGCCACAAACAACGGGGCCCATGGCGCTGGAAGATACTGACCTACGCCGAACAGTAACGGAATCCAGTTCAAGGCCTCCATCGGGATTGCGGAGACCGCCGTGGCATCCACCCGCGCGCGCCATAGTCCCCACGCGGCAATCGGTAACGCCATTAGCCCAAGCCATAGATTCGCACGCCACCAGATGTGATACGTGATGCGTGATGCGTGACGCGTGACGCGTGATTTATGACTTTGGACTAGCAACCAGCAACTTCCCCAGACGAAAATTGCTGCCCACAGCAGACCGGCGTAAAGGTGCGCCATCATCATCGCTGTGCCGAGGATGACGTAGACCGCGACGCCTCTGCCACGTTCAACGACGCGCCAGCCCATCCACGCGAAACCGGCAGCGAGGGGGATAACCAGCGCGTACATCCGTACTTCCTGCGTGTAATAGACGTAGATCGGCAGTGTGGCATAGGCCAGCGTCGCGCCCCAGCCGCCATATCGTCGTCCCATCACTATGCCACCCAGGCGTAATATCAGTGCTGCAGCGATTGTCCCCAGCAACACCGAGAGATAACGCGCCGCGAATTCTCCGCTGCCCGCGACTTTGATCCACAGTGCCAGAAGCAGGCCGTGGAGGGGCAAGGCGTTGTCTTCGCGCAGCAGTCCCAATATCCCTGTGAGTACGCCCTGCTGTGCGTGATACAGCACGAACGTTTCATCGTACCACAGTGAGGTCGCCGTCAGTCCCCACGCACGCAACCCAAACGCGAGCGCGATCAACGCGATGGCAACGGCGTAGTAGCGTCCCAAACCGGATCGTTCCATATCCCCATTATACAGCCAGACGCGGCGGGGGCGAAGAGGGCGGGAAAGTGAGAATGAAAGTGACAAGGTGACGAAATCATATACAATAAATATCAGATAGAGATGATTATCAAATCCAGCATCCAGCATCTAGCAACCAGTAACCAGTAACCAGTGAGGTGAGTATGGCAGAGCCGAAGACGATTCTCATTCGCGGAGGGACGGTGGTGACGCCGGAGACGCTGTTGGATGCCGACGTGCTTGTCCGCGGCGAGCAGATTCAGGCCATTGGCCACGATCTGCCGGTGCCGGAAGGTGCAGAGGTGGTGGATGCGACCAACCTCCTGGTGCTGCCGGGAATCATCGATGCGCATGTGCACATCCAACTGGATACGGGCATCTACGCTTCACCGAGCAATTGGCAGGTCGAGAGCCGCGCGGCGGCCTTCGGCGGGGTGACCACGGTGGTGGATTTCGCCGCGCAGACGCGGTCCGCCACGCAAATCAAGGGGCAGAGCTTTGCCGAGGCACTGGATGCGCGTCTCGTGGAGGCCGCGTCTTCTCACATCGACTATGCCTTCCACATGATGGTGACGGACGTCCCGCTTGGCCAGGAGGAGATGCTTGGCGATCTGGTTGATCTGGGCATCCAGAGCCTTAAGTTGTATACCACCTATCGTCCCAACTACTACATGGATGACGCGGCGATCCTGCGCCTGCTTGAAGCGGCGGGCCGTTACGGGCTGACAACGCTCGTCCATTGCGAGAATGACGCGTTGGTAATGGCGCAAACGCAGGCGTTGATCGAGGCGGGGAACACGGGCTGGCGCTATCACGGCGCAGCGCGCCCGGCGCTGGCCGAACAGGAAGCCGCTGCGCGTGTGTTGCTCCTGGCCGAAGCCGCACACGCACCCGTCGTCATCGTGCACAACTCCATCGGGGCGACGACGGCGCTGGTGGCCGAGGCGCGAGAGCGCGGGCAGGTCGCCTTCTGCGAGACGTGCCCGCAATACCTTCTGCTCGACAACACACTCTACGAAGGCAGCGAACCGTGGCGCTACATCCTCCAGCCGCCGCTACGCGATCCACGCGAGCGGGAAAACCTCTGGGCGCTTGTTGATCAAGGGCTAGTGGATATGATCGTCACCGACCACTGCGATTACACACTGGCGCAGAAAATGGCTCTCGACGATTTTACCAAGACCCCCGGTGGTCTGCCCGGTTTGGAGACGCTCCTTCCACTTGTGGCAACCTATGGCGTCGCTGATGCCAGGATTGAATGGACCGATCTCGTGCGGCTGCTTGCCGCCGGTCCGGCGCAGCTCTACAATCTGTGGCCGCGCAAGGGCGCGCTGCTCCCCGGTTCCGACGCCGACATCGTATTGTACGATCCCACGCCCACGGAGACGCTCACTGCCGAGCGGCTCCATTCGGCGGCAGGCTACACACCCTACGAAGGGATGCGTGTGCAGGGGCGAGTTGTGTCCACACTGCGGCGAGGCATGTTCCTGGTGCGCGATGGCGAATTTGTCGGCACCGACAGTACCGGCGTGTATCTGCGGCGCGAACCGCTTTTCTGGGGATAAATGGGCATCCCGTAGTATGGATATCGTTTATCTGCTCATCGGACTGGCGATCGGCGTGGTGGTATCGTATTTGCTGCTACGCACGCGCGACCAAGAGCAGCAGGGCGATCTGCGCGACGAAATCGCCGCGACCTATCGCGCCAGGGCCGAGGCCGAACGGTCGCGTCTGGTGCAGCACTATGAGGCGCGCATCCACGAATTGGAAGACCAACACGCGGAGACCGTCGTCTTGGCGCGCCGGCAGAGCACCGAGCAGAGCCGCGCGGTCCTCAAAGGAAAGATGGCGGAGCAGATGGCGCCGCTGCTGCCGGGGTTCGCCTATTGGCCCGCTGACGCGCGATTTCTCGGCGATCCGATCGACTACGTCGTTTTCAACGGGTACAGCGCGGTGAAGGACGAGGACGCTGAGGATGAGATGGAAGTCGTCATTCTCGACATCAAACAGGGCAAGTCGATGCTGACGAGCGGCCAGCGCCAGATTGCCAAAGCCGTGGAGGCCGGGCGCGTGCGCTTCGAAGTTGTGCGCGTCTTCGCCGATGGCACGATTCGCTCGTACACTTGGGGTAAGGGGAATAGGGTTAGGGATTGGTGATTAGTAACTTGGGATTAGGGACAAGGATAGCGTGGTTCATTCCCTAGTTACCAATCCCCAATCACTTTTTTGAGGTGACAATATGCGTGACATTATCGCGGACATAGAGCGTTGGCAAGAGGCCGGCAAGACTGACATCGCGCTGGCAACGATTGTGGAGACGCGGGGATCATCGCTGCGTCCGGCGGGGGCGCGGATGGCGATCACGACTGAGGGCGACGTCGCCGGATCGGTCAGCAGCGGATGCGTCGATGGCGATGTCATCGCCGAGATGGAGCTCGTCTTGCAGGGGCGCGAGGAGATACGCCGCCCCAATTTTGGCATCACCGATGAGCAGGCGTGGAGCGCGGGACTGGCGTGCGGCGGCGCGATTGATCTCCTGGTCGAACGCTGGGATCCGCTTCACGAGCGCTTGATGGGAGAGGTTGCGGCGCGTCGTCCGGTCGCTTTCGTTTCGCAAATCGATGCGGACAAACCGCCAGTGCACTTGTTGCATACCGCCGACGGCACGACGCATGGCACGCTGGGGGATGCCGACCTGGACGGTGAGGTGTTGATGGACATCGCAACGGTCTGGCCCGGCCCGTATGCGCAGAAACACATCTATCCGCAGGGTGAATTCTTCATCGAGATTATAGCACCACCGCCCACGCTCGTCATTTTCGGCGCGACGGACATCGCGGTCTCGTTGGCGGCGCTGGCCCGCGTGCTGGACTTCGCGGTCATCGTAAGCGATGCCCGGCGTGCCTTTTTGCGGGAAGAACGTTTTCCCGACGTGGAAACGCGCTTCGGTTGGCCGCAGGATGTCTTTAAGTCGGAAGACTTCGGTGTGAGTCACGCCGTGGTCATTCTCTTTCACGATTCCAAGTTCGACGTTCCCGCGCTCAAGCTGGCGCTGCGGAGCGACGCTTTCTACGTCGGCTTCCTGGGTAGCCGTAAAACCCAGGCCGACCGCCAGGAAAGCCTCTTTGAAGCGGGATACACCGAGCAGGATTGGGATCGCGTCCACGGCCCTGTTGGACTGGACATCGGTGGCAAAGAACCGGCGCTGATCGCGCTTTCTATTCTTGCCGAGATCGTCGCTGTCCGTCACCGCCGCGAGGGCGGTATGATGAGCAAACGGTAAATTTTCTATTGGACAGGATTAACAGGATTTGCAAGATTTTCATCCTGTTCATCCTGTGAGTCCTATCAAAAACAACAAAGGAGCAGAACAATGACGAGTATCAAATTCCCTTCGGACGCATGGATCAAACAACTCAGTGAGCACCTCAATGCCAGCCCTTCCTACGAGCAATCGGCCAGGAATTGGGAGGGTGACTTCATCTTCGTTGTCGAACCGGATGACGGTCAGACGGAGACGGCCTATCTCTACCTGGGTCTTCATCACGGCAAAAGCCCTGATGCAATGCAGGTGAGTAGTCCAGACGAGAAGGAGGCCGGTTACGTCATCAGTGCTCCGTTTAGCGTTTGGCGCAAGGTCATCGAAGGAAAACTCGATCCCATTCAGGGGATGATGACCCGCCGTCTCAAGCTCAAAGGCGATATGAAAATGATCATGCGCTATCCCAAAGCGGCCAAAGAGATCATCGCCTGCACGAAGCTGATTCCGACGGATTTTGGCGATTGATGATAGCGGTCAGCTATCAGCCATTTGTCAACGGATTTGGACGGACTTTTCCGGTTGCAGTAAAGACTGTCCGGCTACCGACTATTCGACTATCTGACTAACGGCTAACCGACTATCCCAGGAGGGTGACGATGTGGTATTTTGTTTCTCCGCAGATTGTCTTTGGCGAGGGGGCGCTGGATGCGCTCGACGATATGCAGGGGACACGGGCATTGGTCGTTACCGACAATGTCTTGGTCGGCCTGGGCCTCGTGGATACGGTCACGAGGCATTTGGACAAAGCCGGCATCGTGTTTCGTGTGTTCGACGCTGTGGAACCTGATCCCAGCACCGAGACGGCCCTCGCGGGCGCGCGTGTGGCGTTGGCGTACGAGCCGGATTGGATCATCGCGGTGGGCGGCGGCTCGGTGATGGATGCGGCGAAGGCCATCTGGATTCTTTACGAGCGTCCCGATCTCGAACCGGCGGACATCAACCCGATGGTCGACTTGAACCTGCGTCGTAAAGCGCGCCTGATCACCATCCCCACGACCAGCGGCACCGGTTCCGAAGTGACGTGGGCCATCGTCCTCACAGATACCGCCGAGCGGCGCAAGATGAGCCTGGGCAATCGCGAGAACACCGCCGACCTCGCCATCGTCGATCCCGCTATGGTGATGGGGATGCCGCCCCGCCTGACCGCCGATACCGGCCTGGACGCGCTCACGCACGCCATCGAAGGCTACACCTGCACCTGGCACACCGATCTCACCGACGGTTTGTGCCTGGACGCGGCCAAGAAAATCTTCACCTATCTGCCGCGCGCCGTCGCCGACGGCAGCGACGCGGAGGCCCGCGAGCGCCTGCACAACGCGGCGACGGCTGCCGGATTGGGGTTCGGCAACTCCCTGGCGTCGATGGCGCACGCGACCGGACACGCACTCGGCGCGGTCTTTCACGTCCCGCACGGGCGCGCGGTGAGCCTGCTGCTACCGTACACGATCGAGTATATGGCGGCTGAAGCGCCGGAGCGTTTTGCCGAGGTCGCGCACTTCGTCGGCTTTGGGTGTGACGATGCGGGGGAGGCAGCGCTGCGTCTGGCTGCCGAGATCCGCCGTCTGTGTGACACTGTCGGCAATCCTACCAGCATCGCTGAATTGGGTATCGATCGCGAGACGTTCGTCGCGCACATCGACGATTTGATGGAACGCGCTTTCAACGATGCCTCGATGATGACCGCCGCCCGTAGTCCGGATTACGAAGAATTGCAGCGTCTCTTCGAGTACGCCTACGATGGTAGAGTGATCGATTTCTGAATCACGAATAGCGAATTACGATTCCTGACTCGCAATTCGCTGATTCGCTTTCTCGCTGATTCGCTTAGGAGATAATTATGCACGGCTATATGGGCAAAATCTTGCGCGTGGATTTGACGGCGGGGACGGTATCGGATGAGTCGCTGAATGAGACTTACGCCCGCGACTTTGTCGGTGGGAGCGGGTTGGCGGCGCGTTATGCCTGCGATATGGTCACGGCGCATACCGATCCCTTGGGGCCGGAGAATCCGCTTATCTTTATGACCGGGCCGATGGTGGGCACAGCAATGCCGTCAGCGGGACGTTACAGCGTATGCGCGCTCTCCCCGGCAACCGGATTGTGGGGTGAGGCCAACAGCGGTGGCTTCTTCGGGCCTGAACTGCGTTTCTCGGGCTACGACGGCATTATCTTCACCGGAAAATCCGATTACCCCGTCTGGCTCTCTATCACCAAGGATGAAGTCTCTCTGTACGAGGCCACCGACGTGTGGGGCCTCGATAGCTACGCAACGCAGAAATGTGTTCGTGGCCTGATGGGCGAGAGCCGCGCGCGCGTGGCCTGCATCGGCCAGGCCGGGGAAAATCGGCTGGTGATGGCGGCAGTGATGAACGATCACGGGCGCGCTGCCGGACGGACCGGCATGGGGGCGGTGATGGGCGCGAAGAACCTCAAGGCCATCGGCGTGCGCGGCAGGGCGAAGGTGCCGGTTGCCGATATGCAGGCGCTCAACGCCCTCTCGAAAGCCATTATCGCCGGCCTGGAGGACGATATGGCTGCCCTCTCCATCCAGATGGCGGGCACTGCCGGATACGTGGATATGGCGCTGATGTATGGCGACATGCCCATCCGCTATTACCAGCAGGATGCGTGGGACGAGGGCAGCAACCTCTCCGGCATCCTGATGCTCGATGACTTCCAGAACCGCACTCTCGCTTGCTATCGCTGTCCGATTGCCTGTGGCAGGGAGACGCGCGCGCCGTCCTACGGCGTGGACAAGGTCGATGGCCCCGAATACGAGACGCTTGGCGCGCTCGGTTCGCTGGTGATGGTGGCCGACCAGGAAGCCGTGATCTACGCCGGGCATTTGTGCAACGTTTACGGCATGGATACCATCAGTGCGGGCGCGACCATCGCGCTGGCCTGCGAGCTGTTCGAGCGTGGGGTGCTCACAACGGCGGACACCGGCGGGTTGGACATCCGCTACGGCGACGCGGCGATGGTTCACCGGTTACTCAGCATGATGGCTAAGAAGGAGGGCTTCGGTGCATTCCTGGCCGAAGGGAGCTATGCATTGGCCGAGCGGTTTGGCGTGCCGGAGTTGGCCGTTACGGTCAACAAGCTGGAGGTCCCGATGCACGACCCGCGCGCGTTTAGCGGGATGGCGGCGGTGTACGCACTTTCGCCGCGCGGTGCATGTCATATGCAGGGAGATATGTACGGCGTGGATACCGGTCAGGGACCGGCCTACGAGTTGGATATCGCGCCGGGCGAACGTTTCGAGGCCTCGGAAGAAAAGGGCCGGGTGGCGGCGCGCCAGCAGGCGTGGCGCACGTTGTACAATGCGATGATTTTGTGCCAGTTCCAGAACCCCGGCGTGGAGCGAGTTTTGGAGGCAATGAACGCCATCACTGGTTGGGATCTCGCGATAGACGATGTGCTGCCGATTGGCAAGCGCATCCTCACGCTCAAGCGACAGCTCAACGTGCGGCGGGGCCTCACGCGGGCGGATGAGCAGATGCCGGAACTGCTACGGCAACCGCTCGACGGTGGGACTGAGGGCAACGTTCCTGATCTGGATGCACTGCTAGCCGGTGCCTATGCCGAATTGGGCTGGGACCTGGAGACCGGCGCGCCGTTGGAAGGTTGAGGGTTGTGGGTTTAGCGTTATGGGTTGTGCGTTGTGCGTTGGGCGTTGGGCGGTTGTTGATTCGCTCATTCGCCTATTACCCATTTCTAATTTCTGATTTCCTGCAAGGAGGTTATCCATGCTCGTTGGCATTTCTCCATTACTGAGTCCTGATTTGCTTGCATTGCTCTGCCGGATGGGGCACGGTGACGAAATTGTCCTGGCGGACGCGCATTTCCCCGGCGAAAGCTGCAACACTCGCGTGCTGCGTGCCGACGGGCTGCGCGTCACCGACCTGTTGGACGCGATTTTGCCGCTCTTCGCACTGGACACCTACGTCGATAGCCCGATCCTGATGATGGCCCCCGTCCCCGGCGACACGCTTGATCCCACCGTTGAGGCCGGCTATCGCGCTGCTATCGACCGGCACTGGCCTGAGATGCCGCCCATCGCTCGCATCGAACGCTTCGCCTTCTACGAACGTACGCGGCAGGCATTTGCCGTCGTGATGACGGGTGAGACGGCGAAATATGGAAATATCATCCTGAAGAAGGGCGTCACACCGGTAAAGTGAAGTCAAATGTAGTATAATTTATTGAGAGGCTAACGCTATGGAACCACAAGATGTTTTAGCGCAACTAAAAAAGATCCCTCTGTTTCAGACCCTTACCGGGAGTGCCGGTGAGGATGCACTCATGCGCTTGGTTCCTTTTGTTCGCGAGCGGGTGTACGAGCCGGGCGAGCGGATCATGAGCCAGGAGCAGCCGCCGGATCGCCTGTGCGTCGTTATGGAAGGGAAAGTCCGGCTGACGCGCGTGGATGAACTGGGTAACGTGACTCAGATTGCAGAACATCAAGCCGGTGATGTGTTCGGACGTATGGAATTAGCCGTCCAGAAACTCGAGGGTGTGCATGCGGAAGCGGTAGAGAAAACGCGCGTGCTGTATTTGCTTTTCAGAGAGTTGGTCAAAGTCTACGATGAGAGCCCTTATCTGCGGGAGCGCTTGCCGGGGCCGCTGCAACCGGCGCGTGCTGTCGATTTCTTAGAAACAATACCCTTGTTTGAAAACTTCCGCGCCGAACGTTGGGAAGACGAGCTGTACCGGATTGTGCCATTCGTCCATGACCAGATGTATGGGAACGGAGAGTGGCTTTTTCGCCAGGGCGAGATTTCCGATCGCTTGCTGCTTGTGCTAGAAGGTCGCGTCCAACTCACTAAGATTGACCCCGATGGTCTCGTCAAAGAAGTGGGATGGTTGGAGGTTGGCGATATAGCCGGAGAAACAGGGCTTTTGGTCGGTGATTTCCACGACGTCCTGGCGACCGCCGATGGCCAGGCACGGGCACTTTATCTGCTGCGCGACGATTTCACCGCGCTTTTGGAGAAGCATCCGCGGTGGTTGAACAGATTGAATGTCTCGGAAGTCGTCAATGCGCGCCGCAAGGCACAGACGTTCGATTGGTTGCGCGACGATGAGTGGTCTGTGTATGTCGTGCAACGCCATTGGTCACGCTTGTTCCGCCAGATCATCGTGCCGTTGCTCTTTTTTATCTTGCTGACGCCAGCGTTATCTTTCCTCTCTTCGAGGGGCACATCGTTAGCGTCGGTTTTTGCGATTGTGGTGGCAATCCCCGTTATCGCTTCAATTGGCGTGGTGATCTGGCAATATTTGAATTGGCGCGACGACTTCTTCGTGTTGACCACGCAACGCGTGGTCCACATCGAGCGCGATTGGCCGTTTGCGGTGCATTCTGAAGAGTGCGCGCTGGATACAATCCAGGATATTTATGAAGTGCGTCCGGGATTGACGGCTAACGTGCTCGATTATGGCAATCTGGTCCTTCAAACAGCCGGTGAGACGGTGGATATCGACATTGACAATATTCCTCACCCGGCACGTTTACGGGAAATGGTCTTCCAGCAGATCGAGCGTTCGAGAGCTCGCGACTTGCTCCGCTCGCGCGGACAAATCCGCGACCTGCTGGCGCGCCGTCTCAAAATCGAGAAAGCGCCCTCGGCTCCGCCCAGCAAGACGTTGCCTCAGCCACAACCTGCTCGTCGTCTATGGTTGTTGTTGACGTTTAGCTGGTTGTGGGATTATCTGTTTCCCCCCTCGTGGGTGGAGACTGACGACGGTGGCACGATCATCCTGCGAAGATTCTGGTTTCTCGGCTTGCTGCGCTACATGGAGGTTTTCATACCACTTCTGGTGTCGACCATTGGCGGAGGCGCGTTCTTGCTCAATCTTTTAGAAGCGGGAGACGATCACTTTGCCTCTTGGCTGGTTGCCTGGCTTATGCTGGAAGCCATCCTGCTCGCGGTCTTGCTATGGTTTGTCGAGGACTGGCGCAATGATTACGTGCAACTCACACCCAGCCATATCATTTTGGTGCAACAGAAGCCGTTGTTGCTGCGCGAAGCGCGGCGTGAAGCACGCCTGGATCGTATCCAAAACCTCAGTTTCGAAGTTCCGGGTTTCTGGGGGCAACTCCTCAAGTATGGGCACGTGCAATTCGAGACGGCGGGGCGCGAAGGGGGCTTCGAGTTGAAGTGGGTGCGCTATCCGGCCAAGATTCGTTCCTTGATTTCGGACCGCCAGTATGCATATAGCCAGCGCCAGCGCCAGATCGAGGCGACGCGGCGACAGGACGAACTGTTGAGCTGGTTTGCGACGTATGATAACCTGCGCAAAGAGGGATACTAGCCGGTTGTGGTAAAATAGTCGTGGTTCACCGGCCTGAATAGGCGCCGGTAGATAATAGGGAGAAAGATAAATGGCATTACGAGGTATTATTACTGTGGGAGATCCGCGTTTGCGCAAGCGCTCGCGCCCGGTGCAAAAAGTCACACCGGAGGTGCGCGCGTTGATCGATGATATGATTGAGACGATGGGCGATGCGGACGGCGTTGGCCTGGCGGCGGTGCAGGTCGGTGAAATGGTGCGGGCGATCGCTGTTGAAATACCCGAAGATGAGGACGACCCTAACAGTGGCAAGCTCTTCGTCGTGTTGAACCCGGAAATCGTCAAGGAGGGCCGCGAGACAGAAGTTGGCGTGGAAGGCTGTCTTTCCATCCCCGGCTATGTGGGGGAAGTGGAGCGCTCGACGGAGGTCGTCGTGCGTGGGCTGGATCGCTTCGGTAAACCGTTCCGTCTTCGCCCGCGCGGTTTCCTGGCGCGCGTCTTCCAGCACGAAATTGATCATTGTAACGGTGTGCTGTATACAGATCGCCTGGTGGCACCGGATCGCATTTGGGAAGTGCAGGCCGGTGAGGAAGAGCAGGTCGAAGTAGAATACGCACAGCAACGTGTTCAAATGCCGCTTGTTTGAATAACTGGCTGCTGAAATAAAACTAGGAGGCTTATGTGATAACGGAAAAACAGGTGATGGACGCGCTGCGGAAGGTGATGGATCCCGAACTGCGGCGCAATATTGTGGATTTGGGCATGGTGCGTCAAGTACGCATCCGTGGTAAAAACATCAAAGTGACGATTGCACTGACGGTGCCGAATTGTCCGTTGCAGGACAGCATAGCGGCGGATGCCACACAGGCCGTAGATGGTTTGGCCGATGGGTTGGACGTCGAAATCGCAATCACCGCGATGAATGAGGAAGAGAAAGCCCACCTGCGCGAGGTGTTGCAGACCTCCGATCAGCAGCAGCCCAATTTTCCTGCTGGCAATCTCAACCGCATCAAGACGGTGATCGCCGTGATGAGCGGCAAAGGCGGGGTGGGGAAGTCCACGGTGGCAGCGATGATCGCCGTGGGATTGCGACGCAAAGGATTGCGCGTGGGTGTGCTGGATTCCGATATCACCGGCCCTAGCATCCCCAAGCTATTTGGTGTCCACGAAGCGCCGACGACTTCGCCATTGGGCATCATGCCACCGCAGACATCAGCCGGTATTAAGCTCATGTCCATCAATCTGATGCTGCAAAACGAAGCCGATGCGGTCATCTGGCGCGGTCCGCTCATTACCAGCGCGATCAACCAGTTCTGGAGTGACGTTTTCTGGGGTGATTTGGACGCGTTAGTCGTCGATATGCCGCCCGGCACTTCCGACGCGGCGTTGACGGTGCTGCAGGGTTTGCCGGTCACGGGCGTTGTGCTGGTCACGTCGCCGCAGGATTTGGCGGAGATGGTCGTGCGCAAAGCCGCGAACATGGCCGGGCATCTGAACATCCCCCTCATCGGTGTGGTGGAGAACATGAGCTACGTTACTTGCCCGAAGTGCGACGAACGCTTTGAATTGTTCGGCAAAGGCAACTCGGAAGAGATGGCAAATGCCTTCGGGACGCGTTTCCTGGGCAAACTGGGCATTGATCCGGAGATGGCACGCCTCGGCGATGCCGGGCAGATCGAGGCTTACACGAACGGCGAATTCGAACCGCTCGTCGAGGTTGTTGCCGGTGTCGTCGCTGCAACGCCCGATCCGCATCCGCATAAGCATTAGCGGTAGACAGTAGACGGTAGACAGGTGAAAACCTGTCTATCGTTTTTTGTTGATTTAGGGCGTAGTGGTGATGGCGAGGGTTTCCAGATTCACCCCATCATCGACCGGCATCCCTTGGGGATCGACGACCGGCACGCCGGTGATGTCCGGGAAGCTGTACATCCCGGCGCGGAGCCGGTAACTGCCTGCTTCGAGATTCGCGGAAACGAGGATGGTGAACCGGCTCAGGATGAGATCGCCGGTCTGCCAATAGTCCGCCGGGAACCCCGCGTGATCGTCTTGGGCGCGCAGGCCGCCGTTTTCATCGAGCAGTTGCACTGTGAAGTGGTAGTCCACGCCTGCCGGCGGCAGCCCGCGCAGCCACCACGCTAGCCAGACCTCGAGATTTGTACCCGCTGTTGCCGTCTCCGGCGCTTCGTAAGCCGCAAAGACGACGTTGTTGGCGAATGGAATCCCCGCCGCCAACGGCTGCATTCCTGCAATCACGTCGTCGCGATTTGCGCTCTCGCGAACAAAGGTGCGGTACGTCACGCCGTCTGCCAGCCGCGTGACGGGTCCGGGCATGACGGATTCCCACGTTTCCAACCTTCGGAGGACTGGCGAGAGTGCGCCGCCTGTGTCGCTATGCAACGGGCCGACCAGATAGACGGTGCGCTCGCCGTCAGGCACGGGCAGCGCCGCACGCCCATCGGTGAAGCGGTGGGGCGTCCCGAAGAGCAATGCCTCGAAGACGGTCGGCGTTTCGGTCACAAACGGGCGGTTGCTCTCGCCGATCACGATGATCTCCGCGCCGTTCGCCAGGGCTTTCGCGCTCTGGGCCGCTGCGCGCGTGTAACGCAGGGGAATCCCGTACCCGCCGGTGCTCGGATGTTGGATCATATACGTCCGCAGTTGGTGCGTCACCATGCCCTGCCATCCGCCCCAGATCAGCAAACCGGCCAACACAACCAAAGCGGACAACGTGGTTTTGTAAGTCCCCAGGCGCGCCACGGGGCCGCCAAGGCGTCTGATGGCGGCGTCCAATGCGGCGCCGATCAGGATGAATTGCACGGGATACAGAGTGACGAAGTAGTGCAGATGTGTACCGGAAGCCGGACGCAGTTGCAGTGCAATTGGTCCGGCAAACCAGATGAGCAGGATGACAAAAACCCGTCGTCGTTGTGGCTGAGCAGCGAAAAATGCCTGATGGAGCGCATATAGCAATGCCAGGAGCAGTACCCCCATCATCAGGGTGTTGAGCCACCACAGATTGGGCACGTCCTGTCGAAATTGCAGGAAATAACTACCCGCTTGTCCTTCGATGCCAGCGCTGCCGGTGAGCATCAGGGGATAGCGCAGCGCGTCCCAGGTGAAGCTTCCCTGCTCTGCGGCAAAGGTGAGAAACCCGCGCGCATTTTGCCAACCGTGTAGCGCATCGTGAACGAAATAAGGCGTGATGCTGAGCAGAAATAGTCCGCCCCCAACGAGCAGTGGTTTTACGGCTACCTGCCGGTAATAGACAAGCAGGATGATCAGTATTGGGAAGAGCGCCAGCGCTTCCAGTTGCAGGCCAAACTGGATCGCCAGGCTTACGAAAACGCCGACCAGCGCCCACGGCTTGTGACTTACGAAGGTGGCCAAGAGAGAGGCGATAAACGTCACCGTGAACAGCGGCCAGGGATGGCTCCATGTTTTGCGTGCGTAGAGGATGGCCCACGGATTGATCGCGAAGAGGAAGGTCGCGATGAGCGCTGCCCGCCTGCCCAGGTAGGCCTGCACCACGGGATAACACACCAGCACCGCCAGGCTGTTGATGAACGCGGTCAACAATACGATCGCTACCGGATCCTGCCAGATGCGCACCGCCCCGGCCATCACGTACAACGTGAGCGGCAAATTGGCCGGGCCTTCGGACGAATCCACGCCTTCCACGGGAAGATCGCCTTCATAGGCGATTGCTTGCGCTCTCCGCCCGACCGTGGCTTCATCGCGTTTGAACTCGGCCAGCGTGGGGCGTTCGAGACGCAGCGTAAACGCCAAGATCATAATGAGCGCCAGGAGGAACCATGAATGGTTCGGTTTTGTTTCGCGCGTTTGGATATTTTCCATTATTGCCAAACTATAATCTGATCCGGCTATCTGTCAATATTCTGTAAGAAGATGTGCAAATGTATGTTGCTTTATTTCACGCCTGTTACTATAATAGGAGCATAACATCTTGGGATAGTGCAAAGGCAGTATCAGTTCACCATCATAAAAAATAGTTAAGGGGGGACCTGCCATGTTGAGTTTTATGAAAGACGTCCTGGCTGTGATTATGGGTGGGGGCGCAGGGACACGCCTTTATCCGTTGACCAAGCTACGCGCGAAACCTGCGGTGCCCCTGGCGGGCTACTACCGGCTGATCGACATCCCCATCAGCAATTGCATTCATTCTGGCATCAATCGTATCTATGTGCTCACGCAATATAACTCCGTCTCGCTGCACCGGCACGTCGTGCGTACCTACCAGTTCGACAACTTTTCCGGCGGATGGGTGCGGATTCTGGCGGCGGAACAGACGCCGGTGAGCAAATCCTGGTATCAGGGGACGGCGGACGCGCTGCGCAAGCAGCTCTTTCAACTCCAGGTTCCCAGTCCGCGCGATATTCTGATCCTTGCAGGCGATCACCTCTACCGTATGGATTACGCCGAGTTCGTCCGTTTCCACGGTACGCACGAAGCAGATATTTCTATCGCGGTTAAGCCCGTCGGGGCTGAGGATGCGACGTCGCTGGGGATCTTGCAAGCGGATAAAGAAGGCCGTATCCATAAGTTCAGTGAAAAACCCCCACTGGATCAGTTGGACGGTTTGGAAAGTCTCGAGGGCGACAAGCCCTACATGGCTTCAATGGGCATTTACGTCTTCCATACGAAGACGTTGGTGAATGTATTGCGAAGCGAAACCGGTTCGGATTTTGGACATGACATCATCCCGGCGGCTATTGAGAGGGGGCTGCGTGTCTTCGCCTTTCCCTTTGACGGGTACTGGGCGGACATCGGTACGATCGGTGCTTTCTACGACGTCAATCTAGCGCTCACCAGCCAGAATCCACCGTTCGACTTTTTTTCGGCAGAATGGCCCATCTACACACGCCCACGTTTCTTGCCGGGCAGTCGAATTGTCGATTCGAGCTTAATGCGTGTATGGATTGCGCCCGGCTGCCGGCTGGACCACGCTGCCATCGCCGATAGTGTCATCGGACTGCGCAGTATCGTCAATGATGGCGCGCATCTACACCATGTAGTGATGATGGGGGCCGATGACTTCGAATCGCTGGCGGAGATCGACGAGAACCAGCGCCTTGGCTTGCCCGACATTGGGGTGGGCCGCGGTAGCGTCATCGAGAATGCCATCCTGGACAAGAACGTGCGTATCGGGCGCAACGTCGTGATCCGCAATCATAAGGACGCGCCGGATGAGGAAACCGACAACTACGTGGTGCGCGACGGCATCGTCGTTGTTCCCAAGGGAGCGATCATTCCTGATAACACCGTCATCTAGTTAACCGGAGAGGTAGACCATGAAATCTATAGCTTACGTTCACAAATCCGAATTGCTCTCCGACCTTTCGCCGTTTATCTACGGGACGACACGTCTTGGCGATGACCGGATCGCTTTTGATGACCGCGTCGCCATCGCGCGCGCAGCGATGGATGCCGGCGTCTGGTTTCACACCAGCCACACCTACGGCGACGCGCTCAAGGTGCTACGTGCCGCATTCGATCAAGACCGCGCCAGAGTCCCCAAGCTGATTGTGAAGATCGGCTGGAGCACCATCGAAGAACTGCGGGATATGGTTCACCAGCACCTCAACCTGCTCGGAGTGGACAGCCTGGAATTGGGCCAGCTTTGCCTGGGCGGGCAACTGGCAGAGGAATTCGCCAATGGCGGGCCGTGCTACGACGAATTTGCACGCCTCAAGGACGAGAGCCTGGTGCATCGCTTCGTGCTCGAGGTGTTCCCCTGGACGTCGGAAACACCCCTCAAGGCGCTGCGCGCGGGCTATCCCGAAGGCATCGTCGATGGCTACATCTTCTACCTGAATCCCTTACAGCGATTTGCTTCTAACGCGCTATGGGATTTGCTCATCGAACGCGACGAGCCGATCGTTGCGATGCGCACCGTTTCCGGTGGACCGGTGCACCGTCTACGGGACGTGCCCGGTGCAGCGTGGAAGGACTACCTGCAAAAGCGCGCTGTCGAAGTCGCGCCGATCTTCGAGCGCTCCGGCATCGAAAGCTGGACAAGATTCTGCGTGCGCTTTGCGCACAGTTTCCCGCAAGTGCGCGCCACCGTGGGGTCTACCGCACGTCTTCCCCATCTGCAGGAATTCCTCGCGGCGAAAGAGGATATTCAGCCGCTTCCGCAAGATATCGTGGATGAGATCGCCGCGCTCCAGCGCCGCTGGTCCGACGAAGTGGACGTTCACGCGGAGCCGTGGTCGATGTGAGAAGAGTTTTCTACTCCTGTCCTACGATAATCTCCCCCAAATCGACCGTCTTTCCCGCCGGGACGAGGAACCGCTCGGAGGAGCCATGGGAGCGGCTGGAGTAGAGCACCCAGGTATCGCCGGTCTGGATCGCCAGATTGTAGAACCCACTCGGTAGATTTTCTATCGTGAACGCGCCGTCGGCATTGCTGACGGCGTCGCGCATGTAAGGATGTCCCTCGCAGGGCGTGGCGCCCCGGTAGCTGCTGTAGATCGTCTCGACGCACACTTCGAGGGTGGCGTTTGCCAGGGGGTCGCCGTCGGCATCGATGAGCCGTCCTGTAAGCGCACCCGGCGCTTTCTGCTGCGCCGTAGGCAGGACCGGGCCAGCACCGGCAACCGCGATGGCGACGATGTTGTCGTCGGCCAAATCGCTGTTGCTCATCTGGTAGTCCGTCCACGTTTCGTCTTCGATGACATGCGCCCCCCACGTCGTCCCCACCCAGATGCGGCCTGCTGCATCGACGGCTAACGCGCTCACGTTATAGCTGGCGAGCGGGCTGTTCTGCGGCGTGAACATCAGCCAGCTTTCGTTCTCGAAGAGCAACAGGCCGTTACTCAGCGTCCCCACCCAGACGCGATCCTGGCGGTCCACGGCGATGCTTTGGGGAGTGGTGTAATCTGCACTGGGATAGAAATCCCAGGACCAGCCTGCGCGATGGTGGAGACCGCTGCTCGATATGATCCAGGGATCACCCCGGCTGTCGAACGCGATCCCCTCGAAATAGTACTTGTCATCAAAACCTGCGCCTTCTTCGTATACCGTCCATTTCTCTTTAGCAAAAACCGCGATGCTGTTGACCGTGACCACCCAGACCGCGCTATCCGGCGCAATGGCGATGTCGTTGACCGACTCGTAGGCTTCCGGATCGGTGGACAGTGCTTCTTTCACCGTGAACGTTTGCCAGGTCGTGCCGTCGAAGTGGCTGACACCCTGGTAGTGCGCGACCCAAAAATCGTCGTAAGCGCCACAGGCGATGGCCTCTGCGCTGCTATATCCCCATCCTTCTTCATAATTCCGCCAATTGACGCCGTCAAAGAGATTGACGCCTGACGTGTTCAGGACAAGGCGTTCCCCACCCGGACAAACGGCGATGTCTTTGACGAGATCGCCGCTCAAGGTGCCAGCTTGCTTACTATAGTTGACCCATTCATTGTTTTCGATACACGTGATGCCATAGCCGAAAGAACCGAAGCACGCCAGGCTCGCTTCACCGGAAGGTTTCGTTTCAGGCACTTGGGCTTCGGTTGGGCGCACCATTGGAGGAACTGCGGTCGGTGACGGGGCGGTGGTGGCAGGCGACGCTGTAGCCGGCGATACCGGCGGAGGCTGTGTGGGACGCGGCCCGGTGAGCGTCTGGCACGCTATCTGGATCAGGAAAAGGCCAACGACGATGAGGGTAGTGCGAGTACGATTTCGATTTGACATTATGCCCCCTTTTTGTCGAATTATAGCCGATTTTGCCGTTAATGCCGAGTCGCCGCCTCTAGAAACTGATTTGTGAACGCCTCCTCCGCCTTTAACGGCCCGGCGAGCGCGCCGTATTCGAGCAGCGAGTCGATGAGTCTTTGCCACTGTTCTTCAGTCTGCCAGCCAATACCGTGTTCCTCGGTGAGTGGCGTGCGCGCATCGGCCAACTCGGTCTCCAGCATGAAGCGCATGTGCGCGGCGTCGGTCTCCGGCCCGGTGTATTTGAGGACGATGTCCACGGCTTCATCCACGTGTTCTTCAGCGTAGGCGATACCGCGCAGCGCGGCGCGCAAGAAACGCGCGATGCGTTCCGGGTCCTGCGCGATTTTGTCCGGTGTGGTCACATACGTCAGTCCCAGGGTGGGGATGCCGTAATCGGCGGCTTCCCACTGCGCCAGCTCGTAGCCCCAGCTTTGCAGCAGATACGGTTCGTTGGAATTGAAGACCGGGTACACGTCGATCATTCCGTCGACCAGCACGCGCGGGTCGAAGCCGACGTTGATCAGTTCGACGGTGTTCTCGTCCAGCCCCGCTACATCGAGCAAGGCCAGCAGGTCGGGCGGCGGCGTGCCCTTGTAGCCGACGGTGTGCTCGGCCCAGTCCTGCGGCGTCTGCAAGCCGCTGTCCTTCAACGCGACGAACGCCTGCTGCCCGCGCTGCCCGATGAGGGCGATGGAGACGAGCGGCAGGCCGGGGTCGGCGCGGCGCTTGAGCAGCACGGCGGCGTCCTGCGTGGTGACGTCCACTGTCCCGGCGACGAGCAGTTGCAGGTGCTCCCCGCGCCCGGCGGTGTGCCGGATGTCCACCGTCAGCGCTTCTTCAGCGAAGAAGCCTTTCTCCTGCGCCACGTACACACCCACGAATGGCAGATTCGCCTGGGGACGGAAGCCCGCCATAAACACCAGGCTCTTCGCCTCCGGCGCTGGCTTTGGCGCGCATGCCGTCGCCAACAACACAACCAATAGCCACACAACAAAAATGCGTCTCATACATCCTCCATAAGAAATAAACCACGAATCTTCACGAATTTTCACGAATGCAAATCGAAATTAGTGGGGATTCGTGAAGATTCGTGGTAGAAATCCTTACTCCGATATTTCATTGCTGCGACGCCAAAAAATCACACGCTTTTCCAGCGTGATGACGCCCACATATAGCCCGATGCTCATCACTGCCGAGCAGAAGACGGCGGCGAAGAGCATGGGTAAATTCAGGGTGGAGTAGGCCAGCCACATCGCGCGGCCCAGGCCCGCCGACGCGCCCGCCCACTCGGCGACGACGGCCCCGGTCACGGCGAGCGGCGCGACGACCTTGAGCGCGGCGAACAGGTACGGCAGCGCCGAGGGCCACCGGGCGTGGCGGAACACCTCCCACCGCCCGGCGTGCAGCGAGTGGAAGAGCGCCAGCACGGCCTCATCTACGGCGTGCAAGCCGCTGTGGACGTTGATCAGCACCGGAAAGAACGTCAGCAGCGCGGTGATGATCACCTTGGGCAGCGGCCCGAAGCCGAGCCAGATCGTGAGCAGCGGCGCAATGGCGACCATCGGCGTGGCCTTGACGAGGATCGCCAGCGCCAGCACGCCGCGTTCCAGGTGTGCCAGAAAGGTGATGAGCGCCGCCGTCGCAATGCCGACGATCAGCCCCAGCAGCAGTCCACCGAGCGCCTCGCCGAGCGTGACCAACGCCGCATCGAACAGATACCCCGCGTTCTGCCAGAGCCGCGTTGCAATCGCGGATGGTGGCGGTAGAATGTAAACTGGCGTCCGCTTGATTCGCACGGCGACTTCCCACGCCAGCAGCGCCAGCCCGACAATTCCGGTGGCGGAAACCACATCCCGTTTTAGGGTGGGCGCAGGCCCGTTTTGCATTTGTAGCTCCTGTATCGTTCTCAAACCACTAATCTTCACGAATTTACACCAATTTTTCTTTTCTATTCGTGAAAATTCGCGCAGATTCGTGGTAAGTTTTAAGCGGATCAAAAATCAATCCGTTAAAATCCGTTCAATCCGTTGACACTCCCCTCGCGGAGCATAGCCCGCAGGCGACGAATGACGGCGACGGTTTCAGGCGCGGTCTCGTCGCGTGGACGCGGCTGCGCAATGGCAACGGTTGCCAGGATGCGACCGGGCCGCGCACTCATCACGACGACGCGATCGGCCAGGCGTGCGGCTTCGGCGATGTTATGCGTCACCCAGAGCACCGTCGGGCGGAAGGTCTGCCAGAGGCGCAGCACCTCGTCGGCCAGCGTCTCGCGGGTGAGTTCGTCCAGCGCGGCGAAAGGCTCGTCCATCAGCCAGAGCTGTGCACCCGTCACCAATGCACGGGCGAGGGCCGCGCGCTGCTGCATCCCGCCGGAGAGGGTGCCGGGATAGGCCTGAGCGAAGTCCGCGAGTCCGACAGTGCGCAGCAAGTCTTCGGGGTCAAGTGTCGCGTTTTGCCCATTTTTCCGGTTCGCCGCGGTATTGACGCGCTGCGGCAGGCGGACGTTGTCCAGCACCGTCTGCCAGGAAAGCAAGGCCGGATTTTGCGCCATCCACGCGATGTGCTTGGCCTTGCGCGCTGCGCCGGGTGGGGCGTCATCCAGGCGGACATCGCCTGCCGTTGGCGGCATCTGATCGGCGATGAGCCGTAACAGCGTGGACTTACCGCAGCCGCTCGGCCCGATGAGGCAGACGAATTCGCCGGTCGCTATGTCCAGGGTGATGGGGTGGAGGGCGACGAGAGGCGCTCGCTTGCCGTTGAAGGTCTTGGCGACGCTGCGCAGCGCAACGTTCATAGCTGTTCCCGGTGGGCGATCATCTTCACCGGTGGGATGCGGAAGGCTTTCCACGCCGCTGAAGGGACATCGCCAGACTGTACCGGCGCGCCGAGGTAACGGGCGTTGATCCGCGTGCGCAGGCCCTCGATGCCGCCGGGGATGCTCTCGGGGACGAGCACTTGCGCTTGCCCGCGCACCAAAATACGACGCAGCGGCGGCCACGGTTCGTCGATGGTGAGCGCCACCGCCGGATTCTGTGTGACGAAGTCGGCCCATACCGAACCAGGCCAGGCAGCGATGAGGAATGTCGCATCGCGCCACTCGTACCAGATGGGGACGACGTGCGGAGAGCCGTCGGGCCGGATGCAAGCCAGTCGCGCGGCCCACGGCCCATCCAGGAATGCGCGCAGTTCTTCTTCTGCCATGGAAACGCTCGGGCCTTGGGGATGCGGTTGCGCTGTGCCGTAAGGCGTGTAACTGAGTGCGCCGAGGCGATAGGAAAGCCTTGCGGCCATTTCGCGCAGGCTGGACAACAAGGCTTCCTCGCGGGCTGCATCCCAGCGAAAGGCTGGAATGCTCGCCAGCAGCGCCGCCTCCGGGCGCTGGCCGTCAGGGCAGATGGGGACGGCCAGCGTGATGGCTTCATCGTTGGTGGCGCAGGCCATCGTCTGGCGGCGCGTCTGTTGGAGTGCGTTGTGAAGCGTCATATTTACTCCGGCCTTGGGATGCGTCACGGCGCGCTTCAGGCTGGACGCCGTGAGGCCTGCCAGGAGCACCAATCCTGCCGGATGTTCGGCGGCAGGCATTCTCTGACCGATGGGGGTGGCACAGCGGACAGTCTGTGCGGACGGCGCTTCGGCGAGAATGAGCGCGGTGCTGTCGGCGTCGGCGAGCGTCGCCAGGGCCAGCGTCTCTGTAGGTGGATGGCGCGCAGTTTCCTCGTAGAAGGCGCTGACGAGCGTGTTAATTCCCGCCGGGTGCGGTTGGCTGAGGGCCTGCGCGCGCGGTCCAACACGATAGGGCTGGCGTGCGCCCGCTTGCACGATGTAGCCCTGAGACTTGAGTGTGTTGAGCAGAGCGTAGAGCGCGCTGTGCGGAATATCGACGGCTTCCGCCAGTTGCCCGGCGGTCAATCCTTCCGGCGCGGCAGCCAAAGCTTCCAGGATGTGCAACGTGCGTATCGAAGCTGGGACGCGGTGATGGTAATCCATAAAGATACTCCATTAAAGTGGATATATGTCCAGTATAGCGGATATGTGAAGTGTGTCAACCGGGAAAATGCTCGGGTCGATCCCCAATCGCGGCTGTCCACAGAGCGGCGGATTATGACCTGCCGCAAGCACCAGGGAGAAGCGGTCTGTGTTTAGCTTGACGAAATTCTGAAAGCATGTATAATCTCTACTGTTGATGCGGGGTGGAGCAGTGGCAGCTCGTTGGGCTCATAACCCAAAGGTCGGTGGTTCGAATCCACCCCCCGCTACTCTTTTTTTGGCGAGGTAGCTCAATGGCAGAGCAGGGGACTCATAAGCCCTTGGTTGTGTGTTCGAATCACATCCTCGCCATTGACATATCAACCAGCTTAGGAAATGTTATGGTTTTTCACAGTGACATTAATCGAATCCGTCGCGCCCGTACGATTGCGGAGCCAGTTTGTCTGGGTCGGCGGTTTTTGATTTAGAGTAGTACCGTCAAAGTGTTTTTCGAGCCAGTCCCTAGACAAAGGGGCTGGCTTTTTTGTTGTCAATCAGGGATTGGGGACTGGGTGTTCCTGGTCCCTAAGCCCAAATCACTAATTACAAGAAAAGGAGATCAAATCATGAAAACCGTTGAATGTCCCGAATGTGCAGCCGAATTGGAATTGGAAGATAGCGTCGAGGAGGGCGAAATCGTCGTGTGCCCGGATTGTGGCGTGGAGCTTGAGGTCATCAGCGTGGAACCACTCGAAGTCGAGTTAGCGCCGGAAGTTGAAGAGGACTGGGGGGAGTAGCGAATCACGAATTACGAATCACGTAATTCGCTATTCGTAATTCGTACTATGAGGCGCATGATGAAAATTGCTGTTTTCTATTCCCGTAAACGGGTGGAAGAGAAATTAATCACAGCCGCTCTGGATGCGCGTGGCGTAGCCTGGGATCGTGTGGACCCGCGCAGGGTCAGTTTTGAGATCGGCGGGCCGGGACCGGGGGACTACGGCGCGGCTGTGATCCGCTGCCTGAGCCACACGAGTGCCTATTACGTCACACGCTGGTTGGAAGGCATAGGCATTCCCTGCGTCAGCCCGCACAAGACGGTGCTGACCTGCGGCGACAAGTATCTCACGAGCGCGGCGTTGCTCGAGGCAGGAATTCCTTCCCCGCGCACGCTGATGGCACTCTCACCGGATGCCGCGCTGGAAGCGATCGAGACACTGGGGTACCCGGTGGTGCTCAAGCCATTGTCCGGCTCGTGGGGGCGGTTGCTGGCGCGAGTCAATGACCGCGATGCTGCCGAAGCTCTTTTGGAGCATAAGGCGACGCTCGGCGGCTACCAGCACAACGTCGTCTACATCCAGGAGTACATCGACAAGCCGGGACGCGACATCCGCACAATGGTGGTGGGTGACGAGGTGATTTATGCGATCTACCGCCAGTCCGAGCACTGGATCACCAACACCGCGCGCGGTGGCGCGCCCGTCGTGTGTCCCATGACCGACGAGATCGTACACTGGTCGCGGGAAGCGACGAAGGCTGTGGGCGGCGGCGTGGTCTCGGTGGATTTGTTCGAGACGCTGGATGGGCGCATCCTCGTCAATGAAGTCAACCACGCCCCGGAGTTCCATGGTGCGAGTGAAGTCGTGGAGGTGGACATCGCGGGGAAGATTGTGGAATATGTGTTGCAAGTTGGGAGTAAGGAGTAGGGAGTAAGGAGTAAGGGCAAGTTCCCATACTCCGTACTCCATACTTCATACTCCTCTCAATAACGAGGGGGGAAAAGTATGATCAAAGCTGCAATCGTTGGCGCGTCCGGCTATGCCGGGGGAGAATTGTTACGGCTGTTGTTGTTCCATCCGAACGTGGAAGTCAGCCAGATCACCTCGGAGACGTACGCCGGGGAGTATGCCCACTTCGTGCATCCGAACCTGCGCGGGCACACCAATCTCAAGTTCAGCCGGTTGGCGGACCTGGAGCCGTGCGATGTCTTATTCCTGGGATTGCCGCACAGCACAGCGTGGACGCGCGTCGAAGAGTTCGCGGAGAAAGCCGAACGCATCATCGACCTGTCGGGCGACTTCCGCTTGCGCAATGCGGCGGATTACGACCGCTGGTATGGGCACAAGCACCCGCGTCCAGAGTGGCTCAGCCGCTTCGTTTACGGCTTGCCGGAATTGCACCGCGAGGAGATGGCGGGCGCGAAGTACATCAGCGGGGTGGGGTGCAACGCCACGGTCACGATCCTGGCGCTCGCGCCGCTCTACAAGCGCGGTCTGGTACGGGAGACGGTGGTCGAGGTGAAGGTGGGGTCGTCGGAGGGGGGTGCCAAGGGCAATCCTGGCTCGCATCACCCGGAACGGTCGGGTGTGGTGCGGACGTATTCGCCGTTTGGACACCGTCACATTGCGGAGATGATCCAGGAACTCAAGCTCGATCCCGCCGATCCACATTTCCACTTCACCGTAACCTCGGTGGACATCGTGCGCGGCGCGCTGGCGACGTGTCATTGTCTGCTCACGGACGAAGCGAAGAAGCTGGCCGAACGTGACTTGTGGAAAATGTATCGCGAGGACTACGGCAAAGAGCCGTTCGTGCGACTGGTGCGCGCCAGCAGAGGCATTCACCGCTTCCCGGAGCCGAAGCTGCTCTCCGGTTCCAACTATTGCGATGTAGGCTTCGTGCTGGATGCGCCGGGAGGCCGGGCCATCGTCGTCGCTGCGATCGACAATCTGATGAAAGGCGCGGCCGGCAGCGCGGCGCAGTGCATGAATGTGATGTACGGCTGGCCGGAGAAAATGGGGCTGGAATTTCCGGGGCTGCATCCGGTTTAGTCCACAGTCGCATAGTCTTGTAGTCGCATCGTCTGAAGCCAAGATGCAAAACGTAGGACTCAAGGCTAACGACTACAGGACGAATGACTACCACCACTAGGGTATTGACAAAGGTGTTCAAACAAGTCATAGAGAAACCGGCAAAACAGCGCAGGCAACGCATCGCAACAGCGGTGGCGGGGTTCAGTGGCGTTCTGCTTATCCTTGTGGGCGCGCTGATCACCGCGCTGGCTTATGAGGAGCGCAACGATCAAGCCTATCGCTTCTGGAATCATTTCGTCTCCGAACTAGGCGAAGTGGGTGTGTCGCGATTGGCCTGGGTTTTCAACGGCAGCTTGATCCTGGGAGGCGTGGGCATCGTCATTTTCATGGTGGGACTGGCGCGGCTTATACCAGGCTGGTTCCGCTATGTTTTCAGTATCGCGGGTCTGGCTACCGGCATCTCGGGAACGCTGGTAGGTTTCTTCCCGATGAATCAGTTACAGCCTCACATTCAGGTGGCGATGCAGTTCTTCAATATGGGATTGCTGGCAATGATGTTGTTCTCGCTGTACGTACTGTTCGCCCGGCAGCGCACCTTCCCCCGGTGGTTCGTGATTCCGGGCATCCTCGCCACTACGTGCTTTGCCGCCTTTCTGTACTTCCCTACGCCGGGCGACAGCAGCGGCGGACTGCCCATTACCCAGGCGTTGATCATCACCAACCGTCCCGATATGTGGTGGTTGGCGATTATGGAATGGAGCGCCGTGCTCGCGGTGTTGGGATGGGTGTTGCTCGTGTCGCTGTATTTGTGGGGTGGGGTGAGAGCCGGAGTCTTTACGATTCAGGAGTAGAGATCGTGGACATTGAAGGACCATTGCTAGGACAAGGACCGGTGTGCGAGACGATTCTGCGCGCGCTGCCGGAATGGTTTGGAATTGAGGAAGCGACCGCGCAGTACATCCGCGACGTGGATGAGTTGCCGACGTTCGTGGCGTGGGTGGACGGGCACGCGGTCGGTTTTATGTCGGTGAAGCAACACTTTCCACAGGCCGCCGAGTTGTACGTCCTCGGTGTGATGCAAGAAATGCATCATCGCGGCATCGGGCGCGAGTTGCTGGCAAGCGTGGAAGCCTATCTGCGCGAGCAGGGCGTGGCGTATTTGCAGGTGAAGACACTGAGCGCGTCTCATCCCGACAAGGGGTATGCGAAAACACGAGCTTTCTATGAGGCAGTCGGCTTCAGGCCGCTAGAAGAGTTCCCAACATTGTGGGGTGAAGCAAACCCCTGTTTGTTGATGGTGAAATCAGTAGACGGTAAACGGTAGACAGTAGACAGGGGGAAAGTCCCCCGTCTGCCGTCTACTGTCTACCGTCTACTTGGACAAGGTCTACTTGAACAAGGAGAAAGGTATGTTAGTCATCAAAGCCGGAGGGGGCGAGGGATTGGATACGGAGGCCGTGGTCGCCGATGTCGCGGACCTGGTCAAGCAGGGGCAGAAGGTCGTGCTGGTTCACGGTGGATCGCACGAGACCAACGTGATTTCGGAGCAGTTGGGACATCCACCGCGCTTTGTCACGTCGGTATCGGGCCATTCGAGCCGCTACACCGACCGCGAGACGCTGGAAATCTTCGTGATGGTGACGGCGGGCAAGATCAACAAGCTGATCGTCGAGCGATTGCAGCAATTGGGCGTCGACGCCGTGGGACTGTCTGGTATCGATGGGCGTTTGCTCGAAGGTAAGCGCAAGAGTCACCTGCGCATTGTCGAGGGCGGCAAGCGCAAGATTCTGCGTGGTGAGTACAGCGGCGTGATCGAGAAGGTCAACGTGGGGCTGCTCACGCTGTTGCTGGACGCGGGCTACACGCCGGTCATCGCACCGAACGCGATCAGCTACGAGAGCGAAGCGCTCAACGTGGATGGTGACCGCGCGGCGGCAGCCGTCGCGGCGGCGCTCAAGGCCGAGACACTGTTGATCCTCACGAACGTGCCCGGCGTGCTGCGCGATGTGAACGACGAGAGCAGCCTCATCACCAACATCCCGCAGAACCAGGCTGAGGACGTGCTCGACCGCTACGCCGAGGGGCGGATGAAGCGCAAAGTCCTGGGCGCGACGGAGGCGCTGCGTGACGGTGTACAGCAGGTCATCATTGCCGATGGGCGCGCCGCACAGCCGGTGAGCAAGGCGCTCGCGGGACAGGGAACGGTAATCAGATAGCGAATCACGAATTACGAATCACCAAATAGGGTACAGGTTTGAGGAGGGGGGAAATGAGTGAGATGATGAGTCGGAATCAGATCATGGCCTGGGAAGAGAAGTACGATAGCGGGGTGTACAGCAAGCAGCCTATCGTGCTGGTGCGCGGGGAGGGAGCGCACGTGTGGGACATCGACGGGACGGAGTACATCGACTGCGTGGGCGGGCACGGCGCGGCGAATATGGGCCACGCGCATCCTGCCGTCGTCGCAGCGGTGACGGCGCAGGCGCAGCGGCTGTTCCTGTCACCCAACGGGTTCTACAATGATATGCGCGCGCAATTGCTGAAGGAATTGGTGCGCATCGCGCCGCCGGGGATCGAACGGGCGTTCCTGTGCAGCTCGGGGACCGAAGCTGTGGAGGCGGTACTCAAGTTCGCGCGGTTGACGACGAAGCGCACGAAGATCATCTCGACGATGCGCGCGTTCCACGGGCGGACGATGGGTGCGCTTTCGACGACGTGGAACAAGACCTACCGCAAGCCATTCGAGCCGCTGATCCCCGACGTGATGTTTGTCCCCTACGGCAAAATCGAGCGGATGGACAAGGTGCTGGATGACCAGACCGCTGCCGTCATTCTCGAAGTGGTGCAGGGTGAGGGCGGCGTCAATCCAGGAGACGGCCAGTATCTGCAGCAGGTACAGGCATTGTGCCAGGAGCGCGGCGCGTTGTTCGTCGTGGACGAGGTGCAGACGGGCTTCGGGCGTACCGGCACAATGTTCGCCTGCGAGCACTACGATCTGCGGCCCGATCTGATCGCCGTCGCCAAGAGCATCGCGGGCGGCCTGCCGATGGGGGCAGCGCTCATCGGCGAGCGCCTGGGCGAGATGCCGAAGAAGGTCCACGGCAACACGTTCGGCGGCAACCCGCTGGTGTGCGCGGCGGCCCTGGCGACGATCCATGCCCTCGAAACCGAGCATCTGCCGGAGCGCGCGGCGCAACTCGGCGCGCGGTTGATGAGCGGTTTTCGCGCCATCGATTCTCCGCTGATCCGCGAGGTGCGCGGTCTAGGGCTGATGGTGGGCATCGAACTGAAGACACAGTCCGGCCGGTACCTGGGCGCGTTGGCGGAGAAGGGTGTGCTCGCACTGCCCGCGGGCGGCACAGTGATGCGCTTTCTGCCGCCGCTGGTGATCAGCCCGGCGGACATCAGGACGGTGATTGAGAAAGTGGCGCTTGTTTTGTCAGCAGATTAAGCAGATTTTTACCACGAACCTTCACTAATTTACACTAATTTTGATTTCTATTCGTGAGAATTAGTGAAGATTCGTGGTTTGATGCTCTGAGGGGAGAAGCTAATGCAGGATTATGTAGACGGGGCGATTTGTTGGGCGATGGAGCGGTTGGATTCGACCGAGTATGCGTTTATGTGCTACGGGTTTCTCGAAGACGCTTACGAGTTGGGCAATGGCATCGTGCTGGATGGTCAAGGCCGCACGGCGAAGGAAGCTGCCGATGCATACGGCGCGCGGTGCGACCCGGAAATCCCACCCAGAGGCGCTTACGTCTTCTACGACTGTTGGGGCGATCGATGGGGATTCGCGCAATTGGGGCCACATCGGGCTGTCCCTTGGGGATGGACAGGTAATCCACGCCTGGGATAAGGTGCGGGTAGATGGCTACCTGGACATCGAAGCGCTCGACGCCGCGCCGGGTTGGACGAAGCCGCGTTACACCGGCTGGGCGCCGGCGGAGCAGGTATTGCAGGGGATGACAATCAATGAGTCCTGACCTCGTTCCAGGCACGGCGCAGCGCCTTCTCCAACAAACCGCCCGGCTAAACCGCGAGCACGCAGCGACGGCGCAGGATGAGCGGCGCGCGTTCAACGTCTTTGCGATGCTGCGCGCGGAGGACGACGAGGTCAACCTGCACTCACGCTTCCTCTTCGAGTTGCTGAATCCGCAGGGGACGCACGGGATGGGAATGGCGTTCCTGGAACGGTTCCTGGCGCAGGCCGGGCTGGATGCGTTCGATGTGACGACGGCGACGGTGCAGCGCGAGTGTCAGAACATGGACATCTTCATCGCCAATGATGCGCGGCAGGCCGTCATCCTGGAGAACAAAATCTACGCGCCGGATCAGCCGAAGCAGTTGTTGCGCTACTACAAGGCGGTGCGCAAGGAGGGGTATCGGGACGTATCCGTGCTCTATCTCACCCCTTACGGCGATGCGCCGAGCGCGGAGAGTGCGGGCAATCTCGACGAGGAAGTCATCACGCTGTCCTACGCCGACGACGTGCGCGATTGGCTGGATGCGTGTATCGAGGCTGCGGACGCTTATCCCGTGATCCGGGAGACGCTGGTGCAGTATCAACGGCTGCTCGAAGGGCTGACCGGACAAGCAGGAGGTCGCAGGTTGATGGATGTGAAGGCATTGCTCAAAGACGAAGAAACGGTTACGGCGGCGATCAGCATCGGCCAGGCGCTCACGGAAGTGAAAATCGATACGCAGTTCGCGTTCTGGCTGGCGTTGGAGGAGAAACTGCTCGCGGCCGGATTCGATCTTGTCGAATACTGGAAGTACTCGCGGAAAAGCGTCGAAGCCTACTACCGGCGCGGTGTGCGGCGCTCTGGGCTGATGTTCGGCCTGCCGGAGCTTTTGGGCGAGGAGTTGGTGGCATTCTTTATCGGCGTGTCCCAGCGCGTCTACTATGGTTTTGTTCCATTGGAACGTGGCACTCCGGTAAGTGTCAACCGCCAATCCGGTTTCGCGGTGTTAGCCGAGATTTTGGCCGATATGGATCAGGGATGGGCGTCAAGCCTCTCGATGCTCGGCTGGCGATCTGCACAGCGGAAATTCGATTTCCAGGCTTTCAACACGCCCGATGTTCTGGCCCTCATCGACCCGGCGAAACGCGATGCCTACCTGGAAGAACTGGTGGACGAAATCATCGTAGCGATTGAGCAATTTTACGAGGTGTGTGAACATGATCCCAGACTCTCAGAACAAGCGGAGTGGTGAAATGGACCTTTCCCTGTTGCTGCGTGGTCTCGTCATCGGTCTCTCCATCGCCGCACCCGTCGGGCCGATCGGCGTACTGTGCATCCGCCGGACGCTCGCCGAGGGCCGCGCGGCGGGCCTCGTTTCCGGGCTAGGCGCGGCGACAGCGGACATGCTGTTCGGATGTGTTGCCGGGTTCGGGCTGACATTTATCTCCAATGCCTTGCTCGCGCAGCAGGTCTGGCTTCAATTGATCGGCGGGCTGTTTCTCTGCTACCTGGGCGTGAAGACGCTCCTGAGCCGCCCGGCAGAGATCGCGGCGACAGCGCAGGGAAAGGGCCTCCTCGCCGCGTACACGTCGACGTTGTTTCTGACGGCGACTAACCCGTTGACGATCTTCGCCTTTGCGGCAATCTACGCCGGATTGGGCGCAGCGGCAGGCGATTATCGCGCCGCGTTGACGCTGGTCGCGGGTGTATTCGCCGGCTCGGCGCTGTGGTGGCTGCTGCTGAGCGGCGGCGTGAGCCTGTTCCGCGCCAAATTCAATGCCCGCAGCCTGCTGTGGGTGAACCGGATTTCAGGCGTCGTTATCGTTGGTTTCGGCCTCTTCGCACTTTCGAGTTTGTTACTATAGTCGAATGGAGTAAGTATGTTAGAAGAATTGCTCACAATTGCAGAAGGGATGCGACGCCGGTTTCCCAAAGGGAACGACCCGTTCCAGATGATGACCCGGCTCCTGGAAGAGTGCGGCGAACTGGCGCAGATGGTCAACCACTTCGAGAGCACGGGCGTCAAGCGCGAGAAATACGGCGAACCGGACACCGCCAAACTGGCCAAGGAAGTGATGGACGTCCTCGGCTGCGCGCTGCAGGTGGCGTTGCATTACGGCGTCACCGATGAAGTGGAAGCCCTGCTTGCGGACCGGCATCAGCGATTGACAAGGGAGGGCTTCATTCCAGAAGATACCAAGCCCTTTCACGCCCGTTATGCCCATACCAACCTCGTGGCTATGGATTGGCAACGGCTGGTACAGTTCTACGTGCAGGTGTTCGGCTGTGTCCCTGTGCCGCCGGAGCGGGATTTGTCCGGGCCGTGGCTTGACGAAGCTGTCAGTATCGCCGATGTCAACATCCGGGGGATGCACTTGCGCCTGCCCGGCTACGGCGACGCCGGCCCCACGCTGGAAATCTTCCAATACAGCCCGGATTTACCGCACGCGACGCCTGCCGCCAACCGTCCCGGCTTTGGGCATATCGCCTTCGCTGTGGATGACGTCGAAGCGGCGCGCGAGGCCGTGCTGGCAGCCGGCGGCGGTGATGTGGGCAAGGTCATTCAGCGGGAGATTGCCGGTGCGGGTCACATCACATTTGTGTATATGACCGATCCGGAGGGCAACATCCTGGAACTGCAGCGGTGGGGCGGTGGCCAGACCTGACAGGTTTTCAAAACCTGTCAGGTCTCAAGATTCTCGATTCTGGGAGTGCTATGTTTGACATTATCGCTTTCGACGCAGACGATACCCTTTGGCACAACGAATCGCTGTACTCGGCGACGCAAGCGCGGCTGGTGCAACTGCTCACGCCGTACCTGGATGGAGTCGACGTTGACGCACGGCTCTATGAGACGGAGATGCGCAACATCCCGTATTTCGGCTACGGTATCAAGAGCTTCACGCTCTCGATGATCGAGACGGCGATTGTGCTGACCGATGGCCGCGTCACGAATGCCGACATCCAACAAATCATCACCTTTGCCAAAGAGATGATCGACACGCCGACGCAACTGTTTGAAGGCGTTAAGGAAGTGGTGGTACGCCTGTCCTTTACGCACACGCTGATGCTCATCACCAAGGGGGATCTGCTGGATCAGCAGCGCAAGCTGGACCGCTCGGGGCTGGCGGACTACTTCGCGCACATCGAAATCGTCGCCGAGAAGACGGAGGAAACGTACCGGACGATTCTATCGCACTACAAAGTGGATGCGGCGCGCTTCCTGATGGTCGGCAACTCGCTCAAATCGGACGTGCTGCCCGTCGTGGCGATTGGCGGGCAGGCGGTGCACATCCCGCATACCCTTACCTGGGCGCACGAGCACGTGGACCCGCTCATCGCGCAGCAGTCGCGCTATTTCGAGCTGGCGCACATCGCCGAATTGCCGGGGCTGGTGGAATCTTTGGCGGGGATAAAATTGGGTCAGCAGATTAAGCGGATTTAGCAGGTTCAGATTAATAAAAATCTGCTCGATCTGCTAAATCTGCTGACAGAGAACAAGGAAGCGAAATGCAAATACGTGCAATGACAATCCGCGACTACGACGCCATCATCGCCCTGTGGCAGTCCGTCGATGGCATGGGGCTGACCGAGGCGGATTCCCGCGAGGGGGTCGGGCGCTACCTGGCGCGCAACCCCGGCACGAGCTTTGCCGCCTGGGACGGCGACCTGCTGGTAGGCGCCGTCCTCTGCGGGCACGACGGGCGGCGCGGCCTCGTTCACCACCTGGCGGTGTGCTCCTCGCATCGACGGCAGGGCATCGGCAAGGCGCTGGTGGCCCGTTGCCTGGATGCGCTCGCCGCCGAGGGCATCGACAAGTGCCACCTTTTTGTCTACGTTGATAATGCCAACGCCATCGGCTTTTGGAAGAGCATCGGCTGGACGCAGCGGGTGGATTTGCATTTGATGTCGCGGTATACGGTAGACGGTAGTCAGTAGACGGTAGACAGGGGGGAGAAACTTGTTCAAGCGATCATGGGGAAAATCGGGAAGGTTTGCTGGTGCGGGTCAATGCTTTTGGATGGCTTTTACAATTCTCCTGATGTTTGTATTGAGTGGTTGTGAAAAGTCGCCGGCTGAGGACGTTGTTTCCGTCACAATTACGCCGACGGCAACCCCGGTCTCTTCGGAACGCATTGATCTCGCCGAGGACTTGTACCTGCGGGAAACCCAGGCCGGTGTGTATGTCATCACGCACGCCTTCCCGTGGCCCGGCAATTCGATGTTGGTGGAAATGGCAGATGGTGGGCCATCAGGAAATGGCCTTCTGGTTCTGGTGGATACTCCCTACACGCCAGAGGCAACGCAGACTGTGCTGGAATGGGCCGAGAAGCAGTTTGGCAAACGGGATGTCGTCGCTATCAACACGGGCTATCACTACGACAATCTGGGCGGCAACGCCTATTTGCTCGAACAGGGCATCCCGGTGTGCGGTGCGGACCTGACGGTGCAACTGCTCGCGGAGCGCGGCGAGGCGATGCGGGCGATGACGCTGGATTGGCTGAAAGCCCCCCAAGACAAAGCCTACTACGATGCTCACGAAGCGTTGCCTTATGTTGCCCCTGATCACACCTTTGCGCTTGATGAAGGCTTGCAGCTTGAATTTGGAGATGAGACTGTTGAAGTCTACTTTCCCGGCCCCACGCACGCGCCGGACAACGTTGTGGTCTACTTTCCGAGCCGCAAGCTGCTCTTTGGCGGCTGTATGATTATCGGTGGGGATAAGCTGGGCAACACGGCGGATGCGGATATGGCCGTGTGGCCGGATTCGGTGCGCAACCTGGCACGCTTTGATGTGGACATCGTGGTCCCTGGTCACGGCGAGCGGCTTGATCCGCAGTTGATTTCGCATACGGTGGAAATACTCAGTAGACAGTAAACGGCAGACAGTAGACAGGACTTGCTATTGCAAGTCCCCCGTCTACCGTCTACTGTCTACCGTCTACCAAAGGAATGGTGAACCAATGACAACTAATCAAAAAACCGCCCTACTCGCCCTCGAAGACGGCACAGTCTTCCGGGGCAAAAGCATCGGCGCGGAAGGCGAGACCTTCGGCGAGTTCGTGTTCAACACGGGGATGACGGGCTACCAGGAAGTGCTCACCGACCCGTCGTACTGCGGGCAGATCGTGGTGATGACGTACCCGGAAATCGGCATCTACGGTGTGAACCCGGAGGACGTGGAATCGGGCAAGGTGCAGGTGGCGGGATTCGTGGTGCATCGCGCGGCGCGGGGCATCTATAACCACCGCGCGACGCTCTCGTTCCTCGATTACCTGGCGCAAGCGGGCATCGTCGCTATAGAAGGTGTGGACACGCGCGCGCTCACTCGCCACCTCCGCACCCACGGCGCGCAGCGCGGCGCAATCTCAACCACAGACCTTGACCCGGAAACCCTCATCGCCCGCGTGCGCGAATCGCCGCAGATGGCGGGGAGTAACCTGGCAGAGCGGGTGCAGAGTCAGGAATCAAGAATCATGAATCATGAATCAGCGAGTCAGCGAATCAGCGAATCCGCAAATCACGCATTATGCATCACGCATCACGTGTCACGCATTGTTCTCGTCGACTGCGGCTACAAGGCAAATATGGAGCGCGAGTTGTCGGCGCGCGGGGCGACAGTGACGGTGGTGCCCTACGACACCGACCTGGAGACGGTGCTCGCGCTCAAGCCGGATGGCGTGCTCGTGTCGAACGGTCCCGGCGATCCGGAGCCGCTCCACGCGACGATTGCGTTGATGCGGGGCTTGCTCGAGCAGCGCGTGCCGCTCGCGGGTATCTGCCTGGGACACCAACTGCTCGGCCTCGCGCTCGGCGGCACAACCTACAAGATGCGCTTCGGTCATCGCGGGGCCAACCACCCGGTGCGGGACTTCACGACGGGTCGCATCCTCATCACCACGCAGAACCACGGTTTTGCAGTCGATCCGACGAGTTTGGGGATTTCGTGGGAGCCGTTGGAGAGAGAATCAGGAATCATGAATCATGAATCAAGAATCGGCGAATCAGCGAATGAGCGAGAAGACGAATCACGAATCACGAATTACGAATTACGCGATGCGGAGATCCAAAATCCAAAATCCAAAATCCAAAATCTCACAATGGCTGAAATGTTGCCAACGGAAACCCTCGTCGGTGAAAGCCCATCAGGCTTTGGGCCGGTGGAGGTGACGCAGTTATCGCTCAACGACGGCACGTTGGAAGGGCTACGATTGCGCGACTACCCGGCGTTCTCGGTGCAGCATCATCCAGAAGCCTGTCCGGGTCCACACGATGGGCAGGGGTTTTTCGAGGAGTTTTTGGCGTTGGTGCAGCGAGATTTTACCGCGGAGGTCGCAGAGGACGCTGAGTTTTAAGATTCTCTGCGCTCTCAGCGTCCTCTGCGGTGAGTTAAGGAG
>JBNGDO010000015.1:6044-6281 GCA_049975385.1 Anaerolineae bacterium | reverse complement strand
TGATGGTAACTGAGGCTGAAGAACTGAATCAGATTACTGATAAGATTATCGGCGCCGCAATAAAAGTACATTGCGCTTTGGGACCAGGGTTGTTGGAGTCTGCTTATGAGGCTTGTCTGGCCTTTGAACTTGCGGAGGCGGGATTGAGTGTTGAACAGCAGAAACCGCTTCCTTTGGTTTATCGTGATGTGAAACTGGATTGTGGTTATCGTCTCGATCTGTTCGTGAATGAGAAAG
>JBNGDO010000015.1:0-6034 GCA_049975385.1 Anaerolineae bacterium | reverse complement strand
GGTCAAGGCCATCGAGAAATTCGCGCCAATTCATCAAGCTCAATTACTTTCATACCTGAAATTGTCAGATAGCAGAGTTGGTTTGCTTATCAATTTCAACGTGTTGATGCTCAAAGAAGGTGGCATTCGCCGGGTAGTAAACGATTTTCCGGATTCTCCGCGCCCTCAGCGTCCTCTGCGGTAAAAAAGAGAGTAGAAAATGCCAAAACGCACCGACATTCACAAAATTCTCATTCTCGGCTCCGGCCCGATCGTCATCGGGCAGGCGGCTGAATTCGACTATTCCGGCACGCAGGCGCTCAAGGCGCTGCGGCAGGCCGGGTATAAGCTGGTGGTCGTCAACTCCAACTCGGCGACGATTATGACCGACCCGGAGCTTTCGGACGCGGTCTACGTCGAGCCGCTGACGCCGGAGTTTGTCGAGGCGATCATTGCCAAGGAGCAACCGGATGCGCTGCTGCCGACACTCGGCGGGCAGACGGCGCTCAACCTTGCCGTCGCGCTCACGGAAAACGGCGCGCTGGAACGGCACGGCGTCGCGTTGATCGGCGCGTCCTTCCAGGCGATCCAGTTGGCCGAAGACCGCGCGCTCTTCAAGCAGACGATGATTTCGATTGGCCTCGAAGTCCCGCGCAGCCGCCAGGTGAGCAGTCTGCGCGAGGCGCTGGAGACGGCGGCTGAATTGGGCTACCCGCTCATCGCGCGGCCCAGCTTCACGCTGGGCGGGACGGGCGGCGGCATCGCTTACAATCTCGAAGAACTCACGGCGATCGTCAACCAGGCGCTCATCGAAAGCCCCACCGCCACGGTGCTGCTCGAAGAGTCCGTCATCGGCTGGAAGGAGTACGAGATGGAGGTGATGCGCGACTGCGCGGACAACACCCTCATCGTCTGCTCCATCGAGAACCTCGACCCGATGGGCGTCCACACCGGCGATTCGATCACCGTTGCGCCCGCACAGACGCTCACCGACCGCGAATACCAGCGCATGCGCGACGCTTCGCTGGCCGTACTGCGCGCCATCGGCGTGGACACGGGCGGCTCCAACATCCAGTTCGCCGTGAACCCGGAGGACGGGCGCATGGTCGTCATCGAGATGAATCCGCGCGTCAGCCGTTCATCGGCGCTGGCGTCGAAGGCGACCGGCTATCCCATCGCCAAAGTCGCCGCGCTGCTCGCCGTCGGCTACCGCCTGGACGAAATCGCCAACGACATCACCCGCCGCACCACCGCCGCGTTCGAGCCGACGCTCGATTACGTCGTGGTGAAGATGCCGCGCTTCCAGTTGGAGAAGTTCCCCGGCGCCGACCCGCGTCTCAATACGCAGATGAAGTCGGTGGGCGAGGCGATGGCGATCGGGCGGACGCTCAAGGAGGCGCTCGGCAAGGCCATGCGCTCGCTCGAACTCGACGCCACGCCTAAACTGGACTTCGACCGCATCCCGCAATACCTGGCGAGTCCCACGCCGGAGCGCCTGAGTTACGTCTTCGCGGCGCTGCGGTCGGGCTACACGGTGGACGACATCCACGAGCTGACGCGCATCGATCGCTGGTTCCTCACCGAGATGGCGCAGTTCGTTGCCCTGGAAGCGGAGATGCGCCGCCTGTCCTGGGACGCTCTCGACCGCGACACGCTCTTGCAGGCCAAGCTATGGGGTTTCTCCGACGTCGAATTGGGCGAACTGTGGGATCGCTCCGGAGAAGAAGTCCGCCTGCGCCGCGCGGCCCTGGATGTCCGGCCGGTCTTCAAGATGGTGGACACCTGCGCAGCCGAATTCGAGGCCGCTACGCCGTATTTCTATTCGACGTATGGGGGGACGGAGAACGAGGCGGTGTCAACGGATTCAACGGATGGAACGGATGGGGGAAGACGGGAGCGGGTGATCATCCTTGGTTCGGGGCCGAATCGCATCGGGCAGGGGATCGAGTTCGACTACGCCAACGTCCACGCGGTGTGGGCGCTGCAAGAGGAAGGCTACGAGGTCATCATGGTCAACTCGAACCCGGAGACGGTCTCCACCGACTACGACACCGCCGACCGGCTGTACTTCGAGCCGCTCACGGCGGAGGACGTGCTGGCGATTATCGAGAACGAGCGCCCTATTGGCGTCGTGGTGACGTTCGGCGGGCAGACGCCGCTCAAGCTGGCGCAGGTACTGGTGGATCACGGCATCCCGCTGCTCGGCATGGACTACGGGATGATCGAGATGGCCGAGGACCGGAAACAGTTCGGCGCGCTGCTGGACCAACTCGGCCTCAAAAGCCCGCCTTATGGGACGGCGGTCACGGTCGATGAGGCGCTGCAGGTGGCCGAGAGCCTGGGCTATCCCGTGCTGCTGCGGCCCAGCTACGTGCTCGGCGGGCGGGCGATGGAGATCGTGGCGAACGACGACGAGCTGCGCCACTACATCACCGAAGCGGCGCGCGTCTCGGCGGGGCATCCGGTGCTCATCGACCGTTTCCTTGAAGACGCGCTGGAACTCGACGTGGACATCCTCACCGACGGCGAGGCCGTGTGGGTGGCCGGGCTGATGGAACAAATCGAGGAGGCCGGCGTTCACTCCGGCGACTCCGCGTGCGTGCTGCCCCCGGCCAGCCTCTCCGAGCGTCAAATCGCTGCAGTCGAAGACGCCGCTGCGCGCCTGGTGCTGGCGATGGGCGCGAAGGGCCTGGTCAACATCCAGATGGCGATCAAGGGCGACCAACTCTACATCCTCGAAGCCAACCCGCGTGCCTCGCGCACCGTCCCCTTCGTCAGCAAAGCCATCGGCGTCCCCCTGGCCAAACTCGCCGCCAAGGTTCTTGTGGGGCGCAAACTGCGCGATCTGTTGGAGAATCATGAATCAAGAATCATGAATCAAGAATCAGCGAATGAGCGAATGAGCGAATCAGCGAATCAGCGAATCAGCGAATCACGCACCCTACAACCCACCACCCACAACCCGCAACCCATAACCTCTCCCCCCCCGTCTACTGTCTACAGTCTACCGTCTACTTCCCTCGTCTCCGTCAAAGAAGTCGTCCTGCCCTTCCGGCGGTTCCCTGGCAGCGACGTGCTTCTCGGCCCGGAGATGCGCTCGACGGGCGAGGTGATGAGCTTCGGCGCGGGCTTTCCGGAGGCGTTCGCCAAAGCGCAGATCGCGGCGGGGAATCCGCTGCCCACGGCGGGGGCGGTGCTGGCGAGCCTCACCGACGCCGACAAGCGCGAGGGCATCGCCTTGATCGGCCAGTTGCACGATATGGGCTTCACCATCCTCGCTACGCGCGGGACGGCGCAGGCGCTGCGGGCGATGGGGATTCCCGCCGAGATCGTCCACAAGGTTGGCGAGGGGCGGCCCGACTGCGTGGATGTGATCGCGCAGGGACGGGTGCAGTTGGTGGTGAACACCCCGTCAGCCGCCCGCAGCGACAAGCGTATCCTCGACGCGCCCTTGCCGGCGAGCGTGGCAGAGCGCGGCGTGCCGCTGCCGTGGCAGGGCGCGCGCACGGCGGGGTATCGCATCCGCGCGGCGGCGCTACAGTATCACATCCCCTACGTCACCACGCTTGTGGCCTTGCGTACTGCCGTCGCCGCGATTCGGTTTTTGCGGAGTGGGACGCTGCCGGTGCGGGCGTTGGGAGGTCAAGTATGATACAATGGTTAAGTCGAAAACGTGCTAAGGTGAATGAATGAAGAAACCCGGGTCACTTATCCATATCTTCTTGAATATCCTGGGCATTTTCGCTCTCTATCAGATTGCCCTGCGTCTGCTTCGCAAGGTCTGGCGTTTTCCGGCACCGGCGTTTATCGGCTACTTCCTCGATAGCGACTACCGGAGGACATTACAGCCGCCGGATCAGATTGTGGCGCGGAGCGGCGCACAACCGGGGATGAAAGTGCTCGAAATCGGCTGCGGCAGCGGGGCATACACGATGTTCTTTGCGCACGCCGTCGCCCCGGAGGGCGCGCCATGGAATGGCGCGGTCGCCGCACTGGATATCCAACCCGCGATGCTGGCGCAACTGGCGGCAAAACTCAAGAAACCGGAAAATCAGGATATCCATAACATCACGCTCCACGAAGCCAGCGCTTACGCGTTGCCCTTCGACGACAACACGCTTGATCTGGTTTACATGATCACCGTCTTCCAGGAAATCCCCGACCGCGATCGCACGTTGGCAGAAGTGCTGCGCGTGCTAAAGCCGGGCGGCTTGCTCGCCATTACCGAATGGCTTTTCGATCCGGATTATCCGCTGATGCGTACCACTATCAAACAGGGAACGCAGGCTGGTTTTGTGGTGGATGCCGCGTTGGGAAATTGGTGGACGTACACGGTTAGATTTAGGAAATTGACATGAACGAATCGGAATTTCTTGAAAAGCTTCTCTCTATCCCCAGTCCCTCCGGCGGTGAGGACATCTTTGCCGAATACCTGCTCACGCAGATGCGCAAACTGGGCTTTACCGGACATCGCGACGAGGCGGGGAACGTCGTCGGCACGGTGGGCAATCCCAATGCGGAGAAGCATATCGTGTTGCTCGGTCACATGGACACGGTCCCCGGCTTCATCCCTGTGCGCTGGGAGGGGGATATGCTTTACGGGCGCGGCGCGGTGGACGCGAAAGGGCCGCTGGCAACGTTCGTGCTGGCGGCGGCGCAGGTCGCGCCACGGCTGACCAGCGCCAAAGTGACCGTCATCGGCGCAGTGGAGGAGGAATCGCAGGGGTGGGGGTCGCAGTACCTGGCGGAGACGATGCCCGCGCCGACCTGCGCCATCATCGGCGAGCCGAGTGCGTGGGACTCCATCACGCTGGGGTACAAGGGGCGGCTGGCGATGGATTACAGCCTCGCACAACCGGGCGGGCACAGCGCGGGTGAGTTCGTCGGGCCGGCCGAGCATGCCGTCAACTTTTGGAACAGCCTGCGCCGGTTTGCCTACGCCTACAACCAGGATGCGCTATTGCAGGGCAAGAAAGGGCGCTTCAATTCGCTCGATCCCGCGCTGCGCGATTTGCGCACCTACAGCGACGGCTTGAACGATTACGTGGAGATGACGATCGTGGCGCGTCTCCCGCCGGATTTTGAGGTCGATGCACTGCAGGCGAAGATGGAAGCCTGGGCTGGCGCGGCGAAGTTGACCTTCGGCGGCAGCGACCCGGCCTACCGGTCCGAAAAGAACATCCCGCCAGTGCGTGCTTTGTTGCGCGCCATTCGTGCTGAGGGCGGTAAACCGCGCTTCAAGCTGAAGACCGGCACATCGGATATGAACACGGTCGGTCCGGTGTGGGAGTGCCCGATGGTGGCTTACGGTCCGGGCGATTCGTCGCTCGACCACACACCGCACGAGCATTTGCAGATCGATGAATTCCGCCGAGGCGTGGCGGTGCTGTCACACGCCCTGGAGCTTTTGACCGGTGTATGAGCCGGACTACAAAAGTCTCATGAGGCGCTTGCTTGCGCCAGTATGTACGCTAAACGGTGGGTCTGCAAGGCACAATACGTGCTGAGACTTTTGTAGTCTGCGCGCCTTGTCTAATCCTTGCGCTTGCGTATACTGACCCAGTAACTTTCAACTTGTAACCAATCCGAGGAGGTAAACGATGTACAATATGTCACCTGATGCGTTGAAGAAGTTGTATGTGGCTGGCAGTTTGAAAAACCACGGCGAAGGCTTCGTCTTCCAGATCAAGAATCTCATCGATTCAGGCTCGATCAGCGGCATCACTAAATTCACGGTCGATGGCGAGGCGCGCGCACTGGAAGGCGCGACCGTCGAGTTGAACGGCAAGGTCCGCCCGGTGACGGAGATCACGTGGGCGACGTCGCTGTATGTGGGCTATGGCGCGGTGATGACCATCTACGTGCCCGGCGCACTGGAACCCGGTGAGCACATCATCGTAATGCAGGTGAATGTGCCTGAGTTGGGAATGTTGAGTTTTCCCGTTACGGATACGGTAGCGTAAGTGCCAGCTTGTGACCCTGGCGTTGCAGCCAGGGTCTTTTGTTGGTATCTTCTCAGAAATCTGGGGGTGGGGGTTTGGGGGCGGGTGTAGCC
>JBNGDO010000014.1:0-51264 GCA_049975385.1 Anaerolineae bacterium | reverse complement strand
GTACAGGTCACGCATCACGCTTCACGTATCAGAACTTTAGCAAAGGCTACCGATGATCATCAGCAACCCCACCAGCGCCAGCGGAATCCCCACAATCGCGCCGACCAGGGTCAGGCTGACGATGACGCCCGCGATCAGCAGCACCAGTCCCACAATGCCCACGACCAGCCGTCCGGTCAAACCGATGATCCAGAAGATCAACTTGAAGAGCAGCACAAACGGCAGCAAGAGCAATTTAATCAAGAATTTCATGGTTATCCTCCCGTAATCAGTGGTTTTGTAATTTGTAATTCGTTATTCGATTACAATTACATTACGTAAGCAAATTACAAGAGTTGCAAGAATCCGGGTGTTTGCCGACCACGAATTCGGAGCGAATAAACGAATGGAGAGCGACTCATTCGTAGACAACGTTTTTCTGTGGTACAATCAAATAGAGCCCAATTTGCTGTTGAGTCAGTATTATTTAGATAACACCGTGTTAGGCACACTTTGAGTTCGCGTGTATACATATTGCCAAAATACCCAGTCTAGCGTCACTATGACTCTTTTTGGTGGATAGGATGACCTCAACCACAAAATCCGACGGAATCAAAGGAATACTATTAACATTATCATTGTTAATAGCTTGTTTTCTTGTATCGAAATGTTGTGGGTTTACAGTGTATTCTCCGCAATATGTGGACATGTTGAAAATATTAATGTGGAAGATCCATTTATCAGGCAGAGAGAAATAGAATTTACTTTGTCAAGAGTAATCCCAAAATATGATAAGGTGATTTGGGCAATAGAAGCATATCAACAAGATTATGCTGAATACCCACAGACACTAGAAAACCTTGTCCCTGAATATTTGGATGAAGTGCCAGGGATTTACATCCGAAAAGGCAGTGAATTGAGCTATAAACCTGAACCATATTGGGAAGCGGCCGCCTCTTTTACTTTCTACATAACAGGACACTATCCAGGTCTGGCATCAATGCATGGTTGGAAGCTATTGTATTGTCCCGTAGAATTCGATAGATGTAACACTGAGGGGGATCGTCATTTTCGAGAGTTTCGCGTGAATGACGACTGGATTTGGATTAATGAGTCTGCATTGTAACATTTGTATACAGTCGGGTGTGCCTAACACCGCATGCCCTGATGCGCTGGACTGGCGTGCAGGTCGCAGGTGCGCCACGTTTGTGTCGGGGTTGCTCAAGCAGGTTGGTTGTGTTGTACTCGCGCGCAGGTGATGCGCAGCTCGTCAGGCTGCCAAACAACGTCACAATTGAAGTGCTTAGAATGAATAACGAGAATTTACAACTCCCACCGATAGCAACAGAGCAACACGCTCTTCTCAGAGAACGAATTCTCGGTGATGTATGAAACTGACCGATTCCCAAAACGCCATTATCCAATCCCCCTTCGACCGTAAGATCTTCCTCGAAGGCCCCGCCGGGACCGGGAAGACGACGGCGGGTGTCGCGCGGATGCTCTACATGCTGATGAGCGGCGTTCCGGCGGATCGCGTCCTCGTGTTGACGCCGCAGCGGACGCTTGCCGCGCCCTACGTGGAGGCGCTGCACCATCCCGACGTGGCTTCAGGGGGGCTAGTTAACGTCGCCACGGTGGGTGGGCTGGCGCGGCGCATGGTCGATCTCTTCTGGCCGTTGGTGGTGGAAGAGGCCGGGTTCGGCGCGCCGGACGAACGGCCCACGTTCCTCACCTTGGAGACGGCGCAGTACTATATAGCCCGCATCGTTGCGCCGCTGGTTGAGGAACAAGGCTACTTCGAGGCGATCAACATCGACCGCAACCGGCTCTACAGCCAGATCCTCGACAACCTCAACAAGGCCGCCGTCGTGGGCTTCCCCTACACCGAGATCGCCGAACGCTTGCGCGGCGCGTGGGTGGGCGAGCAGGCCCAGGCGCGCATCTACGACCAGGCGCAGGACTGCGCGGCGCGCTTCCGGCACTACTGCCTCGAACACAACCTGCTCGACTTCTCCCTGCAAGTCGATGTCTTTTTCGCCCACCTGTGGACGGAACCCTTGTGCCGGGATTACCTGCTCAACAGCTACACGCACCTGCTCGTCGATAACGTCGAAGAGGACGTGCCGGTGGCTCACGACCTCATCTACAGTTGGCTGCCCCACGCGGAGTCGGCGCTCATCATCTTCGATCAGGACGCGGGCTATCGCAGCTTCCTCGGGGCCGATCCGGTGAGCGCCGCTGCCCTGCGCGATATGTGCGACGAGCACGTGACGTTCGCCGATTCCTTCGTCAACTCGCCGGAGATGCAAGCCTTTGGGGACGTGCTAAGCCACATCCTGCAGCCGGAGGCGGCGCATACACCGCCCCCCACCCAACCGCCGGACCTCAAAGCCGTCTTGCGCTTCGAAAGCCACCGCTACCACCCCGACATGCTCGACTGGACCGCCGACGCCATCGCCGCGCTCGTCCACAACGACGGCATCTCGCCGGGTGAGATCGTCGTCCTCGCGCCGTTCCTCACCGATGCCCTGCGCTTCTCGCTCACCCACCGCCTGGAACAGCGCGACGTGCCTGCGCGCTCGCACCGCCCTTCGCGCGCGCTGCGCGAGGAACCCGCCACACAGACCCTGCTCACGTGGGCGGCGCTTGGACATCCCGCCTGGGGCGTCGTTCCCACACGCTACGACGTGGCCTACGCGCTGATGCAGTCCATCACCCAACTCGACCTGGTACGCGCGCACCTGTTGGCGGACGTGCTCTATCGTGTGAAGGATAAAACGCCCTCCCTGGCTCCTTTCGACGGTGTGAATTCCGAGATGCAGCAACGCATCACCTACATCTTCGGTGGGCGCTACGAGGCCCTGCGGATCTGGCTGGACGCCTATCGCGCCGGAGAGCCTGCTCCGCTGGATCACTTCCTGGCGCGGCTCTTCGGAGAAGTACTGTCGCAATCGGGCTACGGCTTCCACCAGGACTTCGACGCCGCTCAGGCCGCGGCGATGTTGGTCGAATCCGTGCAGAAGTTCCGCTGGATCGCCGCCGACCTGCCCGAAGACAAACCCCTCGGGCAGGAGTATCTGGAAATGGTACAGCGTGGCGTTATCGCGGCGCAGTATTTGCAGCCCTGGCAGGCGCTTGATGAGACCGCCGTGCTTTTGGCCCCGGCCTACACCTTCCTGTTGAGCAACCAGCCAGTGGATGTGCAGTTCTGGCTCAATGTCGGCGGCACGGGCTGGTGGGAGCGCCTGTACCAGCCGCTGACGCATCCTTACGTACTCAGCCGCCGTTGGTCAAAAGGGCAGCCCTGGACCGACACGGACGAAGTCACCGCGCGGCAATTGTCGCTGCACCGGCTCATCGCGGGGTTGGTGCGCCGCTGCCGGAAGACGATCTACCTGGGCCTGAGCGAACTCGGCGAGCAGGGCTACGAACAGACCGGGCCGCTGCTCAGGGCGATGCAGCGGGTGTTGCGGGCGCAGTAAAGGCGGGGAAAGAACGTTTTTGTCAGCGGATTGAGCGGATTAACAGATTTCTGTGGTTGCGCGTCTAGGGGGTACCTTGCGTCGTAATCACGGCATACAGATACTCTAGTTCACTCCATGCCAACAGGAAATCGCCGAGAGGAACATCGATCACCTGTGAACCGGCGGCAGGGTCGAGAACGCCAACGTTGACTTCATCTATTCCGACAACGACAATCGCGTGTTGCGAGGTGCACCCACGCCAATGCGGTAACTCACCGGCCTGCACAAAGACGATTGAAGGCCGTTCCAATGCCAGATAGTTCTGAAGGTCGCGTATCGCGCCATCTGCAAAAATGACATCGACTATTTCCGAGCGCAAGCGCATCACATTGGATGCCGGCGCACCCAGTGGCGCACGTACACCTAAAATACGGGCGAGACGTTTCTGCTCAACGGTAATGCCGAGATAGTCTAGAACCATCTGGGCACACGCGGGCAGACAATAACCCTCGTCAAGCTGAGGGTAATAGGGAACTTTCAAGCGCTTCGCCGGCACGTTGCATAGCCTCGATATCTTTTTCGGAATTCAGCACTTCTCCTGTCATCGCATCTACATCCACATAGCCAATCGGGCCGCGTGGGGAACGCGAGAGTGAGGTGACAAACGCCTCCAAACGCCAAACCGGGCGACCGCTAGTATAATGTAACTGCGCATGCTCGGCCATCACCATATTCCCTACCCACGTGACTAACCATCCATTGGCCTTGCGGCGCGCGGCGCGCTCATCCACAGCTAATCGAACATGCTTACGGAAAAGATAAGCGGCGAAATCTGCAACTTCCCCAATAGCCGGTTCAGGCAATAGTTGCAACAAATTCACAAGAGACTCGTAAGTGGTCTGCGTCATCGCTCACCTCCACTTACAGTATAGCCGAGGTCAGACCGCGCGTCAATTGTCTTGTGTGCATACGATGCAGTAGTACAATACACGCCATACGCACGATAGGGTCCCACACGAAGCCTGTATTTTAGGCTACGTAACTTTGTAAAATACAAAGTTACGTAGTACAGAGTACATAGCCTTTGTTCTTGACAAATTTGCGCCAACTGTTTCATTCGTGAAGATTAGTGGCTCATCTTTATAGGAGATTGACTATGCCCGACATTCAATTCGATAAGTTTTACCGTTACGCCGACCTGACGCGCATCCTCAAAGCCTACGCCGAGGAATACCCGCAGCTCGTGCAGGTGACGAGCATCGGCAAGAGCTACGAGGAGCGCGATATCTGGCTGGCGACCATCACCAACACGGCGACCGGCCCGGCGGAGGAGAAGCCCGCCTTTTGGGTGGACGGCAACATCCACGCCACCGAACTCTCGCCTTCGACGGCCTGCCTGTACCTGCTGGACAAACTTGTCGCAGCCTACGGCGACGACGCGGATGTCACCCGCGCCCTCGATTCGCGCGCGTTCTACATCTGCCCGCGCGTGAACCCTGACGGCGCGGAGTGGGCGCTCGCCGATAAGCCGCGCTACATCCGCTCCAGCACGCGCCCCTATCCCTACGATGAGGAACCGCTCGGTGGTCTGGTGACGGAAGACATCGACGGCGACGGGCGGATATTGACGATGCGCATCCCCGATCCCAACGGCGCGTGGAAGATCAGTGCGGAAGAGCCGCGCCTGATGGTGCGCCGCGATCCCACCGAAACCGGCGGGCAGTATTACCGGCTGCTCCCCGAAGGCCCCGTCCAGGACTACGACGGCGTGACGATCACGCTCCAGCCCAAGAAAGAGCGCCTCGACCTCAATCGCAACTTCCCCGAACACTGGCGGCAGGAAGTCGAGCAGCGCGGAGCCGGGCCGTATCCCGCCTCGGAGCCGGAGGTACACGCGATGGTGCAGTTCATCGCCGGCCATCCCAACATCACGGGCGGCGTAGCATTCCACACCTACAGCGGCGTGCTCCTGCGCCCCTACGACGACCGCGACGACAAGGAATTCCCCATCGAAGACCTGTGGACGTTCCAGAAGATCGGCGCAAAGGGCACGGAAATCACCGGTTATCCCAACGTCTCCGTCTACCACGACTTCCGCTATCACCCCAAAGAGGTTATCACCGGCGGGTTCGATACGTGGCTTTACGAGCAGATGGGGGCTTTTGTATGGACGGTAGAGATTTGGAGCCCGCAGAAACAAGCCGGCATCGAGGACTACAAATTCATCGAATGGTGGCGCGAGCATCCAGTGGAAGACGATCTCAAGCTGCTGAAATGGAGTGACGAGGTTCTGGACGGCAAGGGCTACGTCGAATGGTATCCCTTCGAGCATCCGCAACTGGGGCCGGTGGAGTTGGGCGGGTGGGACAGCGTTTTCGCATTCCGTAATCCGCCGCCGCAGTTTTTGGAGAAAGAAATCGCGCTCTTCCCTGATTGGATTATCTGGCAATGCCTGATCTCGCCACGGTTGGAACTGTACGAAGCCAGCGCCAAACCGTTGGGCGACAGGACCTACCGGGTGCGGCTCGTCGTCCACAACACCGGTTGGCTGCCCACTTATGGGACGAAGAAAGCGGTGGAAAAGAAAGTCGTGCGCGGCGTCATCGCCGAGATCGCGCTGCCGGAGGGCGCGACGCTGGAGACCGGCAAACCGCGCGAGGAACTGGGCCAGCTCGAAGGCCGGGCTTATAAACACGCTTTCGGGGAAACCGATCCCACGAAGGACCGCCTCAAAGTCGAGTGGGTGGTTCACGCACCCAAAGGCGGCATGGTCAAATTGATTGCGCGCCACGACCGTGCCGGTGTCGTCCGTGCAAAAGTAGAAATGAGCAATCAGTAACGGGTAATTGGTAACTGGTAACTGGTAATCGGGAATCAAGGCCAATCACCGACTATCCAATTACTGATTACCGATTACCAATCACTATGGCAAAAGAATTCCAACCCAGACCAAAGCAGCGTCAGGTGCTCGCCTACACAAGCGGGCAAATGGGCGTTTCCGCTGTGCCGGGCAGCGGGAAGACGTGGACGCTGTCGCTGCTGGCGGCAAAGCTGATCGCGGAGGGTGACTTGGGCGACGAGCAGGAAGTGCTGGTCGTCACGCTCGTCAACTCCGCCGTGAGCAATTTCGCCGGGCGAGTGGCGCGCTTCGTGCAGGAGCGCGGACTACTACCGCACGTCGGCTACCGCGTGCGCACGCTCCACGGCCTGGCCCACGACATCGTGCGCGAGCGTCCGGCACTGGCAGGTCTCGCCGATGATTTCCAGATCATCGACGAGCGTGCGGCACGGGAGATTCTGCAAGACGCCGCGCATGTCTGGCTGCGCAGCCACCCCTACAGCCTGGACGCCGTGATCGCTGCGGACATTGAGGAGGGCCGCGTGGAGTGGCTGCGTCGTGGACGCTGGCAGGACCACGTCACCGGCCTGGCGACCAGCTTCATCAAACAGGCGAAAGACTTGCAAATGACGCCCCCTGACCTGCGCTTCCGGTTGGACCAATTCCCCGAAGAGCTACCGCTGCTGGAAATGGGCTATGCAATCTACGCTGACTACCAGCGCGCGCTGGCCTATCGCGGCGCGGTGGATTTCGACGACCTCATCCGCCTGGCGCTCCAAACGCTGCGCCTCGATCCGGCGTTCCTGGCGCGGCTGCGCGAGCGCTGGCCCTACATCCTCGAAGACGAGGCACAAGACAGCAGCCGCCTGCAAGAGGAAATTCTCAAACTTCTCGTCGGGCCGGACGGCAACTGGGTGCGCGTCGGCGATCCCAACCAGGCCATCTACGAGAGCTTCACCACCGCCAGTCCGGAATATCTACGAAAATTTATGAAACAGCCGGGCGTCCGCGCGCGGGACTTGCCGAACTCCGGGCGTTCGATGCAGAGCATCATCGATTTGGCGAACCAGCTCATCCGTTGGGACAACGACGCCCACCCCGTCCCCGCGATCCGCAGCGCGCTCGCCCCGCCGTACATCGCGCCGGCGCCGCACGGCGATCCGCAGCCAAACCCACCCGACGCGCCGGGCGACGTTCATTTTGCCGCGCGCGGCCTGTCGCCGCAGCAGGAGATCGAAGCAGTGGTACGCTCGCTGGAACGTTGGCTGCCGGAACACAACGAGGACACCGTCGCCGTCCTCGTCCCGCGCAACGACCGGGGCTTCGAGATAGCGAATGCGCTGAAGGCGCGGGATATCCCGTACGTGGAACTGCTGCGCAGCACCCGTTCCACGCGCGAGGCGGCGGGCGCGTTGACGCACCTATGCTATTACCTTGCCGATCCTACATCGGCCAAAAAGCTGGCGACCGTCTACCGGGTGTGGCAACGCGCGGCGCGTGAGGATCCGGCGCTAGAAGCCCGCATGGAAGGCGTCGCGAAGCGTTTACGCAAGATTGCGCGCGTAGAGGATTTCCTTTGGCCGCGCGCAGACCGTGATTGGCTGGTCGAGCAGAATATCGAGGACGAAGAGCCATTACTCTACGACCATCTGCTCGAATTTCGTACCCTGGTGCGCCGCTGGCAAGGAACGACGACGCTCCCCATCGACCAGATCATCCTCACGCTGGCGCAGGACCTTTTCACCGCGCCTGCCGATCTCGCCATCGCCCACAAGCTCGCCGTCGTGTTGCATCGAGCTGCCGATGCGCATCCTGAGTGGCGTCTGCCGGAACTGGCACAGGAATTGGCCGTCATCGCCAAAAACGAGCGCAAGTTCCTCGGCTTCGCCGACGAGGACACTGGCTTCGATCCCGACGCGCACAAGGGTGAGATCATCATCTCGACGATGCACAAGGCGAAGGGGCTGGAGTGGGACAAGGTCTACCTGCTGTCGGTCAACGACTACAACTTCCCATCGGCACTGCCGCAGGATAGCTTTATCTCGGAAGCGTGGTTTGTGCGCGATCGTCTCAACCTCGAGGCCGAGGTGCTGGCGCAGTTGAAGGCGCTCTACGAAAATCCGGATCTCTTTATATACGACGAGGGCTTGCCCACGCTGCAAGCGCGCCAGGAGTATGCCGCCGAGCGGCTGCGCCTGCTCTACGTCGGCATCACCCGCGCGCGGAAGGCACTCACGGTGACGTGGAACACCGGACGGCGCGGCACCGCGCAACCGGCGGTGCCCTTCATCGCACTGCAAACGTGGTGGGAGACGGAGAAGCCTGAAACGCAGGCAAAAATCTTGTCAGCAGATTGAGCGGATTAAGCAGATTTATATCTTTTAATTCGTGAAAATTAGTGTAGATTCGTAGTTTAATCTTGAGGGAGGAAAACTATGGCCCGTAGAACGAAGAGTGAAACTGTACCTAAGGCAATGAAGCCGCGCTATGATGAAATTGTAGCACGGACGGATGCATTCTGCGAAGAACACCTGAACGCTGAATACGCGCAGGTGTGCCGCCAAATGGCCGCGACCCTGGCCCGCAAACGGCCCTCTCCCTTACTCGGCGGCCGGCCGAAGACGTGGGCGGCAGCCATCGTTCACGCGGTCGGAAGTGTGAATTTTCTCTTCGACAAGACACAGACCCCGCACATACGCACCGACGAGCTCGCTGCGCTTTTTGGGTTGAGCAAGAGTACTGTCGGCAACAAGTCCAGGGAAATCAGGGGCATTCTGGATATCGGCGTCTTCGATCCTGACTGGACTTTGCCGAGTAGAATAGATGAAAACCCCGTAGCGTGGATGGTATCCTTAAACGGCTTTATTATAGATGCACGCACTCTTCCTCGACCACTCCAAGAGGAAGCCTATCGCAAAGGGTTGATTCCGTACTTGCCCAGTTCTGCCGAGGATAATTAACGGGGGTGGACGTGGCATTTCCTGCTGATCTCCAGTTTAGCCAGGCCAGCTTGCAAGACTTTGTGGATTGTCCGCGCCGGTTCTACCTCCGGTATGTTTTGCGCGTGGCCTGGCCCGCCGTCGCCGCCGAGCCGGTCGAGGAATACGAACGCCACCAGCAGTTGGGGCTGACGTTCCACCGCATGGTGCAGCAGCATTTGGTCGGCATTCCAGAGGCACGGCTGACGGCTCTCGCCACCGATCCCGACTTGGAACGTTGGTGGCGCAATTACTGCGTCTACCGCCCGGCGGAGATGCCGCCGGATGCAACAGCCGCTAACGCTTCCAAGCGTTATCCGGAGGTCACGTTGACCGCGGCATTGGCAGAACGTCGCTTGCTGGCGAAGTATGATCTGATTGTGATGCAGCCTGGTCTCCGGGCCGTGATCTTCGATTGGAAAACGTCGCCCAAACGGACCAAAGCCACCACGCTGAAAGCGCGCTTGCAGACGCGCGTCTATCGCTACTTGCTGGCCCGCGCCGGAGCACACCTCAATGCCGGACAGCCCTTCGAGCCTGCACAAATCGAGATGATCTACTGGTTCGCCGAACATCCTGAGTCGCCGGTACGCCTGCCCTACGACGCGGCGCAATACCACGACGACGAGGTCTATTTGACTGACCTCATCGAACAAATTCTTTCGCTGGACGAGGATGCCTTCACTCCAACGGACAACGAACGCCGCTGTGCTTACTGTCCCTACCGTTCTTACTGTGACCGAGGCGTCAAAGCCGGCGCATTGAGTGACGATGAAGCTGAGAGAGCTGAGGACGTTGCGGAACTGCACGTGGGTTTTGATTTCGAACAAATTGCGGAGATCGCGTTCTAACCGATCAACATTCTGAACAACCAGGGTGGAAGCAGCGAGTAGCGGCGGATGGTGTCCACGGTGTAATTCGTCCCGTGTACAATAGCCTCCGCCGCCAGTAACCCGCTTTGGATTGCAGGGCCGATGCCCTCACCCATATCGAGGGTCGCCAGCCCCATAGCATCGCCGACGATGAAGGCATTGTCGACACGCACTTTGCCGGAACTTTGACGCAGATAATAGCTATGGCCTCTCGGCGTGAAAGCATAGTCCCGCACGAGACCTCGACGCGTCAACTTCTCCACGAGCATATCCCAGTGGCGCATGATCGTATCGCCGTTAGCTTTGAGGATTTCCGCCTTTCCCCCCACGCCGATGTTGACGTAGCTGCCGGCCTTAGGCACATACCAGCCGTAGCCGGGAAGCTTGTTTTCCACAAACCAGAGATAGCAGCGTGGATCGGCGTAGGCGTAGGGGAATTCTTCCTCCTGGGTGACGATGAGTGTGTCCGGTGCGCGGGGATGAGCGTCCCGGAAGAACGTCCGGTAGACCGGGCAATGCGTCCCACCCGCGCCAACCAGATACGTGCCAAAGTATTCGCCATCCACGACGTAGCCACCGTTCGCCCGCTCAATCGTCCGCGCGTGGTGTGTGACCACGGGCGCGCCGGACCTTTGCAACAGCCAGTGATCGAATTCGATCCGCCGGATGGCGTGCTGCCGAGTGGGTAGGGGAAAGCCGATACCACGTATGGCAATGTGCAGCGCGGCGAACGTGGTGAAGCTGTGCGGGTATTCGCCGGGCCGAATGTTCAAATCGGCAAGCACTTCCGGCTGGATCCAGCCGGCGCAGAGCTTGACGCGGGGGAATGGTTCGCGGTCCAGCACAAGGCAATCAATGTTGTGGCGTCGCAGATACCAGGCGCAGGTGGCCCCAGCAGGCCCGCCGCCGATGATGAGTACTTTTGTTTCGATCATAGTTTTCACCACAGAGACACCGAGGACACAGAGAGTTTCAATTTCTTATCTGTGCTCTCTGTGTTTATTCCTTCTCTAGCTGAACCGGCAGTCAGGCTGCGGCGCACCGGGACACGTCATCACGACTTGCCACAATTGTGTAGTGCGCGCGCGAAAGCCACCGGCGCTACTGAGCAGATAGTAACGCCACATGCGATAAAAGCGCTCATCGTACTTCGCCTTGAGTTCAGGCCATGCGCGTTCGAAGTTAGCGTACCAGGCCATCAGCGTCTTGTCGTAATGCGGGCCGATGTTGTGCCAGTCTTCCATCACAAAGAGACCTTCCATCGCGGTAGCAAGCTGGGCGATGGAGGGAAGCATTCCGTTAGGGAAGATGTACTTCGTGGCCCAGGGATCGGCAGTAGTCTTGCTGACATTGCTGCCGATGGTGTGGAAAAAGGCAATGCCGCCCTCTTTGAGGCAGCGATCGGTGACCTCCATATACGTGCGGTAGTTCTTGTAGCCCACGTGCTCCATAACGCCGATGGAAATCACCGCATCGTACGTCCCCTCGACTTCGCGGTAGTCCTGGAGACGCAGTTCCACTGGCAGACCCTCGCAGCGTTCCATCCCCAGCTTGACCTGCTCTTTGGAAACGGTTACACCCAACACGTGTGCCCCATATTTCTCGGCGGCGTACTGGGCGAAGCTGCCCCAGCCACAGCCCAATTCCAGCACGCGCATCTCCGGTCGCAAGCCGATTTTCTTGCAGACCAGCTCCAGCTTCGCTTCCTGGGCCTCGTCCAGCGTTGTGGCATCTTTCCAATAGCCACACGTGTAATTCAAGCGCTTGTCCAACATCGCTTCATACAAATCGTTGCCCAGATCGTAGTGATGTTCACCCACCTGGAACGCCCTGGCGCGAGATTGCAGGTTGAAAAGTCGCGATTTCAGACTATGGAGCAGAATTTTCCAGTTGCCCTTTACCTTGTCTCGCAAATTAGCCCGGAGAGCCTTGTTGATGAACTCATCCAAAGCCGCACACTCCCACCAGCCTTCCATGTAGGACTCGCCAAGTCCCAGAGTCGTCTGATGCAGCACGCGCTCATAGAAAAGCGGATTCTGCACCTGAATGTCCCAAGGATTTGATCCACCGACTTCGATGCCGGCAAGGGAAAGCAATCCCCGAACGATAATCTCAGATTGTTGCGTCGTCATAATGACCTCCTTTCTATGATAATTGTACTCCCTAAAATAGCACAGCGCAACGGCGTGAGAACGAATCAAGGTTATGCCTTAAATCCAGGGCAGGATCTTGTGATTCTCCAGTCGCGTTAGAATAATTCATGCAATGCAGCCAGAACTTGCGGCTAAAGCCGCGTTAGGAGAGTGTTTTTTCGGTTTCGGGCATAGCCCGAAACCGAAAAAACACCTTTGAATTTTCTTTTGCACCCCCAAGTATTGTAAAGACTGCAAGTGAAGTGCACTTACGTGCGAGAATGATAGGATCCTAAATCCAGGGGGACAACCGTTCGAGTTTTGGGCAAGCCATGCTACAATGTTATGAAATCACCTTGGAGGCATGTGCGATGAATAAAGGTCGTGTGTTCTGGAAGTGGTGTCTGGCGTGTTTGGCGATCGTGATAGGCGTGTTGCTGATCAGCAGACCAACACCCATGACAGCCCAATCGGGCCAATATCCCGGCTTCCGCGTCGAGGGCCGCCATCTCTACGACCGTTTCGGCAACAAAGTCATCTTGTACGGCATCAACAAAATGGTCATCTACACCGATCGCGACGGCATCCCGGCGTTTCCCGAAATCGCCAAGGCCGGCGCAAACGTCGTGCGCATCGTCTGGTTGACAGAAGGCTCGCCGGAAGAGCTGGACGTCGCCATCACCAACGCCGTCAACAACCAGCTTATCCCCCTCGTGGACTGTCACGATTCGACGGGGGAATGGGATAATCTGCAAATCTGCGTCGATTACTGGGTGCGGCCCGACGTCCTCGCCGTGCTCAAGAAGCACGAAGGATACCTGCTCGTCAACATCGCCAACGAGGCCGGCAGCAGCAAGATCCAAGATGATAAATATCGAGCGGGATATGCGCTGGCGATCTGGCGGATGCGCGCGGCGGGCCTCCACGTCCCGTTGATCATCGATTCCTCCAGGTGGGGGCAAGACATCGACGGCTTGCAAGAAAATGGCCCGTACCTCATCCAGGTCGATCCCGATCACAACCTGATGTTCTCCATCCACATGTGGTGGCCAAGCTCGCAGCGTGGGGATGTGCAGCAGCTCGTCATTGATGAGATCAAGGAATCAGTGGACTTGAATCTGCCGCTCATCGTCGGCGAGTTCGCGCACAAGGGACCTGGCTGCACCTGCTGCATCCCCTACCAGACGATCATCGAGCAATGCGCGCTCAACGAAATCGGCTATCTGCCGTGGTCGTGGGGGCCAGGCAATAACGATTGCGGGGAGATGGATATGACCGAGGATGGCACGTTCGACACGCTGCACGATTGGGGATTGGAAGTCGCCATCACCAGCACGTACAGCATCCGCAATCTCGCCGTGCGCCCAGAGTGGATTGGCGCCGCGACACCCATCCCCACGCCGACGCCCGCGCCTACCCCCACCCCGCTTCCCGCGCCGGAAGGCGTCATCTCCGTCGGGCGACCTGTCGAGGTTTCCTCCGTGGAAAGCAGCGACCTGCCGGGTGAGAAAGCTGTGGACGGACGGCTGAACTCGCGCTGGGCCTCCGCGTACAGTGATCCACAGTCCATCACAATCGACCTGGGCGAAGTCCGCGACATTGCCCGCATCGTGCTGGTCTGGGAAGCAGCCTACGGTAAGGAGTACAAGCTGCAAGTCTCCGACGACAATGCGACGTGGACGGACGTCGTTCACGAGACAAAAAGCGATGGGGGGCAGGATGACCACGTCGTCGCTGCGCGGGGGCGCTACGTGCGCATGGAGGGTCTGAAACGCGGGACGGAATGGGGCTATTCGCTGTGGGAATTCTGGGTCTTCGATCGAGCGGACATCCCTCTGCCGGAACCGGATGACACCGGCGACGTCACCGCGCCAGCCGATTTGCGCCCCGATCTCGTGGTGAGCAAAGTGAGTTGGATCGAAGACCCACCCCTCAAAGATGAAGGCGTGACGTTCCGCGCCGTCGTTGAGAACCGGAGCAGCGCCGCTGTGCTAGCCGGTTTCCGCTGCGCGTTTTGGGTCAATAACGAACTCGTCAGTTGGAGTGAAACCGCTTATCCCCTTGCGCCTGGCACGGAGATGATCCTCATCGCCAACGACGGGCCGGACGGCAACGCGCTTTGGGAGCCGGACGACACCGGACCGTTCGTCGTCCTCGCCTGGGTGGACGCGCCAGAGGGCGACGCCCTAGGGGGCAGCACGGGACGTGTGGAGGAGAGCGACGAGCACAACAATATGCAAACGAACTACGATCGCGTGCGCTTGTCCAAACCCGTACCCACCGGCACTCCTACCACCCGAGCAACACCAACACCAGCACCGACAGCTACGCCGCAGCCCATCGTCGAAAAGGCTCCCAGCACACCAGAGCCAGTGGCGCAACCGTTCCCCGTGCGCACCATTGTGCTAATTGGCGGTGCAGGCGTGCTCGTTGTCATTGTCGCCTTAGTGGGGATCGCATTCAGGCGTCGCAGAGGATAGCACAAACCAACAACGAATTTTTGACGAATGGACGCCTGCTATCGCGCGGAGTCGAGCAGTTCCTGTCGCCACCGCCGGTACTCAATGATGGGGCGATCTCCCTGAATCAGCTTCTCGTCCATCTGCAGAGCGGACGGCTTAGGCTCCTGGGTCACGACGACGCGCCGGTCTTGATGCGCGACGTAGGTATTCCCAAACATCGACAGCCAGTTCACCAGATCGCGCAGCACCGGCACGCGCAAAAACCGCTGGTAAAATCGCAGATACAGCAGCGTGTGTTCATCATCCACCGGAACAAACGCCGCCATCACCCGCACATCATCGCCGATGTAATTTTGCCAGAGATTGGGGAAGATGAAGCACAGGTGGAAATCGCGCGCCGGATCGGGTTCGGGCATATCCCCGGGTCTGCGCGGCGGGGTGCCGTCGTCCACGCGGTTGTAGACGTAGAAGCAGAAGTTATCCTCGTCTGCCCACTGCACGATCGGACCATCGACCAGAGTACGATTGCCCCTTCCGATAGTATTGTGGTGGACAAAGGGCAGGTGCACGACGTCGAGCTGATTCTCGATGACGCGGGAATAATGCGCATCCCAGGGATCGCGCACCTGACCATAAGAGAAGGTGTCATCCAGGTCTTCGAAGAAGCGTGGCGGTTTTAGGTCGTCGGGCGGATTTTCGCCCCACCAGATCCAGATAAAGCCGTGCGCCTCGTGCGTGAGATAGCTGTTGACTTTGAAACGCTCTGGCACGGGTGTGTTTTTGCCGTTCGCCGGGATTTTGGTCACCTTACCGCTAGCGTCATACTCAAAACCATGGAAGGGACATTGCAACGTGCCATTGGGCAAAACTTTCCCCTTGCTGAGTGCGACGCCACGATGCACACAGCGATCACGGGCACACGCCACTTTCCCCGTCGCGTCGCGCCAGAAGACGAGCTTCTCCCCCATACGCGTAACACCAACAGGCTTGGTCTTCACCTGGGTAGAATCCAACACGACGTACCATTGATTTGGAATCACCGAATCCTCCTAAACGATGTTTTTTGAGCTTTACCATTGAGTATAGTCACGGAGGAGTAAATTGCAAACAGCACTGTCGCCCGGTGACATCGGATTTTGGGATAGTTTTCAAGATCGCGATTGTGTGCTAGAGTGTAGAGGAAAGACTATGTTGCGCATTACAGGAAAGATCGCAATTGACGAGAAGGAGTTGGACTACACCTTCGTTCACGCTTCCGGGCCGGGCGGGCAGAACGTGAACAAGGTCGCGACAGCAGTCCAGCTCCGGTTCGACGTGGCCCACTCCCCGTCGCTGCCGGAGGACGTGCGCCAGCGGCTGTTGCAGCAGGCCGCCGGGCAGATCACACAGGACGGTGTGCTCATCATCGACGCACGGCAGTATCGCTCGCAGCGGCGCAACCGGCGCGACGCCACGCAGCGCCTCATCAATCTGATCCGCCAGGCTGCCGTAGTCCCCAGGCCGCGCCGCGCCACCCAACCCTCACGCGCAGCCAGGGAGCGACGGCTACAGGCCAAACGTCATCGCAGCAAAACCAAACGCCTGCGCCAACCGCCGGATACACATCATTCGTAACAGCTAATCAACACGTCTCCCCACAATATAGTTCAAAAAAGTGTTTGACTTTGTGCAACTTTGCACTACAATTTCTATAGACTCCGAGAAACAGGCCAAAGTATCATCTGGCAGCGTCCTACATATGCCCCTTGACACTTTAAGATGTTCAACTTGTGATTTATAACGTTAAGGCATTCGCTAGGAGGTGTCATGTCCGAATCGCAGCCGAAAATTGATCTCGCGAGTTTGTTTGATCGAGCCTTACAGGCCGTTGCCGAACAACGCGAGGAAATCAACGCCCTGGATGGTTTCAACGGCAACCACGGTGACAATATGGTATCCAATATGCGCCTTGTGGCAGATACCATTCACGCTCACAGCACGGATGCCCCCGCGGAGGCTTTGCGTTATGCCGGTCAACGTCTAGGCGAAACTGGGCAAGGTGGCACAAGCCAGTACTATGCCCAGGGATTGCTGCAGGCAGCAGAAAAGTTCGAGGGACAACCGCAGTTAGTCCGCGCCGATGGGATGACGCTGCTCGAGACCCTGCTCGGAGCGATTCCTGCCGAAAGCGCCCCTTCAGCACAACAATCCGCTCCCAGTGTGTTTGACATGGTCCTTGGCATGGCAGGCACGCAACAACCTCAGGCGCAAGCCCAGCCTCAGCCACAGAGCCAACTCGGCGGCGTCATGGATTTGCTGGGGGGATTGATGGGCGAGCAACAGCAACCCCAAGTACAGGCCCAGCAGCCGCAGGACCAACTCGGCGGGGTGATGGATCTGCTCGGAGGCTTGATGGGCACATCGCAACAGGCACCCGCGCAACAAGCACCTCAGGCGCAACAGGACGCCGGATTTGACCTGGACGACGTTCTTGGACGCCTGCTCCCCGCAGGATTAGCTTATATGCAGGCACAGCAATCGGGCGCTGACCCGGCGACGAAACGTCTGGCTTTCATCCGCGCGCTCTTGGGCGCACAACCCCGCCAGGCACACACCCCGCGCCAGGCCGCGGGCACTGTTGTCGCACAGAGTATTTTGCAAGCCTTGATGGCTCGCTAAACATCATTCACTATACGATAGGAGGTTTTTTGATATGGCAGACAAGAAAGATAAGAAGGGCAAAGGATTGTTGGGAAAGATGATCGATGCCGTGACGGATCGCGACGAGAAAGAGGCCGCCGCCGAAGCGGAAGCCAAGCGTCGGGCGGACGCACTTGAGGAAGAAACCCGCCGCAAAATCGCCGAGAAACGCGCCAGAGAGGCCGAGGAAAAGGCCAAAGAGGCTGCCGCGAAACTCAAAGAGATGGAGGCCGAGAAGGCGCGCATGGAGGCCGAAAAGAAAGCCGCCGCCGAGAAGGCACGGCAGGAAGAAGCCCGCGCCAAAGTGCGCGAGTTCGAAGCAAAGCGGGAGGCCGAAATGGCAGCCAAGAAGGCCGAGCTGGAAGCCAAGGCCGCCGAGGAAGCCGCCAAGCTCGTCTACGTCGTTAAGTCGGGCGACAGCCTGAGCAAGATCGCTAAAGAACAGCTAGGTGATGCCAACCGCTGGCCTGAGATCCACGAGTTGAATAAGGATCAAATTCCCAACCCCAACCTGATCCGCGTTGGGCAAGAATTGAAACTGCCAAAATAAACCCACTACGCCACCAAAAAAACCCGGGATTTTGTTAAAATCCCGGGTTTTCATTAGGATCAATTGTGGGTTGTCATCCACCCCGGTTCATTGTACAATTTACCTCTAGCGCGAATACATCACCTTCTATTGACCATCCGTCATTTGCGACTCACAGGAGGACAACACATGCCAACAGTACAAGCTATGCTGGAAGCCTTGAAAGAATTCGACACGCCCTCCATCACCAACGTCGTCGCCACGTATCCCGATAACCCGCTGTGCCTGGGTCTCTACAATCCCTGGACGCAGAATTGGTACACCGATCAAAGCATCCGCTGCATGTACCCAGAGATGGGGCCGGTGGTGGGGTTCGCGGTCACGTGCGTCTATGGTCTGCCTGATCCCACCTACCAACGCCTCTCGTTTATGGATGTGGTCGACGCGCTGGATGCCTCCCCCAAACCCACGATTTTCGTCTTCGAGCAGCGCTTTCCGCCGGAGATCGCAGGCAAAGTGGGACTTTCCGGTGGCAATATGACCACCGCGATGCAAGCCGTGGGCTGCGTGGGCGCCATATCCAACGGGCCGTCGCGCGATATCGACGAAATTCGCCCGATGCGCTTCCAATACCTGCTCAGCGGCATCGCGCCGGGACATGGCCCTACTGCTGTTCACGCGGTCAATGTGCCGGTGACGGTCGCCGGGATGGACGTCGCGCCGGGCGAGATCATCCACATGGACGAAAATGGCGCGGTGAAGTTCCCGGCAGATAAGCTGGAAGCGGTGCTGGCCAACGTCCGCAAGCTGCGTGACGAAGAAGCCGCCCGTATGGGCGCGCTGCGCGACGCGAAGAACGCTGTGGAGGTAAGGGCAATTTTCACAGGGCACGCGTACACAGAAGAAAAATAAGCGAGTACAGGAGAAAAGCGGCACAATGCTTAGTCTACCTATGTGCCTCCAAAATGCACATCCCCAGACTTGGCATTTTACAATCCTATAGCATCATGTGATCTTGTTCACAAGAAATAATCCAAGGAGGCAATTTGATGGTGCACAAACCGCATTTTTTATCTTTGTTAGCTAGAATTGGTGTTCTTTTAGGCGTATTCTCTCTCTTAGGTTTTTCGCAATGGTCGAAGGTTGCGGCCAGCACGCGTTTGCCTCAAGGGCAATCATGTACAAACTCCGGGTGTCATGGAGAAATGGAATTCAATGCCAACAGCCACCACGTTGAACATCCCGTCACCGAACCCGATTGTCAAATATGCCATGCCGAGGTTGAGGGCACCCCTAACCACGAAAACGCCTCCGTAGACTTGTTGGATCCGGACCAGACCGGCACGACCTATGCAGTGACCTGGATCGACGGCAACCGCGCCAACCTTACAGCCAGCGACATCGCCGCTCTCACAACCTTCTGCCAAAACTGTCACGATGACGATGGAGCCGCGCGCTTGGGTGCGAGTGCTCACGATCCGTTTGGCGACGGTGTAAGTGTTTCGTCGGTGGGCACACACAGCAACCAGGATTTTAGCGGCGTGGAAGCGGATTTTTCTGTAGGGTGCATCCAGTGCCACACCAGCCACGGTAGCGATAACCTGGCCCTCATCCATAGCCAGGTCGTGATCACACCTAGTATATTAACCGGGTCGGTAGTCTTCACCGCACAAATAGGCCCAGGTTCACGCGATGATGGCTCCGGCAACGGCATATGTGTGATCTGCCACACCCACAGCAGCAATCCTGGCCATCCAATGGCCAATCATAACGGTGGCTTGCATACAGGATGGGCCGGAGATCGACGCAGTGAGGACTGTAGCACGTGCCACCCGCACGAACCGGACAGCGCCGTAACAACGCGAAATGGTCACATGCCCGCCGATACCAACGCTGTTGGTCTACGAGGAATGCTGGCACAGAGCGGGTTATGGCCGATCCTGGGCTTGATGGGAGTGCTATGCGCGGTCGTCATAGAGCAGCGTAGACATCATTAGCCGGCACATCCAACCTTCTATTCCGCCAAATCACACAAAGGAGATCAGCATCTATGAAGATCACCGACGTACAGGCGTGTGTGATCGGTCGTCACGAGCCGGATAGCGGCGGCAGTGTGTGGACGTTCGTCCGCGTGTACACCGACGAAGGGATTGTGGGGACCGGCGAGTGCAACTCGGCGTCAGCGATTTCGGGCTTTGGGGTCAAAAAGGCGATTGAGACGATGAAGCGCTTCTTGATTGGCAAAGACCCGACCAACACCGGGCCGATCTACGAAACACTGCGGCGCTTCGGGCGCTACGGCGGGACGTCCGACCCACCCATCATCTTCGCCATCACCGGCATCGAGAACGCGCTCTACGACATCACGGGCAAAGCGCTCGGTGTGCCGGTCTACAAGCTACTCGGCGGCAAGTACCGCGACAAGATCCGCCTCTACGCGGACCTGCACGCTGGCGACGATGAATCACCTGAAGCCTACGCCGCGAAAGCGCAGGAGGTCATTGAGGAGGAGGGTTACAGCGCCGTCAAGTTCGACGTCGATCACAGCGGCGTGGGCAAGCTCGATCCCGTCAACTGGACGGTGGGCGCGAAGGAGATGACGCACATCATCGACCTGATCACCGCTGTGCGCGAGGGCATCGGCTACGAGACCGACCTGGCGATTGACTGTCACGGGCAGTTCGATGTGCCGTCCGCCATCACGCTGGCGAAAGCGGTGGAGCCGCTGCGCCTGATGTGGCTCGAAGAGCCGGTCCCGGCGGAGAACGTCGACGCGCTCGCGCAAATCCGCGCCAAGACCAGCACCGTCATCTGCACCGGAGAAAACCAGTACACACGTTTCGAGTTCCTCGAACTGCTGCAGAAGCAGGCGTGCGACGTGATCATGCCCGATCTGTCGAAAGCGGGCGGCATCATGGAGGCCAAGCGCATCGCCGACATCGCCGACGCTTTCTACGTGCCCATCGCGCCGCACAACGTCTCGTCGCCGCTGGGGATGATGGCGGCGTGCCACGTTTGCGCGGCGGTCGCCAACTTTTTGGTGTTGGAGTTCCACGGGCGAGAGATTCCCTGGTGGAACGACCTCTGCGACGGCGACAAACCCTTTATCCGCGACGGCTGGATGCACGTGTCCGAAGCGCCCGGCATCGGCGTGGAACTGAACGACAAGGTCGCCAAGTCGCTGCTGTGGTCGGGAGATACATACTTCGATTAGAAGGACGACAGAATATGAAAACTTACCGCATTCCGCATACCGATCTCACCGTCTCCCGCATCGCTTACGGCTGTATGAAGATCGGTGGAAGTTGGGGGCCGGAGCCGCTCACGCAGGCCGATAAAGACGCAGCGGTCAAAGCCGTCTTCACCGCTTACGAGCAGGGCATCACACTATTCGATCACGCCGACATCTACACGCGCGGCAAATCCGAAGAGGCCTTTGCCGAAGTGTGGCCCATCATCCCACGGGACAAAATCGTCGTGCAGAGCAAGTGCGGCATCCGCTTTGCGGACGATCCGTATCCCGGCGCGCCGCACCGGTTCGACTTCAGTTACGAGCACATCGTCGCCTCGGTGGAGGGCATCCTGCGCCGCCTGCGCACCGATTACCTCGACGTCCTGCTCCTGCACCGGCCTGACCCGCTGGTGGAACCGGAAGAAGTCGCCCGTGCCTTCGAGGATCTCGCCGCTGCGGGCAAGGTGCGTTACTTCGGCGTGAGCAATCACACGGCAGCGCAAATGGCGCTCCTGCGCGCCCACGCCGACCAGCCGATTGTGATCAACCAGGTGCAGTTGAGCCTGCTGCATCACTACCTGATCAGCGAGGGCGTCATCGCGAACATCGCCGGGAAGCCTGCGGCATTGGCGACATCAACGCTGGACTACTGCCGCGCGCACGACATCCTCGTCCAGGCGTGGGGACCGGTGGCGGGCGGGCAGGTGTTGAACCCACCCGCCGACGCCGCGCCGCATGTCAAGGCCACCGCCGCGTTGGTCGCGCAGATGGCGCAGGAGAAGGGAACGACGCCGGAGGCCATCGCGCTGGCGTGGCTGCTGCGCCACCCGGCCGGCATCCAGCCCATCATCGGCACGACGAAGCCGGAGCGCATCGTCGCCAGTTGCCACGCCGATGACATCATACTCACCCGCGAAGAGTGGTACGCCCTCTTCACCGCCGGGCGCGGTGAGCCGTTACCGTAGGTTCTTTTTGTGTGTCTATGGGCGCGCAGACGTGCCCACAACAACACACATCTCTCAAAAAAGGAGTACAAAGATGAAACAGTTTAATTTGACACCTGTTATGGGAAAGCGTCTCATTGCGAAGGGTATGGCGCAGCATCCCGACGTGCAGCGCGTGCTGGAAAAGGGTACGCTGCTCATCGTCGCCGGGACGACGAACGGTTACGTGGCCGAGGAGATTCTCACTATGCTTGGACAAGCCGAAGGCTTCTCGCGCGTGGGCTTCCGGCGCGGCGTGACCGTAGCGCAGGGCGCGAAACTCCCTAAGGCCGAGCTGGCCGGCGACGTCGTCATCGTGCATGGGCAGTGGCAGCCCGGCAAGACCGTCTTCGATGTGGCGGAGAGCCTCAAGGCCGGGGACGTCGTCCTCAAGGGCGGCAATGCCTTCGATCCCTACGGGCAGGCTGCCGTGCAGATCGGGCATCCGCAGGGCGGTACGGTGATGGAAGTCGTGCCTGCCGTCATCGGACGGCGCGTGCAGTTGATTGTGCCAATTGGGCTAGAGAAGCGCGTCTTCGACGACATCCACGCCCTTTCGCTGCGGGTCAACGATCCCACCACCGACGGCCCACGGCTCATGCCCTTGCCGGGGCAAATCTTCACAGAATTCGATGCTATCCAACTTCTTACAGGAGCGGAGGCGATTTTGATCGCCGGCGGCGGCATCTTCGGTGCGGAAGGTTCGGCGTGGATCGGCGTCAGCGGGACGGAAGAGCAGGTCGCGGCGGCAGCGGAGCTGATCAAGTCGGTCGCCGGCGAACCGCCTTGCGAGGTGTAGTCGTCAATTCACACCTGACAGGTTTTTGGCAAACCAGAGGTTTGCACAACCTGTCAGGTGTGAACAGAAATACACTCTTATCTCACCGTCGCCTTCAATGAGAAGGTATACGGCAGCTTGCCTCTGTGCTCGGGAAAAATCCAATTCCCCTGCGCGTCCTTGATCTGCTTTTCGGCAGATAGCCGGAAAAACAGCCAGTCGAATTCGTGTAGCCACTCGATGTGCAATCCTGCCTGGCTCAGCGCAGTGACGATTTCGCCCATGGTGTACATCCAACTGTAGTTGGTCGCCGGTTTGCTCTCGCTGGCGTAGCCGCCAATCCAGCCGTCTTCATCCGCGTTCTTTTGGAAGTACGGGTACTTGACGACCAGCCCCGGCAGTTTCTCCTCATCCCATAGCATATAGAAGGGATGACTATCCAACACATACAGAAAGCCGTCATCCGCCAGCAGATGGCGCACGTTGCGCGCCCATAGGTGTAAGTCCGGCAGCCAGCACAGCACGCCCTCCGTAGTGAAAACGATGTCGTACTTCTCGTGACATGCGGGCATGGCGTTGTCCATGCTTTCCAGCACGTTGGACTCGATAAAGCGGGCATCCTGAATACTGAGATCGGCTGCCAGCTTGCGAGCATAGTGGATGTTTTCCGGGACCAAGTCCACGCCGGTGACTTTGGCTCCCATCCGCGCCAGCGAAAGCGTGTCGGCGCCGGTATTGCACTGAAGATGGATCAACTTTTTACCGGCGATGTCGCCCAATTCCTCGATCTGCGTCTGGCTCAGCGTGGTCTCATTCACTAACAGCCTGGCTTTGAAGGTCTCGTAGTGATCCTGCGCAATGATGCCCCAACTCTGTTTGTTCGCTTCGATATACTTACTCACGACAATTCTTCCTCCACAAAGAAAACTTCGACGATTGGACTTCCCTGGACCAAATCCTCGACGCTGGCAACCTGATCGCGATACCACTGCGTCTCGGGCGCGGTCATCAGTCGCCGGCGATCCTCCGGGTCAACGATAATCACGGCTCGCGCAAGCAGTTGTACCTCGAGCGACTCCTTGAGACAAAACAAAAACTCCGGATTAGCTGTCAGGTTCGCCAGCCAGTCACGCCGCGCGCGCGGACCGTTTCCGCCTTTCGCGGCGGGCGTCCCGCAGATGATGATGCGCCCACCAACATTGGTGAACCAGATTTCGGTCTTGCGCGGCAAGCCCGATTTCGCCCCCGTGGTGATGATGTCGATAAGGCGGTCTTGACGCAAAGCGCGCTGAATCTCATTATGCATCGTTATGCCTCCAAAGCAGCTAAAAAACTACCGTCCCGCCTACAACAGACGGGACGGTAGACACAAACACTTCAGGGCAAAATTAAACCCACCCGCGCAGCTTACAGGCTTCGGCCACGCGCCCGACGGCCACGATGTAAGCTGCCATCCGGTTATCGACGTCGTATTTCTCCGCCGCCTGCGCGACCGAGCGGAATGCCGCCGTCATCTTTTCATCCAGCAACTCGTGAACCTGCGCCTCTTTCCAGTAATAGCCATAGGCATTTTGCACCTGCTCGAAATACGAGACGGTGACACCACCCGCGTTGCATAAAAAGTCGGGTAGGACATAACTGCCATTGGCATGAAGAATCTTGTCAGCCTCCAACGTCGTCGGGCCGTTGGCTAACTCGGCGATGATTTTGGCCTTGATGCGGTCCGCATTCTCGCCCGTGATCTGATTCTCCAGAGCCGCCGGCGTCAGGATGTCTACACCTAATTCCAACAGTTCCGCATTCGTCATGCTATCTGCCCCCGGATAGTTAATCACCGACCCGGTATTTTGCTTGTGCGCGATGATGGCTTCCCCGTCCAGACCTTTGGGGTTGTAGATCCCGCCCTGCGAATCCGACACCGCAACGATCTTCACACCTAAAAGCGACGACGCCAACGTCGCCGCGTATTGCCCGGCATTACCAAATCCCTGGATCGCCATTGTCGCGCCATCCGTCGCTATGCCGAGTTTCCTCGCCGCCTCACGGATGCAGAACATTCCACCGCGCGCCGTCGCGTCGCCGCGCCCGGCGGAGCCACCCAACGGCAGCGGCTTCCCGGTAATCATCCCGGGGACGTTGTGCCCGCGCATGAAGGCGTACTCGTCCATCATCCACGCCATAATTTGCGGCGTCGTATAGACATCGGGCGCGGGGATGTCCATATCCTCGCCAAGCAGGCGCCCCACCTGGCGGATGTACGCCCGGCTCAGCCGCTCCAGCTCGCTCGGCGACATGACCTTCGGATTACAGATGATGCCGCCCTTTCCACCGCCCAATGGGATGTCCATCACCGCCGTCTTCCATGTCATCCACGCGGCCAACGCGCGCACCGTGTCGATGGTTTCGTGCGGATGGAAGCGCAATCCTCCCTTGGTCGGGCCGCGCGAGTCGTTATACTGCACGCGGAAACCGTGAAAGATTTCCGTAGACCCATCGTCCATCCGCACCGGCAAGGTCACGTGCAGTTCACGCACGGGCCAGCGCAGCAACTCGTGGATGGCCGGCTCCAACTGCATGATCGCAGCGGCCGTATCTAACTGCTTCTGCGCTATCATAAACGGATTCAATTCTTCCTTCGCCATCTCCTCTACTCCTCCCTAGAAAAATTTAGCAAACCGGCAGAAGCCCCCCTCGCCGGTTTGTAGCCTTCAATTATACTACGACACCACTGGCGTCAACCAGCCGTGGCGGTCCTGCACCTCACCGGCCAAAATACCGAAGAACTCCGCCTGCAAGCGCTCTGTGACCGGGCCGCGCTTACCACTGCCAATGGTAATGTGGTCGATCGAACGAATGGGTGTGACCTCAGCGGCAGTGCCGGTGAAGAAAACCTCATCGGCCATATACAATAGCTCGCGCGGCAGCATCTCTTCCTTCACCACGTATCCCAGATCGTGGGCCAGCGTGATGACACACGCGCGCGTTATCCCCTGCAAAATGGAAGCATAGAGCGGCGGCGTGTAGACGACGCCATCACGAACGACAAAAATATTCTCGCCGCTGCCTTCGCTGACGAAGCCGTTGATGTCCAGCGCAATTCCTTCCACATAACCGTGATCGAGAGCTTCCATCACGATAAACTGCGAGTTGATGTACTGCCCGCCGATCTTGGCGGCTGCCGGGAACGTGCCGGGCGCCATCCGCCGCCACGAACTCACACCAACGTCGACGCCCTGCTCAATCGCCTCTGGCCCCAGATAACGTCCCCATCCAATAGTGATGATGCTGACTTCGACCGGACACGGGAGGGGATTGACCGCAAATCCGCCTGAACCGCGATAGACCAATGGACGGATGTAGCAGGACTTAATCCGATTGGCCTCGATCGTATCGATGATCGCCTGCTCGATTTCCTCCTGCGTATAGCCGACGTCCATCCGGTAGACCTTGCACGAGTTGAACATCCGCTTGACGTGCGCGTCGAGACAGAAAATGTGTGGTTGATCCCGGATTTCATAAGCACGGATACCTTCAAAGACGCTCGAGCCGTAGTGCAGCGCGTGTGCCGTCACGTGAACCGTCGCCTGATCCCAGGGAATCAGTTCGCCATTGAGCCAAATAAACTCCGTTTTGTCGAATGCCATTCTTCTCTCCTCCAAATCTCGATTTTGTTCAAGTAGACGGTAGACAGTATACGGTAGACGGGGCTCGCTCCCCCTGTCTACTGTCTACCGTCTACCGTCTACTTTAGCACCGCGCCCTCACTGGCCGACGTGACCATCCGGGCGTAGCGCGCCAGCCAGCCGTGCTGAATCTTCGGCGGATTGGGCGTCCAATCTTCACGGCGCCGGGCGATTTCTGCCTCGTCCACGTGCAGTGTGAGTGTGCGATTAGGGATGTCGATCTCGATCTCATCGCCCTCCTTCACCAGTCCGATGAGCCCACCGCCCGCCGCCTCCGGTGAGACGTGGCCCAGGGCCGAACCGCGCGTTGCGCCGGAAAAACGTCCGTCGGTGATGAGGGCGACTTTTTCGTCCAGCCCCATCCCCGATAGCACCGACGTGGGCATCAGCATCTCGCGCATCCCTGGGCCGCCGCGCGGCCCCTCGTAGCGGATCACCAGCACGTCGCCCGGCTTGATTTGCCCACCGAGGATCGCATCCATCGCCGCTTCCTCGCCGTCGAACACGCGCGCCGGGCCGCGATGATGCGCCATTTCCGGGCCGACCGCCGCCGCCTTCACCACCGCGCCATCGGGCGCGAGATTGCCGCGCAGAATGGCGATGCCGCCTTCCACGCTGTACGGGTTGTCCGCCGGGCGCAAAACGTCGGTGCGCCGCTGCGCCGTGGCGATGTTCTCTGCAACTGTCTTGCCCGTCACCGTCGGCAACTCACTGTGGATGGCACCCTTGCTGTTCAATTCCGCCATCACTGCCGGGATGCCGCCCGCTTCATCCAAATCCTGGATGTGGTGCGGCCCAGCAGGGCTGAGCTTGATAAGGTAGGGTGTGCGCTTGCTGATCTCGTCGAAGGCGCTTAACGGCAGCTTAATGCCCGCGTCATTTGCGACAGCGGGTAAGTGCAACACCGTGTTCGTCGAGCCGCCCAGCGCCATATCCACGGCGATGGCGTTCTCGAAAGCCGCCTGCGTCATCACGTCGCGCGGGCAAAGGTTGGCCTCGACAAGGCTCAGAATCTGCATCCCGGCGCGTTTTGCCAAACGCAGGCGCGCGGCAGTGACGGCGGGGATTGTTCCATTGCCGGGCAGGCCCATCCCCAACGCCTCCGTGAGGCAATTCATCGTGTTTGCGGTGAACATCCCCGCACACGAGCCACAACCGGGGCAGGCGGCCAGCTCCATCTCAGCCAATTCGGCGTCGTCCATCTGGCCGGTTTTGTATTTACCGACGGCCTCGAAAAGTGTCTTGAGGTCAATATCTTCCCCTTCGTAACGCCCGGCCATCATCGGCCCGCCGCTGACGAAGATCGAGGGGATGTTGAGCCGTCCAGCGGCCATCAACATACCGGGAATGATCTTGTCGCAGTTGGGGATGAAGACCAGGCCGTCGAAGGCATGGCCCGTCACCATCGACTCCACCGAATCCGCGATCAGTTCGCGGCTGGGCAGCGAGTAGTTCATCCCGCTGTGGCCCATCGCGATGCCGTCGCACACGCCGATGACGTTAAACTCAAGCGGTGTACCCCCGGCCATCCGCACGCCCGCCTTCACCGCGGTGGCGATCTGGTTGAGATGCACGTGTCCCGGCACAATCTCGTTGAACGAGTTCACCACCCCGATAATCGGGCGCTCCAATTCCTCCGGCGTCAACCCCGTCGCGTAGAACAGACTGCGATGCGGGGCGCGCTCGAATCCTTTCTTGGCACTATCACTGCGCATATTTATTTCTCCTAGCATTATCTTGACTTATTTTGTAAAGTATCCTAGTAGTGCTTCTGCATATTCTTTTGGCATTATGGTTTCAATCCCCCTTGACCCGTTGCGAGAATCCCCTTATAATCAAATTAACTTTTACCTTTGAGGGATGCTATGGTAACAACAGCTAAACAGATTGCGAATACATTTGGTCTTTCTGAACCAGACCTATTTCAACAGGCGGTGTTAAGTTTCTTGCGTGAAAAGAAACGTCAGATTTTGCAAGCACGTTTGGACATTCTGACACGTTACAACGTCGAAACCTACACCGCTCTGGAAGCCAAAATTGCCAGCGGCGCTGTCTCTGAACACCCGGCCTGGGAAGACTGCATCACTGCCGAAAACCTGACTGCCCGCCTGGAAGAACTAAATGTCTATCTGGCTGATTTACAAGACGCTGCAAACTAACGCATCGCAGGGATTCGGCGATATTGTGGTGAGCGCCACAATATTGACACTGCCGACCGGTGATCCCCTCAAACTGCGTCTTGACATCAGTGATGGCTCCCTACTTGATGTCTACCTATCGGTCAGTGGCCGATATTCTTATCATTGGGAACGGCGGCTGACGCCAAGCGGCGACCTGTATCGTCATGACAATGCTCCACATGCCAAATGGAGCTATGTCGAAACTTTCCCCAAACATTTCCACGATAGAAGTGAAACGAATGTTGTTGCTAGCACAATCAGCGACATTCCCGACGAAGCACTCCACGAGTTTTTGACTTTTGTAAAGTACAAGCTATTGCACGAGTAAGGTACACAATCCTTACATAATTTTTGCCACAGCCACATCCCCCATTTCTTCCGTATTGACCAGTTTCGTCCCCTCAGTGTAAATGTCTCGCGTGCGATAACCGTCTGCGATGACATCCGCGACGGCCTTCTCCACAGCGTCGGCCTCGGCCCCCAGGCCGAACGAGTAGCGCAGCAGCATCGCCACGCTCAGAATCGTCGCCAGCGGGTTGGCGATGCCTTTCCCGGCAATATCGGGCGCGCTGCCATGGATCGGCTCGTAGACGCCATTGCTGCCCTCGCCCAGTGACGCGGACGCCAACATCCCCATCGAGCCGGAGAGCATCGACGCTTCGTCGGTGAGAATGTCGCCGAACGTGTTCTCGGTCACGAGCACGTCGAAGTCCGCCGGGCGGCGCATCAGGTGCATCGCAGCAGTGTCTACGAGCATGTGCTCCAGTGTCACGCCGGGATAATCGACGGCGACCGCCGTCACCACCCGCCGCCACAGCCGCGAAGACGACAGCACGTTGGCCTTGTCCACCGACGTCACCTTCTTCCGCCGCAGCCGCGCCAGCTCGAACGCCTTGCGCGCGATGCGCTCGACCTCGTAATCCGCGTAGAGCATCGTGTCGTAGGCCGTCATGTCATTGGACGTGGCCTCCTTGCGCGGGCCGAAGTACAGGCCGCCGGTCAGCTCGCGCACGACGACGAGGTCTACGCCTTCCAGCCGCTCCGGGCGCAGCGGAGAAGCGTCGCGTAGCTCCGAGAAGACCTGCACGGGGCGCAGGTTTGCGTAGAGGGCCAGGCCCTTGCGCAGGCCGAGCAGACCTTGCTCCGGGCGCACTTTCGCGGCGGGATCGTCCCACTTGGGGCCGCCGACCGCGCCGAGCAGCACCGCGTCGGCGCGTTTGCAGGCGTCGAGGGTGGACGCAGGCAGCGGATCGCCCGTCGCGTCGATGGCGCAGCCGCCGATGAGGTGACTCTCGAATGTGAACGTGTGGCCGTACTTCTGCGCGACGGTCTGCAAAACTTTGACGCCCTCGGCGACCACGTCCACGCCGATGCCGTCTCCGGGGATGGTAACGATGTTTGCTCGCATAAGTTCTCCTTGTTTCAGTTAGGTGTAGGAAGACGGTAAATCTTAAAGATCCGTCAATCCCGCGGTGATGCGCTCAATAGCGTCCAGGTCCGCCTGCTCGATGGCCCATCCTGCTCCGCCTGCATTCTCCACAACCTGTTCTGGCCTTTTAACGCCGACCAGCGCCGTTGTGACGCCGGTCTGGCACAAGTTCCAGTTGATGGCAAGCTGCGCGAGGCTTTTGCCGTATTTTGCCGCGATCGGTTTGAGGTGTTCCACCGCTTGCAGGCGTTTGGCGAAAAGCTCACCCTGAAAGCCTTCACTGTGCGAACGCAAATCGTTTTCGGGGAATTGTGTGTCAATGCTGAATTTCCCCGTGAGAATGCCTTTGGAAAGCGGCGCGTAGGCCATCATCCCGATATTGTTTTCGTGGCAGAAGGGCAGGATGGGGGCAATTTCTTTACGTCGCAGCATGTTCAGTGGATATTGTGCGGCATGCAATTTGAGGCACGTCTGTGCTTCCTCGATCTGTTCGCGATTGTAGCGCGAAACGCCGACGGCACGCACGGTGCCATCCTGGAGCAATTTCTCCAGGGCGCGCATCGTTTCTTCTTGAGGCGTGTTGGGATCGGGCCTGTGGATGAGGTAAACGTCGATGTAGTCGGTCTGGAGCCGTTGCATGCTGGCTTGCACGGCCTGTAGAATGTAATCGTAGCTACAATCCGTCCACCGTTCGCCCTTGTCGTTCCAGCGATTGGCGACTTTGGTGGCAATAATCACATCTTGGCGGCGACCTTTGACGGCTTTCCCGACAATTTTCTCTGAATGACCACGACCGTAGATGTCGGCGGTATCGATGAAGTTGATGCCGACGTCAATCGCTTTGCGAATCGCCGCGATGGATTCCTCATCGTTGATTTCGCCCCAATTTTCCCCGCCGATGGCCCACGTTCCAATACAGACTTCGGAAACCATGAGACCCGATGTTCCCAGGGGACGATAGTTCATGTCTGACATTTTTCACTCCTTTACGTTTCTTGTTGCTTCATAGATTTTCAGTTCGAGTGTCTCTGCTTCTGGTGCGATAAGGTGCACAAAGTCTCGCATATCTTCCAGATGCCGTCGACCGGCTTCCGATGGAATGCCCTCCGGCGCGTACACCGTAAAGAGCACGTTGCGCGTCTCTGCCGTGACCTGCGTGCGCGCATCCGGCCCGTAGATGATGCTCGACAGCACGCCTGCCGTGTCAGCGATGAACATATCGCCGGACTTGAGCGTCTGTGATTGGCCGTTCAGCGCGATGTAGCTCTCGCTCCCATCTGCCACGTTGATACTGACCGGTGGCTGGACCACTTCCAGATCGTGAACGGCGGTCAGCAGGAAATTCTTGAGTTCGCCCATAAACATCGTCTCCACCAGCGCGGCGACGCTCGGAATGGACTTCCCTTGCAGCGCGACGGATTCCAGTTGCAGTTGGACGTGATAGGTTTTCTTGAATCGCTTGTAGTAGGCCGTGTACGCCTGGAACTCCGGCAGCGCTTTGATATCGACACGGGTTTTGCCCGCGAAGCGCGCGCGCAGTTCAGCTTCCAGCACGGCCTTGCGCGTTTCCAATGCCGGGCACACCGCAGGATTCGCCACGCCGCGCATCGCCAGGATACCGACCGCGGCGGCGGGATACGCTATTTTCCAGCCTTCAGTCACCGTGAGCATCATCCCCTACCCTATCCCATCAGTACGTCCCCGCGCTGCACTTGATCGCGCTGGACACCGCGTAGCAGAATGCCGACGTTATCGCCGGCGTTGGCTTGGGACATGGTTCTCCGAAACATCTCAATGCCCTGCACCACCGTCTGGGTAACGCCAGACGGACCGTGAACCTCGATAGCCGCACCTTCGGTGATCGTTCCCGATTCCACTGTGCCGGTGACGACCGTACCACGCCCTTTGATCGAGAACACGTCCTGCACCGTCATCCGAAAGCCCGTAAGAGTGGCTCCAAAAGGCGATGGTCCGGCAAAATTCGTTTCGCTCATCGTTGGTTCCTCCTGCGGAAACGATTGCGTCTCCGACCACGTGTGCCCGCACGCGCGGCAGCGATACGTCACACCCCCATATTGGCTGCGATTGCGCAGCGCAGCCATCAACGGCAGCATGATCAGCGTATCCAGAAGCACAAAACCGATGATCCACGGGATCATGTTTTCCACAGCGCCGGAGAAAACTACGTAAACGAGCACCGCGTTCACCCCCAGCGACAGGCCGATCCAGAGGAAAAGATTTCCGCGCTTGATTGTGACAACGTCATAGCCGTAACACTGCGGACATTGACCGGACATCATTCACCTCTCTTCGCTTCCGCCAACACCATCGACGTTTCCACCTGCCGCTCCGGGATATCCCAATATTCCCGCAGCAGACGCTCCTTCTCCTCCCACGAGACCTGCCGGAAGCCATGTTTTTTGTAGAACCGGATCGCCCACGTCGCGGCGGACCACGTACCGATGAGGATAGGCCGGTCCGCGAGGGCACGCAAGTGCGCTAACAGCTTGCTGCCGATCCCCTGTCCGCGCCACGCAGTATAGACGTAGGCGTGGCGGATGAGCGTGACATCGGCGGCGCCGTTGCGCCCCGGCACGTCCTGGATGCCCATCACGCCGACAAGCACGCCGTCTTCTTCGTACCCCCAGAAACGCACGCCCGCGTCGATCTCATGTTGCAGTTCTTCGCGTGGCATGTATGGCTCGTGCCAGCGATCCGCAGGGATGATGCCCCGGTATGCCTGCGCCGCGTCATTGATGATGGCGTACATCGTCTCGAAATCGGCTTCTGTGCAGGATCGAATCATTGCATCAATGCTGTTCATTTGCAATCGTCAACCCATATTCTACCGCATCCGCCAGCGCGTACCAACTGGCCTCGATGATGTTCGCCGAGGCACCAACGGTACTCCAGCGGCGCGTGCCGTTTTGCACGTCGATGAGCACGCGCGTCGTCGCTGCCGTGCCCGCATCGCTATCGAGAATGTGAACCTTGTAATCGGCCAGGTCGAATTCCGCCAGGCGTGGATAAACAGGCACCAGCGCCTTGCGCAGCGCCGCATCCAGCGCGTTGACCGGGCCGTTGCCCTCGGCTGCCGTGTGGAAGATCTGATCGCCCACGCGCAACTTCATGGTTGCCTCTGCGAACAGACCGCGTCCCTCCCGGTGCTCGACGACCACCATGAAGTCGATCATGTGAAACGGCGGGGTGTATCCTTCGCGGGAGCGATATAACATCATCTCCACCGACGCGTCCGCGCCCTCAAAGGTGAAGCCTTTGTGCTCCAAACTCTTGATCCGCTGCAAAACGTCCGGCAGATTGCGCAGTTCCTCGTGGGCGATGCCGGCTTCTTCAGCTTTGCTCAACAAATTGCCCTTGCCCGAAAGTTCCGAGACGACCACCCGGGATGTGTTGCCCATCACTTCAGGATCGACGTGTTGGTAGCTGCTCGGATTGCGCCGCAACGCCGCGACGTGAATGCCGCCCTTGTGCGCGAAAGCGCTCCGTCCCACGTAGGGCGCGTGGCGATACGGCGACTGGTTGGCGATGGAGGCCGCTGCGTGTGCAGTTCGCGTCAACTTCCCTAGATGGCCTTCAGGCAGCGTCCGCAGGCCCATCTTCAATTCGAGATTGGGAATAAGCGTGCACAGGTTCGCGTTGCCGCAGCGCTCGCCGTACCCGTTGAGCGTCCCCTGGACGTGGATGGCGCCTGCACGCACCGCAGCCAACGTGCTCGCGTCGGCCATGCCGCCGTCATTGTGCGTGTGAATGCCTAACAAAACGTCGGGAAAGTGCCTGAGGTTGGCGAGCCAACCGGCCACCTCCCCGACGATCCGCTCGATCTCCCATGGCATAGCACCACCGTTCGTGTCACAAAGGACAAGAGTGGTCTGCCCCCCACCAACATCCGCCACACCCGCAACAGCAGCGCGCAGCGTCTCAAGCGCATAATCGGCGTCGCCCTTGTAACCATCAAAGAAGTGTTCGGCGTCGTAGATGACTTCTTTCCCCTGTGCCTTGAGGTACGCCACACTCTCGCGGATCATGCGCAGGTTCTCCTCCAGCGTGGCGCGCAGCACATCGGTCACGTGCAATGTCCAGCTTTTGCCCACGAGTGCCACAGCCGGCGTCCCGGCGGTGATCAAGGCCTGAATATTTGCGTCATCTTGTGGCTGGACCCCGACCCGGCACGTGCTGCCGAACGCCGTAATTTTCGCCTGCTTCAAGTCCAGGCTACGCACCCGTTCGAAATAGGCCATATCCTTCGGATTCGATCCCGGCCAGCCCCCCTCAATGTAATGCACGCCGAGATCATCGAGCAAGCGCGTGACTTTGAGCTTGTCTTCGACCGAAAGTGAAATCCCCTCGGCCTGCGTGCCGTCGCGCAGGGTCGTATCGTAGAGCCAAATTTGTGATTGTTGCATAGTTCTCCTTATGGAGTATGGAGTACGGAGTAGGGAGTATGTTTTACTGCCGGCGTTCTGTGCTGGCAATAAGGCCGTTTAGGATTCGGCCTACAGTCTCTGCTTGGAGCAGAAATTCATCATTAGAGGAAATGTAGTTGAGGTCTTTGGCAAGGATAAGGAAGTATTTCACTTCTCCTAGGGAGCCTTCTGCAATGTTATAGAACCGGATTTTCTCTTGAATTCCGCGCCGCTTGAATCCCTCGGCGATATTAGCCGGAACGGAAACTGCCGCGCGGCGCATTTGCGAAACCAGCCCAAATCTTTCCTCGGAAGGAAACCCTTGTGTGCCCTTATAGACTGCCAGAACAAGCTTATGCGCCTCTTGCCAAGCATGAAGCTGCTGAAAATGCTCAATCTCCCCCATACTCCTTACTCCATACTCCTTACTTCATCCTCTCTCGTGTATACGGGACCAAGCCTCCCGCCTGAATAATGCCCATAATGAACGGCGGGAACGGCGAGGTGTGATAAATCTGCCCTGTTCGAGCGTTGGTAATCGTCCCGGTTTCCAAATCCACCGTGAGCGCATCCCCCTTTTGCGCTCCGGCGACAGCCTCCGGGCACGCCAGAATCGGCAGGCCGATGTCGATGGCATTGCGGTAGAAAATGCGCGCGAAGCTCTCTGCGATGACGCACGACACGCCCGCCCCCTTGAGCGCCAGCGGCGCGTGCTCCCGCGATGAGCCGCACCCGAAGTTCTCGCCGGCAACGATAATGTCGCCGGGCTGCACCGCTTTTGCGAAACTCGTGTCGATGTCCTCCATGCAGTGCTGCGCCAATTCCTCCGCCGTGGACATATTGAGATAGCGCGCCGGGATGATGGCGTCCGTGTCCACATTGTCGCCGTACTTCCAGACTGAACCTTGGAGCATCATTGCGATACCTCCGTGAAGCGTGATGCGTGATGCGTAAAACGTAATTCGCAATTCGTAATTCGTAATTCGTTCATCGCATCACCTCGTCTGGATGCACAATCGTTCCCGCAATGGCGGAGGCCGCCGCGACCGCCGGGTTGCTCAGGTAGACTTCGCTGTCGGGATGCCCCATGCGCCCACGGAAGTTGCGGTTCGTCGTGCTGACGGCGCGTTCACCCGCTGCCAGGATGCCCATGTGCCCCCCCAGGCACGGCCCGCACGTCGGCGTGCTTACCACGGCCCCGGCTTCGATGAACGCCTCCACCAGCCCCTCGCGCAGCGCGTCCAGGTAGACCTGTTGCGTGCCGGGGATGACGATGCAGCGCACATCCGGTTGAACTTTGCGACCCGTCAGAATTTTCGCCGCAACGCGCAAGTCCTCCAGCCGCCCATTGGTGCAGGAACCGATAACAGCCTGATCGATGATGACGTCGCCGGCCTCGCTGACGGGGCGCGCGTTTTCCGGTAGGTGCGGGAAGGAAACCTGCGGCTCCATTTCACTCACGTCGACGGTAACGACCCGCGCATAGACGGCATCCGCATCCGAGGCGTAAACGTGATAGTCACGCTTGGCACGGCCTTCAACATACGCGCGCGTGGTACCGTCCACGGCGAACAGCCCGGCCTTGCCACCTGCCTCAATCGCCATGTTGGACATCGTGAAGCGATCGGCCATCGAAAGCCCATCCACGACCGGCCCGGTGAACTCCATCGCCATGTAGAGTGCACCGCTCACGCCGATCTGGCCGATGGTATAGAGGATCAAATCCTTGCCACCCACCCACGGTTGCAGCGTCCCCGTGTACTCGAAGCGGATCGTCTCCGGCACGCGCATCCAAATGCTGCCGGTCGCCATCGCAACAGCGATATCCGTCGATCCCATGCCGGTGGCGAAGGCGCCCAGCGCGCCGTAGGTGCAGGTGTGCGAATCCGCGCCCACCACCACGTCGCCTGGCAGCACAAGGCCCTGCTCCGGCAGCAGCACGTGCTCGATCCCCATGCGGCCCACGTCGTAGTGATTGGCGATGCCTTGCGCATGCGCGAACTCGCGCATCACCTTGCACTGCTCGGCGGACTTGATATCCTTGTTCGGCACAAAGTGGTCGGCGACGAGGACGACCTTCTCCGGGTCGAAGACGCGCTCCACGCCCAGGCTCTCAAACTCGCGGAGCGAGATTGGCGCGGTGATGTCATTCGCCAGCACCACATCCACGCTGACCTCCACGAGGTCGCCGGGACGCACGCCGCGAGTCTTCGCGCTCGTACTTCCGGGCACATGAGATGCGATGAGTTTTTCTGCTATGGTGTGCCCACTCAACACACGCCTCCTACCTAGCGGCTCTGAGGCACGATAGGATAGCGCGTGTTGTGGCCGTTCCGCAATGCCGAACGATCCAGTTCAAAGCCATCCCAGTGCACGGACCATCCGCGCGGTTCCGGGAATGACTCCCACAAACGCCCATTGTGGCGCGGTTCCGCGACAACGCGCGGCATCACAGTGACTTCACTCTGATTGACTGTCTTCGTATCCATTGCACTTCCCCCTTTTTGGTTTACTGATTTACGACTTACCGACTTACTCTTTCACAGCTTCATGACGAGTGGCGATGAGACGATTGAGCGCGAACATATAAGCTTTGGCGCTGGCGGTCACGATGTCGGTATCGGCTCCATGACCGCTGAAAATGCGCCGGGCACCGCCATTGACGGGCTTGTCAGCCTGGATGCGGATCGTAACCCGCCCCACTGCGTCGATACCCTCGGTGACGGCCTGTACAGAGAACTCGATCAGCTCGTTCGGCTCGCCGATGACACGGTTGATGGCACGATAAACGGCATCTACCGGCCCGGTTCCGTGATCAGCATCGCACACCACGTTCCCATCCGGCCCTTTGATACGCACCGTAGCCGTGGGAATGCTCTGGCTGCCGCAGCTCACCTGCACCTGCTCCAAATGGTACGTTTCCTCGAAAAACATGCGCGCCTCGTCCGCGACGATAGCTTCCAGGTCACGCGTGTCCACGGTCTTTTTCCGATCGGCGACTTTCAGGAAACGCTCGTACACCTTCTCGAACTGCTCCTCGTCCAGGATGTAACCCAGCTCCGCGAGGCGATGGCGCAGCCCATGCCGCCCGGAACGCGCCGAGAGGATAATGGCTGAATCGGGCACGCCCACGTCACGCGGATCGATGATCTCGTAGGTCGTACGATCCTTCAAAACGCCGTCTTGGTGAATGCCGGACGAGTGCGCAAAAGCATTGACCCCCACAATCGCCTTGTTCGGCTGAATCGGGATACTGGTCAACTGGCTCACCAGGCGACTAACCGAGTAAAAGTGCTGCGTCTGGATGTTCGTATCCAGCCCGAAGACACCGTGGCGCGTCTTGATCGCCATCACCACCTCTTCCATCGACGTGTTGCCCGCCCGCTCGCCAATGCCGTTGACGGTCACCTCGGCCTGCCGCGCACCGTTGAGGATGCCCGCCAGTGTGTTCGCCGTCGCCATCCCCAGGTCGTTGTGACAGTGGACGGAGATGATGGCCCGGTCGATGTTCGGGACGTTGTTACGGATACCCGCGATGAGCGCGCCAAACTCGGTAGGCGTGGTATAGCCGGTCGTGTCGGGGATGTTGACGACGGTAGCCCCAGCCGCGATCACAGCCTCCAACACACGATACAGGTACTCCGGGTCGGCGCGCCCGGCGTCCTCGGCAAAGTATTCAACGTCCTCCACGAATTGTTTGGCGTACTTCACCGCGCCAATGCCCATCTCCAGCGCACCCTCGCGGGTGGTACGCAGCTTGTACTGGATGTGAACGTCCGAAACCCCCAGGCCAGTGTGAATGCGCGGGCGCGCCGCGTCTTTTAGGGCTTCAACCGCTGCGTCAATATCGACCTGGCGCGCGCGTGTCAAACCACACACAGCGCAATCACGAATCTCCCGTGAGATGCGCTGCACAGCCTTGAAGTCGCCTGGCGACGAAATGGGAAACCCAGCCTCGATCACGTCAACGCCCATCTCCTGCAATGCGTGGGCGATCTCGATTTTTTCATCGATGTTCAGCGCCGCGCCAGGCGACTGCTCGCCATCCCGCAATGTCGTGTCGAAGATCCAGACACGATTATTGTCAATGGCAACCCCATCGTCAGACATCACTTACCCCAATTCTCCGGCCTCAACGACCGCACCGCTGCGCCCGCGCGCCACATCTCCGATTCGCGCATCTCACGCAGTTCTTCGCCGAGCTTCTCCCGGTAGTCGGGCGCGCTGTTGGCTTCGAGCACGACGCGCGTCTGCTCGCCGGAGACGACGCTCTCGTACAGCCAATCGAAGATTGGTTCCACAGCCTTGCGGAACTGATGGCGCCAATCGAGCGCGCCACGCTGTGCGGTGGTGGAGCAGTTCGCATACATCCAATCCATGCCGTTTTTGTCGACCAAGCGGATGAGGCTCTGCGTGAGTTCCTCGACCGTTTCATTGAACGCCTCGCTCGGCGTATGACCGTGTTTGCGAAGCAGGTTGTACTGCGCCTCCATAATCCCCGCCAACGCGCCCATCAACACGCCACGTTCGCCGGTGAGGTCGCTGTAGACTTCGTTTTGGAACGTGGTTGGGAAGAGATAGCCTGCGCCGATGGCAATGCCCAACGCGATCGTGCGATCTTCCGCGCGGCCCGTGTAATCCTGCTCCACCGCGTAGCTGGCGTTGATGCCGCTCCCCGCGAGGAAATTCGCACGCACGCTCGTGCCGGACCCCTTAGGCGCGACCATGATGACGTCCACGTTATCAGGCGGCACCACGCCGGTCCGATCGCTGTAGACGATAGAAAAGCCGTGCGAGAAGTAAAGGGCGTCACCGGGCTTGAGGTGTGACTTCAGCCGAGGCCAGGTCATCATCTGCGCCGCATCGGAAACCAGGTATTGGATGATCGTGCCGCGATCTACGGCTTCTTCGAGATCAAATAGCGTCTCGCCTGGAACCCAACCATCGGCGACGGCCTTATCCCACGCAGCTTGATCCCCCTTCCACTGCCCAACGATGACATTGATGCCGTTGTCGCGCATATTCAACGACTGCGCCGGGCCCTGTACGCCGTATCCAAGCACCGCGACGACCTCATCCTTGAGTACCTCGCGCGCTTTCTCCAGAGGGAATTCCTCCCGCGTCACCACATCTTCAACTACGCCGCCAAAATCGATTTTCGTCATGTTCTCTTTCTCCTCGCGTTGGTTATGGATAAAGAGTAATGAGCAGTACGTGCTTCGTACTCCTTACTCTTTACTTCTTACTCCCTCACTTATGCCCGTTTCCCGTGCTGCCGCGCGCCATAGCAACGCGTCCGGTGCGCACCATCTCCACGATACCGTAGGGCCGCAAAACGTCGACCAATCCGTCAACTTTATCTTCCGTACCGGTCACTTCGACCATCAGCGTGTCCAGTGCCACATCCACGACACGCGCGCGGAAGGTGTCCACAAGCTGCATGATCTCAGAGCGCGTCCCGCCTCCCTTGGCCTGCACCTTGATGAGTGCCAGGTCACGCAGCACGTTCGGCTGCTCGGTCACATCCTCCACACGGATCACGTTCACCAGCTTGTAAAGGTTCTGCGCTACTTTTTCGACGTTGGTGCGAGTGCTATCGACCACAATTGTCATACGCGAGACGCCAGATTTCTCGGTGTGACCCACCGTCAGACTTTCGATATTGTAATTCCGGCGCCGGAACAGGCTCGCAACGCGTGTCAGCACGCCGGGTTTATCTTCCACCAGAGCAACCAATGTGCTTTGCATCTTATACCTCCTGCACGGCTTCGTAGGTCGGGCGCTCGATCATCTCGTGCAGCGCCGCGCCAGATGGCACCATCGGATAGACATTGGCCTCGTCGCCTTCCTGGGCAATCTCGAACTCGATCAAGGCTGGGCCGTCGTAGTCGCGTGCCTCGGCGATGGCCACCCGCGCCTGCCGCCGGTTCTTCGCGTGCCACGCACGGATGCCGTAAGCTGCGGCCAGTTTGACAAAATCGGGATTCCACAGGCGCGTGGCTTCGTAACGCTTGTCGTAGAAGAACTCCTGCCACTGGCGCACCATGCCCAGGTAGTGATTGTTGGAAATCGCAATCCGAATGGGCAACCGCTCCTGTACAATTGTCGCCATATCGTGCATCGTCATCTGGAAACCGCCATCGCCCGCGATCATCCAGACTTCCTTATCAGGGCGCGCTATCTGCGCACCGATGGCCGCGGGCAAGCCGAAGCCCATCGTCCCCTGCCCCCCAGAAGTAATGAGAGAGCGAGGATTGTCGGTAGGGTAGTACTGCGCCACCCACATCTGGTGCTGGCCCACATCAGTAGCGACGATGGCCTGTCCCGCTGTAGCTTCCCAGATTTCGTTGATGAAGTGCGCGGCCACCAGGTGACCGTTTTCGGGGCGGTTGATGATATTGCGTTTATGACTCTGCGCGCGCCACCCGTCGATGCGTTCCAACCACTCGACATGGTCCGCGGGAAAAACCAGCGGCAGCAGTTGTTCCAATACCTGACGCAGATCACCGTGGATCGGCACATCGGCCTTGACAACTTTATTCAGTTCGGCGACATCCATATCCACGTGAATCTTCTGCGCGTACGGCGCGTAGGCATCCAGGCGCCCGGTTACGCGGTCGTCGAAGCGCATCCCAAAAGCTAACAGTAAATCAGCTTCCTGAATCGCACGGTTGGCAAAAACCTCACCGTGCATCCCCATCAACGCCAGCGCCAGGGGATGAGATTCCGGGAAGCCGCCCTTTCCCAACAGCGTAAGCGCAACCGGCGTGTCTGTCTTCTCTGCGAAAGCGCGGAGCTCGTCCATCGCACCGGACATTATGACGCCCTGCCCGGCCAAAATCACCGGGCGCTCAGCTTGATTGATGAGCCGGGCAGCCTGCGCCACCAGGTTGGCGTCGCCTTTACCCACCGGGTGGTACCCCGGCAAATCGACGTCGTCATCGGGTAAGACGAACTCGGCCGATGCCTTCTGCACGTCTTTGGGAATATCGATGAGCACTGGACCCGGGCGACCGCTGCGAGCGATGTAGAACGCTTCGTGGATCACCTCGGGCAATTCTCCAACATCCGTGACCAAATAGTTGTGTTTGGTTATGGGCAATGTGATGCCGGTGATGTCTACCTCCTGAAAGGCGTCCGTACCGATGACCGGCGTGGAAACCTGTCCCGTGATGCATACGATCGGGGACGAGTCCATCATCGCCGTGGCGATGCCGGTGACCAGGTTCGTCGCGCCTGGGCCGGAGGTCGCAATCGCCACGCCGACCTTGCCGGAAACCCGCGCGTAGCCATCCGCCGCGTGCGCCGCGCACTGCTCGTGCCGCATCAACACGTGATGCACGCCGTACTCCTGTCGCGGATGATACGCGTGCATAATTGCGCCGCCGGGAATCCCAAACGCCACCTCGACCCCCTCATGTTCTAACATCGCCCACATAATTTCTGCACCCGTCTTCTTCATCAGCCTCTCTCCTCCTGTTTTTAGGGATTAGTAACTTGGGATTGGTAACTGGGCCGATTTATCCCCCTTAGCCCTAATCCCAAATCCCTGGTTACCAATCACTAGTCCCCCTCAAACAAAAAAAGCCGCCCTTTTGGGCGGCTTCTGCTGGTTTTTAGATATACTTTTCCTACTCTGGCCTTATCTTTGCCAACGCGACCGCCCGTGTGCTCCCGCTAAGGAGCACAATAATAACCAGGACAACTAGCAACAGCCCCAGCAAAGGATTGCTGGGGGCGATGAGGGTGCGTATCGCAGTTTCGGCGCGTTGGTCTGTTTTCATCATCAATAACCGTTTGAATTTAATTAGCCTAAATTCTACTACAGAATGCAAAATCTGTCAAATAGCACCCGTTTGGGGTGACATCTATCACCCCACCACTTACTCTTTGCGAAAATGCGCGAACTTTGGGTTTGCCTATACCTTCACAAGGTGGCTCTACTTATGCCATACACGATCCAACTGCCAGAAGACGAGGCTGCTCCAAAACGGCAGCTCGAGGCCATAGTGCTCCAACGCGACGAATTACCTATAGTAAAATTTTGGTGTGTATGGTATAATTGGGGTATATAAAGTATGAATATGGTTAGTACATAGAACGTCTGACATCAATATTGTGGTGGGGTACATTATGGTTACACTCAATCGACGACTGAGTCTGTGGCATGTGCCACTGACGCGAACGCAACAGCACATACACAAACTGCAACAGGTATTGGCGCATCGACGGCTTGATATGGCGTTTCAGAATGCGCCCACGGTGCCGTTTGATGACACGACACGTCTGGTCTTTTTCAGCGATGCTCACCGCGGTGACAACAGCCGTGCGGATGCCTTCCGCATCAACGAACCACTTTTCTTGCACGCTCTGCGCCACTACTACGATCGGGGGTTTACCTACATCGAGGTCGGAGACGGGGATGAATTATGGAAAAATCGTCGCTTCGATACCGTACGGAAAGCCCACGCACAGGTCTTCGCGTTATTCCATCGCTTTGCCGAGGGACAACGGCTGCACCTGCTGTTCGGCAACCACGACATTATCGGTAATCGCCGCCAGCCGGTGAACAAAGGCGGATTGATCGCGCGCGAGGGGCTGATCCTGCAACAACGGCACAGCAGGCAACAGATCTTTGTCACGCATGGTCATCAGGCCGACACCAAAAGCGATATGTTCTACCAGGTCAGCCGGATGGCTGTACGCAACATCTGGCGACGACTACAATTGATGCACCTGGCGCCGGTCACCTGCCGCAATGGGGAAGAACACACGCCGCGTTCCTACGAACAATTCCTCACGAGTTGGGCAACAGAGCGGCGGCGAGTGCTGGTTTGCGGACACACGCACCGCCCAACCAGCGCAGCGTATGGTGAAGCGCCCTACTTCAACACCGGCTATTGCCTCGCGCCGGGAATTCTCACCGGGTTAGAAATCCAGCACGGCGAGATTGGCCTGGTGCGCTGGCGCGCGACGCCGCATAGCACAACGCTCTTCCAACGGGAAATTTTGAGCGCGCCGCGCCGGTTAAAATACTTCTGGTAAGATAAATTGACACGCCTAAAGATGCACCTATACTACTTGTGATGTTCCACAAGTCGATAGTGCTGCATCAATGAATGCCATACCAATTCTCACCACCAAGCTCTACATTCCACCACCGCACGCAGCGTGCGCGGTCCGTGCCCGGCTGTTTGAACAACTGGACGCTGGCCTGCGTCAAGGACATCGTTTGCTCCTGATCTGTGCCCCGGCCGGTTTTGGCAAAACGACGCTCCTCAGCGAATGGGTTGCTAATTTTAGATTGCCGGATTTTGGATCGGAAATCCCCGCAGATAGCACAGCTCCAAAATCGTGTTGGATTTCTCTAGATGAGGATGATAACGACCCCACCCGCTTCCTCTTGTACCTGCTCGCCGCGTTAGAGACAGTCTATCCGGATATTGGTGCAGGCGCTCGGGCTATGATCCAACCGCCGCAGCCAACACAGCTCACAGCTATCCTCACGCTATTGCTCAACCGCCTCGCTGCAACGCTATCAGACGAGAAGCTGATACTGGCGCTCGACGATTACCACGTCATCGAACAACCGGCCATCCACGAGATAGTCACATTTCTGCTTGACCACGCACCACCCCGTATGCATCTGGCGATAGCCACCCGCGTCGATCCGCCCCTGCCCTTAGCGCGGCTGCGCGCCCGCCGCCAACTCACCGAACTGCGCGCCGCCGACCTGCGCTTTACGGCGGATGAAGCCGCGACGTTCCTCAACCAGATCATGGGAGTAAACCTTGCGCCGGAGAACATTGCGGTTCTCGCTACCCGCACAGAAGGCTGGATCGCCAGCCTGCAACTGGCTGCCATCTCCCTGCAACGCCGTGACGTGGCGGAAGCCGCGACCTTCATCGCGGCGTTTAATGGCAGCCACCGACACGTCATCGACTATCTCACCGAGGAAGTCCTGGCACAGCAATCCCAGGAGGTCGTCGAATTCCTCTCACAGACAGCCATCCTCGATCGCCTGACCGCGTCCCTCTGCGACGCCGTCACTGCGCGAGACGACGGAGAGCGCCTGCTCCGTCAGTTGGAGCAAGCCAACCTGTTTTTAGCACCGCTGGATGACAAGCGACAATGGTACCGCTATCACCGGCTGTTTGCCGACTTCATGCGCAACCGTATTTACAACGAAACGCCGGAACTGGCGAAAACACTGCACCGCCGCGCTGCCGCCTGGCACGCGCAGCATGCGATGCCGTCCGAAGCCATCGGCCATGCACTGCGCGCCGCCGATTTCGAAACCGCTGCGCGATGGATCGAGGACGCGGCTGTGACTTTACTGATGCGCAGCGAAGCAACCACACTCCTCAACTGGCTCAAAGCACTACCACAACCAATCATCGATACGCGGCCTACATTGAACCTGATCTACGCGGAGGCAGCACTCATCGCTGGAGAATTCGCGCCCATCGAGACGGCACTGCAAACCGTCGAAACTGCGCTGAGCTGTGGCGATGTTCCTACGGAGGAGCAGGACGCCGTCCAGAGCCAGATTATGGCAATCCGCGCATATATGGCAACTTTCAGCGGCGACATAAACCATGGTGTAGCACTAGCACAGCAGGCATTTGCCGCGCTTCCCCAAGGTAACGCCTTTCTGCGCAGCGTTGTCACTTGGCTGTTGGGTCTCAGCCAGTTCTTCGACACGGACACCCTAACGGCACAGCGTGTCTTCGGTGAGACGCTCGAACTCAGCCAGGCCACCGGCAACACATTGATCACGTCGTTGTCGCTCTTCGTCTCGGGCTATTTCCTCATCTTGCAAGGGCGGCTGCGCCAGGCGCGCGTCACCTTCGAGCAGGGGTTGATGTCGTTGACCGGGGATCAGCAAACTCAGCCGCCGGTCAGTGCCAGTCTCATCTACCAGGGACTCGCCGAAGTGCTACGTGAAATGAACGATCTGGAGGCTGCTACGCAGGCTATCTCCCTGTGTATCGATCTGGGCGAACAATGGGGCAATGCCGAAGTCTTGGTAGATGACTACGTCGTCCTTACCCGCATCGCTTATGCACAAGGCGACGAGGAGCGCGCCCGGCAAATCCTGGAAAAAGTCATGGCCTTTGCCCACGAAAACAAAATCTCGCAATTGACCATACGGCAGATGGAGGCATTCCAGGCACGAATGCAGGTGGCCTGGGGAGAGTTGGACGCTGCTGCACTGTGGGTCGAGAAGTGGCGCACCGCTTATGCACAAGAACCGCTGCCGGAGGGCAACATCGCCGTCTTCATCCGTTGGATGGAAGTCTCCGCTCTAGCACGATTTTACCTGGCCCGCCGACGTTTCGCTGCTGCCATCGAAGTACTCACCCCCTTGCGGCGCCTCGTCGAAGATGCTGGCTGGAGGGGCGTCGTCATTGAACTGCTTAGCCTGGAATCCCTGGCGCTGTATGGACAAGGACAACGTGAGGCAGCCCACAGCACACTCCATCGCACGTTGACCCTCGCTGCGCCGGAGAACTACGTGCGGATTTTCGTAGAAATGGGCACGAGGATGGCGGACTTGCTCCGAGAAGTTCTAGAAGAAGACATTATGGCAGACTACGTCACGCGTTTATTGGACGAAGTCGAAAGTCAAAAGTCAAAAGCCGAAGGTCAGGCAAGGGAACAACATGACCTTGGACTCATCGAACCGCTGACTGATCGCGAACTGGAAATCCTGTGCTTGATCGAAACCGGTATCACCAATCGCGAAATCGCCGCCAAGCTCTACATCGCCATCAGCACCGTTAAAACACACATCAACAACCTCTACGGCAAACTCGGCGTCAGCAATCGCGTGCAAGCCCTGGCGCGGGCACGCGAACTGGGATTGTTGGCGTAATCTCCTCAAACTGAATCACACAGAGGATGCGCGCGTTGAGTAACGCGCGCATCCTGTTTTTTTATTCCACCCCCCATAATCCACCCCCTGGCGGATGACACTTCACCCCCTGGCGTGCTATGCTGATAATTGAAAGGAATACACAATGCCAGAACAAACGATGTACTACACCATCCGGGTCCGCGAACACCTGATACCGGAACAATGGGAAACGTGGTTTGCCGGTCTAACGCTCAGGATCCTACCGGGCGGCGAGATGCAACTTTCCGGCCCTGTTCCCGATCAAGCAGCACTCTACGGCATCCTCAACCGCATCCGCGATCTGGGATTGACGTTGATCTACCTCGAAGGGATTTCTCTCTCAATGGAGTGAACGGTTTTCGAAAGGGATCACGTTGTTAAGACAAACGCCAGCGACGAACGACAATCTGGTGAACTTATACCATGTGACGAAAGTATACACCGGCGCAGCGGGAGAGTTCGTCGCGCTCAAAGGCGTGGACCTCACGGTGCGGCCTGGTGAATTCGTCGCCATCGTCGGCAAATCGGGCAGCGGCAAATCCACACTCATCAACGTGCTCACCGGCATCGACCGTCCTACCACCGGCCAAGCATGGGTGGACGGAGCCGCCGTCCACACGCTAAACGAAGAACAGCTCGCTCTCTGGCGGGGACGCAGCGTGGGCGTCATCTTCCAGTTCTTCCAACTGCTCCCCACCCTCACTGCCGTCGAAAACGTGCTGCTGCCGATGGACTACGCTGGCACACTGCCACGCGCCCAGCGTCCCGGACGCGCGATGCACCTTTTGGAGCGTGTTGGCATGGCGGACGTGGCGCACGCGTTGCCCACAACACTCTCCGGCGGCCAACAGCAGAGCGTCGCCATCGCTCGCGCGCTCGCCAACGACCCGCCTATCATCACCGCCGACGAACCAACTGGCAACCTCGACTCCAAGACCGCTGACATGGTTCTGCAACTCTTCGAGGAACTGGCCGATGGCGGCAAAACCGTCCTGATGGTCACCCACGACGACGACCTGGCTGCCCGCGCGCAGCGCACGATTGTATTGGCAGACGGGGAAATTGTCCGTGAGGACGTGATGCGTAATGCGTGATACGTGACAGGCCAATCACGCATCACCAAAAACAGGAGAATTACGATGAACTTTGAACCAACTCTGGTAAAGATGCGCAACGTCGTCAAAGAATATCATGGATTAGCCGGTACGGTTGCCGCCCTCAAGGGCATCAGCCTGGATGTGCAGCAGGGCGAGTTTCTCGTCATAACTGGCAAGTCCGGCGCGGGCAAGACGACGCTTGTCAACGTTCTCGCCGGGCTGGATCGCGTCAACGGCGGCGAAATCTGGGTGGACGGCGCGCCAGTGCATGACTTCGGCCCGGAAAAGGCCGCCCGATGGCGTGGACGGACCGCCGGTGTCGTTTTCCAGACGTTCGAGCTGCTGCCTACGCTCAACCTCCTGCAAAATGTGATGCTGCCGATGGACTTTGCGCACCGATACACCCACCGGCAACGCCGCAAGCGCGCGATGTATCTGCTGGAACAGGTTGAGATCGCAGCGCACGCCCGCAAACCACCGACGGCGATCTCCGGTGGACAACAACAGCGCGTCGCCATCGCCCGCGCACTGGCAAACGATCCGCCGCTCATCATCGCCGACGAACCGACTGGCAGCCTCGACTCCACGACCGCCAACACAGTCCTCGACGTATTCGCCGCACTCGCTGCCGCCGGCAAAACTATCATCCTCGTTACCCACGATAGGGACGTGGCGGCACGTGGCACGCGCGTCATCACATTAGCGGATGGTGAACTATGTTAGCAACAAGATGGTACAAAGTCTTCAACGACCTCACCGGCAACAAGACCCGGACACTCCTCATCGTGCTCTCAATAGCAGTGGGGCTGTTTGCCATCGGGACGATTGTGAGCGCAAGAACGCTGCTCTCCACCGAGATGGCGCGCAGTTACGCGGCCATCAACCCCTCCGACGGGATCGTGCGCACTATGGAACTGTTCGACGAAGACTTCGTGCGCACGGTGCGGGCCATGCCGGAAGTCGCCGACGTCGGCGCGCGCCGCGTGCTTGAAGCGCGCGCCCAGGTTATGTCAACGGACGAAATGGAAAGCACTTCGTCAGATTCCGCTCAATCCACCGAGATGACGTTGCGCGTCTTCGCCATACGCGACTACAACGCAATGCGTGTAGATATCGTCAATCCGCAAAGCGGCGCGTGGCCACCACCGGAGTGCGAAATCCTCATCGAGCGTTCCGCACTGGACGTGCTCGGCGCGCGTATTGGCGATACACTGCGCATCGAATTGCCCGGCGGCCGCGTGCGGCATCTCCTTATCGCCGGGTTGGCCCACGACATGGTGCAGGTCCCGGCGCAGTTCGACGGCACGCCCTACGGTTACATCGCTTTCGAGACGCTGACCTGGCTCGGCGAGCCGTACGGCTTCAACGAACTGCACGTGCGGGGTTCCCCCCCTATCTCCCCCCCAATGGGGGGGACTAAGGCAGGGGAGACCGAGGAGGAGATTCGCGCCGCCGTCAACGCCGTCAAAGACAAAGCGGAGGACAATGGATTCACCATCCCGCTCTCGATGACGGCGGAACCGGGCGCCCTGCCCCTCGACGACATCCTGCAAGCCGTCCTACTGCTGATGGGGGCGTTAGGTGTGCTCGCGCTCTTCCTCAGCGTCTTCCTTATCCTCAACACCGTCTCCGCGCTGCTGGCCCAGCAAAAGCGCCAAATTGGAGTGATAAAGGCCATCGGCGCGCGCACCGGGCAGATCATGGGGATGTACCTGACACTGACACTCCTTTACGGTCTGTGTGCCCTCCTCATCGCCGTCCCGCTGAGTCGCGTAGGCGCACGCGCCCTCAGCACCTTCATCGCCGGGATGTTCAACTTCGATCTACTGGAGATTCGGTTTCCGCCGACCACCGCGATCATTCAGATCGCAGTGGGACTCATCGTCCCGCTGCTGGCGTCGCTGCCGCCTTTCCTGGTGAATCTACGCGTCACAGCGGCAGAAGCGCTACGAGTGGGCTACCAACCCAGCAAGAGACGCTTCGGCGCAAGCTGGATCGACCGGTTGCTTTCCGGTGCGAACCTGTGGTTTGCACGCTATACCTTGCGCCGTCCGCTGCTGCTCTCTCTGCGCAACACCTTCCGTAGCAAAGGACGGCTCGCGCTCACGCTCATCACGCTGACGCTCGGCGGGGCGATCTTTATGGGCGTCTTCAGCGTGCAGGCGTCGCTCGATCAGACGCTCGACGATCTGCTGCGCTGGTGGGGCTTCGACGTGATGATCATCCCCGCCCGCACCTACCGCGCAGACAAGATGACCCAGGCTGCGATGGACGTGCCGGGCGTTGTCGCCGCCGACGTTTGGTTCCAACTGCCTGCCCGCCGTGTGCGCCCCGACGGCGTCGAAAGCGACAACCTCTATTTCTTTGTCCCGCATCCCGATTCGCCGCTGGTGCCATCGCCCAAAATGCTCGCCGGGCGCTGGTTATTGCCAGAGGACGAGAATGCCGTGGTGCTCAACGCCCTCGCCATGAAAGAGGAACCGGACGTCGAGGTCGGCAGCGAGATTGTGTTGAAAATCATGGGGCGCGAACGCACCTACCGCGTCGTCGGCGTCTGTATGGGAATTCTGATGCCTATGGGATACGCGCCCTACCCTTACATCGCGCGGACGACGGGACAGGTGGGGATGGGCAGCGCGGCACTGATCCAGACGGAACGCCACGACGCAGAGGGCGTCGCCGCGACCGCCACCGCCGTGGAAGCGCACTTCGAACGCGCCGGGCTGCGGGTCAGCGATACACAGACCGTCATCGGCGAGCGTGAGGAAGCCGGAACCAGCTTCGGCATCATCATCGCGCTACTGATGGTGATGGCGGTGCTGCTGGCACTGGTGGGCGGCTTGGGGTTGATGGGGTCGATGAGCATCAACGTGCTAGAACGCACGCGCGAAATCGGCGTGCTGCGGGCCATCGGTGCGCCCAATCGCGGTGTGGCGCAGGTTTTCATCGTCGAAGGCGTCGCCATTGGCGTGCTCAGTTGGGCATTCGGCACGATGCTCGCGCTCCCCCTTGGCCGGCTCCTCAGCGACGCCGTTGGCCTTCCTCTGATGGGCGCGCCGTTGAGTTTCAGTTTTTCGACACTTGGTGTGTGGATCTGGTTTGGCGTGGTCGTCGTCCTCAGTGTCCTCGCCAGCGCCATTCCCGCTCGCAATGCCTCACGGTTGACTGTGCGGGAGGTGTTGGCTTACGAATGAGCGAATCGGCGAATGAAGAATCAGCGAATTACGGATTACAAGTTACGGAGGTATACGATGAAAATCTGGCGCATTTTGTTCATTGGGATGTTTTTGTTGCCAGGGTGCAATGCTGCGTTGAGCGCGACGACGGAGCCGGTTCTGCCGCCAGTCAAGGCGGATGCAGATGTGATCTCGGTCGAAGGCGTCGTCGAACCGGCGCGCTGGGTGACGCTGCGCGCGGGGGATAGCCGCGCGGTCGCCGAGGTGTTCGTGGCCGAAGGCGACGCCGTCTACGCAGGCGATGTGCTGCTACGCCTGGATGATACGGACGCACAGCTTGCCATCCGTCAGGCCGAAGCCGCGTTGAACGCGGCGCAAGCCCAGTTGGCGCTGGCGCGGGCCGGCGCACGCCCGGAACAACTGGCTTCGCTCGAAGCCCAGGTTGTTGT
>JBNGDO010000013.1:0-51614 GCA_049975385.1 Anaerolineae bacterium | reverse complement strand
TCCAGAGGGTGCCCACCCTTCGGGTGGGTCAGAGTTCAGAGTCGATGCCGCTCCTACGGAGCGGAGGGGCCGCCGCCGCCCGCCACCACCACCCGAAAACCGCGGCCCCTGCCGTCGTCGTCCGGACCCCAGTAGCTGCGGCAGGCGCAGCGCGCGCCCCACCCATTATTGCCGAACGCGCCCCCGCGCACCACCCGGCGGGCGGATGCCGACACATCTTCCCGCCCGTCCGCCGGATCGTAGGGATAAGCCTTGTACTGACTACACGTCCACTCACACACATTGCCCGCCATATCCAGCACGCCGTAGGAGCTAGCGCCCTGCGGATACCGATCCACCGGGGTCGTTTCACCAATACCGGATGCATAGACATTGCACTTGCTCTTGTCGAACGTGTTGCCCCACGGGTACAAACGCCCATCCGTCCCCCGCGCCGCCTTCTCCCACTCCGCCTCGCTCGGTAAGGTATAAGGCTTCCCGGTCGCTTCCGCCAGCCATTGGCAATAAGCCATCGCACCATCCCAGGAAATGTAGACCACCGGGTGTGTATCCTTTCCCGCCGGTATCGTTCCGTTTTCCCAATGCTGCGGCGCTTTGTGCCCTGTTGCCTTAACGAACGCCGCGTACTGTGCGTTCGTCACCGGCGTTTTGGCAATCCAATAGCCCGGCAGGTAGAGCGTGTGTCGGGGCTGTTCATCACTGTCAGCACTTTTATCCTTTTTCGGGTCACTGCCCATCAAAAACTCCCCGGCAGGGATGAGAATCAGCTCCGGTTCGAAGGGGAGACGAGTTACGGGTTGTGGGGTATGAGTTTTGGGTTCTGGGATAAGGGTTGCTGAAGACTGACTGCTCATTGCGACGTCGGAGCGCGATTCGGAAATCGCGGCTACTTCCTGCGCAGTCACACTTTGCATCCGGCTTCCTGCATCTGGCTGATGGCTGACCGCTGAGGGCTGAAGGCTGAAAAGCACACCGTCCGGTGAGCGCATAAAGAGCACGGGCGTACCCCACTCCACGGTGTTGTTGACCGCCAGACTGATCGCTACGCGGCTCTCGACGACGGCGGCATCCACAGGGAGGCCGTCCACCAGGGATTCGTAGAACGTCCGCGAGAATTCGATCGCGGCGCGGTCGGTGATGGGGTACTGCATCGCCAGCACCGCCGGAAGGCCGCGCCGCACGAGGATAGAGGCTGTGCTGGAAAAGAGGTCGCGCGTGCTGCCGGTCGCGCCTTCGCAGGCATTGAGCAACACCAGGCGCAACGCGCGTCCTTTTGCATTCGCCAGCATCCGCCCCAAACGCCCGGCATGCATCGGCTGTGCTTTGTCGTTGTCATCGCATAGCATCACCAGGCCCTCATCCGCCGTCGCATCGAAGTCGCCGTGCCCGATGAAGTGGAAGATATGCCATTCGCCGCGCCGCATCGCTCGCTGCAACGCGCGCCATGTCTGCCCTCTCAGCCAAGTCAACTCAACCGAACCTTCGTCCCGCAAATCACGCAACGCCGTTTCAACGCGCTGCTTCTCCAGGTCTACGTTTAGGTCGCGCAAATCGCTCGGGCTGGCGACCATCCCCAAAATACGCAGCGGCGGCGTCACGGCTAAAGGATGGATGGGCTGCGGCAGCTCCAGGTAGCGCACGATCGGGGTATCTTGCGAGAGGCAGACGTACTCGGCGCGACGGGGATCGTAGAGGAATTCCCAGGGCAGTGCCGCCATCTCCGGCGTGTTGACGCGCAGCTTGAGGCGCAGGCCACGCCCTTGCAGCGTCGCGTCGCGCAGACTCACGTCGTAACGCACGCGCACTTCGCCGGTCAACAACGCATCGAAGAGCGCGCGTCCAAAGCCCTGCACGGTCTGCTGATCCGGGGAGAGCACCATCCGGCGTTTCCCACCAGAGCGTAGTAACGCGTTACGCAACCTGAGTAGGTTATTTTCCAGTTCCAACTCGCCGAACGGGAAGTACATCGTCTCACGGGCTTGCCCTGCCGGGGAATTGATAACCCGCACGGGATACTCGCGCCCAGTTCCGGCGTCGATTTCGAGTTCAAAGTCGAGGTAATCCAATCTGCCGCCTCCACACAATCTTGCTACACAATAGTATAACGCGGAAGCGGTGTAACGTCAAAATGTACGGTAGGGGCGAGGGCGTTTCAGAATTAAGGCAACCTGCCAGACGGCATCAATCTATCGACGTAGGTAACGCGCCCGTTGAACACGCGCACCATAGGAACAGCCTTGATGGGGTTATGCAGTTCATCGAACGCCAACTGCCCGGAGACGGTCTCGAGGGTCGCCGTTTCCAGCACAGCAGCTACAGAGTACGGGGCAACCGTCCCTGCTGTGGTGACCGCTGTGAAGAGAATATTCGCCGCATCATAGCTCAGCGTCGCCACAGCATCGGGCTCGGTCAGATAACGGGCAGTATAGAGTTGTTTCCAAGCAGTCACTTCAGGGCGACGCTCGCCGGGGAAGTAGTGCGTGGTGAAGTAACTATCGTCGGTCGCTGCTAAATCCAGATCGGGTGAATCCCAGCCATCACTGCCGATAAGGGTTTGAAACATGCCAAACCGGCGCGCCTGCGATACAAGACGGTTCATCACGTTGTAATAGCCGGGAAGGTATAGTATTTCGGGGTTGGCGTCTCGCACTTCTTGCAGAACATCGTAATACTCTTCTGCATCGTGGTTGTACGTTTTGCGGACAAGGATCTCGCCGTCACCGGCAGTGAATGTCTCCTCGAAGGCATCAGCAAGCGTGAGACCGTACGAGCTATTTTCGGCGTAAAGGATGGCGGCAGTTTCGGCCTGAAGCGTCTCCAGGGCAAAGCGCGCGGCGGTGATGCCCTGGTCTGCGTCGAGAAAGGGGATGCGAAACACCAGCGGGCGCACGCTGCCATCGTGATCCAGCGTCGTTTCGGGATCCACAGAGGTGGGCGCGATTTGCAACACGTTCCGCTCAGTCGCAATCTGGGCGACACCCTCGGAGGCGTCGCTACACACTGCGCCAATGATAAACTGCGCGCCCTCATTGATCGCTGCCGCCGCCATCTCGCGCGCTGTGGTGAAATCGCAGAGACTGTCGTACAATTTCACCTGAATGGAGCTGCCGAGCACGCCGCCACGCTGGTTCCACCCGTCAACGGCCAACACGACGCCGTCACGCATAGCAATTCCCCATGGCTCAAAATCACCGCTGAAAGGAGCGATAACAGCAACGATGAGCGGATCGCTTTCCGTACCATTCTGCTCCCCACACGCGGGCAAGAGCGGCAGCAACGCAAGACACAGAAACAAGCACGTCACGTGACGCAACATAACTCTGCAGAAGACAAAAGAGCCGGAGTCATTCGACAACCCCGGCTCCCTTCTGATTGCTGAAAGCTGACGGCGAACCACTATCCCCCACCCAAATAGGCTTCCCGCACGCGCGGGTTTGCCAACACCTCTTGCGCCGAACCTTCAAGGAAAACACGTCCCGTTTCCAACACATAGGCGCGGTGCGCAACGGATAATGCCATGGCGGCGTTCTGCTCGACCAGCAAGATACTTACGCCTTGCTTGTTAATCTCTTGGATGATGTCAAAAATCTCTTCGACCAGGATCGGGGCCAAGCCCATCGATGGTTCATCGAGAAGCAGCAGCTTCGGTTGGGCCATCAAACCTCGGCCCATAGCCAACATCTGTTGCTCTCCACCGGAGAGCGTGCCGCCTAACTGGCCCAAACGTTCCTGGAGACGCGGAAAACTAGCAAAAACGCGCTCCATCGCCCTCTGAATTTCGTCTTTGTCAGTGCGGGTGTAGGCCCCCATCTCCAGGTTCTCTCGTACCGTCAGTGGCGCGAAAATCTTGCGCCCTTCCGGCACTTGGATGATCCCCATGCGCACAATCCAGTCGGCGGCGTGCCCGACCAGGTTTTCACCGCGATACAATATCTCGCCCGCTTTGGGGAGCAGCAACCCCGAGATGGTGTTCAATGTCGTGCTCTTGCCTGCGCCATTTGCGCCGATCAGGGTGACGATTTCGCCTTCCTCAACATGAAATGCGATACCCTGGAGGGCTTGGATCGCACCATAATTGACGGTCAAATTGTTTACGCGTAGAATGTCTGTCATATCAAGCCTCTGCCCTCGCTCCGACCACTTTGCCTTTGCCTAAGTAGGCCTCAATCACCTGTGGATTGGTCTGAATTTCGCGTGGCTCACCCCGGGCAATGACCTCGCCAAAGTCCATCACCGTGATATGCTCGCAGATGCCCATCACCACCCGCATTTGATGCTCGATCAACAAGATGGTGAGCTTGAAACGATCGCGGATAAAGTGGATCAGATCCATAAGTTCGACGGTTTCCTGCGGGTTCATCCCCGCCGCCGGTTCGTCGAGCAAGAGCAGGTGCGGCTCGGCGGCCAAAGCACGGGCAATCTCCAAGCGCCGTTGCTGCCCATAGGGCAAACTCGATGCGATTTCATCTTGCAAGTCTTGCAAATTGAAAACAGTTAAGAAGTCCTGCGCTTCCTCGGTGAGGACTTTTTCACGCGCTTGAAACCGATCAGTACGCAAAATGGCATCGAGCATACCATAGCCTGCATGTGGATGATAGGCGATCCGCACGTTATCAAGCACAGTCAGATTGGGGAAAATGCGGATGTTTTGAAATGTGCGCGCAATGCCTCTTTGGGTGATCAGGTGGGGTTCCACACCGACGATCGATTTGTCTAGAAATTCGATTTCACCCTTGTTCGGCACGTACAGACCGGTGATCATATTGAACACGGTCGTCTTACCAGCGCCGTTTGGGCCGATCAGCCCATACAACGCGCCTTCGGGCACCTCGATGCCAAAGTCGTAGACTGCGCGCAAGCCGCCAAAGAATTTCGTGAGTCCGTCAATTTTCAGTACTGGCATGGTGTTCTCTCCGCGGCCAAACCTTTGACTTGAGGAATCCAATTTCGGTACCGCCAAACAACCCTTGCGGTCTGAGCAACATCACCAGCAACAGCAGCACGGGATAAATGACATACCGCCACAGCTCCATACCCTGGGGCAAAAGCCGCAGCCCTTCAAGGCTGATCGCCCAGGCAAAGGCAGCGATAACCGTACCGCTGACACTGCCCAAGCCACCGAAAACGACAATGATCAACGGGTCAAATGACTTGATAAAATGAAAGGCCGTCGGGTGCAATGTAGGGTAGCGGTGCGCGTAGAGTGCTCCGGCCAGCCCGGCGAAAAAACTGCCGATGACAAAGGGCAGTGTTTTGTAACGTGTCGTATCGATGCCCATCGACTTGGCGGCGACCTCGTCTTCACGAATAGAGATGATGGCGCGGCCCGCACTTGATTGCAACAGATTGCGTATGACGACGACGGTCACCCCCAGCAAAAAGATTGCCCAAAACCAGGAGGCCAACTGCGGTGTGCCGACCATCCCACGCGCGCCCTTCATTTCAGGAAATACGCTATCGGCGTTGTCGGCCAACACCTTGACCACCATCGTAAAAGCAAGCGTGGCAATACCAAAATAGTCGCCGCCCATTTTGAGCACCACCAAACCAAACAGATAACTGATGATTGCAGCCACAGTCGCACCGAAAGTCATGGCCAGGACGAATGCCACTTGCCCGGCGATCGCTTCGGGGAACACGTTTATCACCCCACATACAGTTTTGAGGTATACCCAGGGGCTTGGGTTGCCGGTCACGATCCAGTAAATCACCCAACCGACGACAGCGATGCCGATTGCGCCGAGGCTGATCCGTTGTACGCGCCCTTTTTTCAGAAACGCGACAATTGCCAACCCGATCAACAGCGTCACTATCACCACAGCCAAACCCGACACATCGCCGTCTTTCCAGCGATAGGTAATATCGGCGGCGGCATAGGCACCGATGGCGTAAAACCCCCACTGCCCCAACGAAAACTGGCCATTGAACCCATAAATGAGGTTCAATCCCAGAGAGACAATGGCCATGATGCACGCTTTTTGCAGGATCGTCGCCCAATAGGTGGTGAGTAGGCCGGTCGAAATCATAATTTGCACTACGGCAAACACCACTACCACACCAATAAACCATTTCCAATGTCCGAAAAACCGCTTTAGGATTCCTGTCATAATCTACTCTCTTACCAGATGTCTTGGATTAGACCTTTTCGCCGGCCGGCTCACCATAAATGCCTGTTGGCTTAATAATCAAAACAATGATCAAAATCGTAAACGCGATTGCGTCGCGCATTGGCGTTGAAATGTACGCCGCGCTCAATTCTTCGGCCTGGCCCATAATCAAAGAGCCGACAAAGGCGCCGGGGATACTGCCAATGCCCCCCAATACAGCGGCAACAAATGCGCGCAATCCAGGCATAATGCCCATATTCCACACCAACTGCGGATAGGCAACGGCGTACAATACACTCGCCGCGCCGGCAAGTGCTGCGCCGAGGGCGAACGTGAAGGAGATCACCATATCGACGTTGACCCCCATCAACCTAGAAGTGGGTTTATCCCACGCCGAAGCGCGCATCGCCTTGCCAATCTTTGTCTGACTGACGATGTATTGCAGCACAATCAACAAAAAGATCGAGGCAACCATCACGATAATCTGAATGTTAGTCACACCGACCCCCAGTAGTGTTAAGGCCATATACATCGTACCGGCCCCACCAGCCATCAGGCTAAAACGAATGCCTAAATTCAAGAATGGGTTCTCCGCAATCGCCGGCAGCGTGCCGTTTTTACGCGACTTTTTAATACCCCACAGGATCAGTTGACCTATCGCCGCAACAAGCAACAAGCCAAGGAAGATAAACAGCAGCATAGTGTTTGGATTGGCCGTATCCCAACGCACCAGATCAAAGGGCCGTTCGTAGGTAACAAAGTCAGGACCAAAGCTGAAATTGAGGGCCGAAAAATACTCCAGGAAAAACGAGACGCCGATAGCGGTAATCAGCGCCGCAATGCGAGGCGCGTTGCGCAGCGGCTTGTAGGCCACACGCTCGACCACGACAGCCAAAAATGAACTGACGACAGTAGAACTGAGGATAATCATCAACACACCCAGGGCCAGCGTCCAGGCAGGGGCTGTCGACGCGCCGGTTAGATTCATGTATATTGATCCAGGCCAATGATGCATATTGAACTTTGATGTGGTATAAAAGCTCACAAATGCACCAACCATAAAAAAGTCGCCATGGGCAAAGTTGATCAGCTTGACCACACCGTAGACCATGGTGTAACCAAGGGCGATAAGCGCGTAGATGAACCCTTTTTGCAGCCCACCAACCACAATTTCGGCAAATAGACTTGGATTAAACACTAGCTCGCCGACCAGCTTGGCGATGATGCCAGCCGAGAGGGCGATAAACCACGTTTTTGCGGCTGCCTCGACGGGTGTCAGACGACGGAATAACCCCACAATCATCATGACGACCCAGGCAATCGCAACGTACAGAATTGCGGATCGAAGGCTTTGGACGACGCCAAGCGCAACTCCGCTTAAGTTAGTGTTGAGTTGGCCGTCCGCAATTGCGGTCAAGGTTCTCTCCAAAGCTCCGCTCAGGGATGTGGCTCCGGCATAGATGCCCCACACGCCCACACCAATCAAAAGTATCCAAATCACAACTGTTCGGATGCGGTCTATTCCGTTGTTTTCCATATACAAACTCTTTTCAAACAAGGGTCAATGATACAGAAGAAAGGAGAGGGCGACACAATGTATAGATGATACATACATTGTGTCTTATCGCCCTCTCCTCAAGTATCAAAAGATGTAGATTAGGGAGCGACGAATTTCAAGAACTGTTTTTCGCCACCCGTGATGTTGATGATCGCAGCGGTCTTGATCGGGTCACCCTCAGCATCGAAAGTGATATCGCCAGCAACACCTTCGAACTGGATGCCGGACAACACATCTTTGACCACGGCAGGATCGTTGCTATTCGCTTCCTCGATCGCCGCAAACAACACATTCGCTGCGTCGTAGGCCAAAACGGCCAGCGCATCCGGTTCTTTGCCGTACTCGGCCTCATAAGCCTTGAGGAAATCTTGCACCACGGGGCGCGGGTCCGAAGGCGAATAGTGGTTCGAGTGATAGCCGCCCTCAACCGCCGTCACATCCAAATCTGCCGAATCCCAGCCATCCGCACCGATCAGCGTAGCGCCGATGCCTTTTTCCTGAGCTTGCTTACCAATCAGGTTGACTTTGTTGTAATAGTCGGGGAGGAACAAGACATCAGGATCCGCATCCGCAACCTTGGACAGAATGGCCGAAAAGTCGGTGTCAGCGTCGGTGTAGGCTTCGTAAACGACAACCTGCCCACCCATTTCCTCGAAGTACTGCTTGAAGTATTCCGCCAAGCCCAACACGTAGTCATTGCCTTTGTCGTACATAACAGCCGCTTTGGTAGCACCCAAGTCATTCATAGCGAATGAAGCCAACACCTCACCCTGGAACGGGTCAAGGAAGCAGGCGCGGAAAACGTATTCTTTGCCAATGGTAACCTTGGGATTGGTGGACGTAGGACTGATCTGTAATACGCCCTTGGGGTTGGCAACCTCAGAGATAGGAATCGATGCATTGGAACAAACTGCGCCGACAATAAACTTGACGCCATCCTGATCGATGACCTTGTTGGCCGCATCAGTCGCCGTCGCACCGTCGCACCCGCTGTCGGCAACAACCCACTCAATCTCGCCGCCCAACAGTCCACCCTTCGCGTTCCATTCGTTGATCGCTAACTCGGCACCTTCCTTACTTGACTGGCCAAATGTGGGAACTGGCCCGGTCAACGGGAAGACCAACGCGACTTTGACACCTTTGCCACCACCGCCCGCACAACCTGCAAAGGTCGTCAGCACTAAGGCAACAGCAAGAAACTTCCATAGCCCTTTCATTTCGAACCTCCTCCTCCTGCAATTACTGACATGATTGTCATTTGAATGAAATATTCAACCACTGTTTGAAAACTCTGTTGCGAACAATCACCTCCTTAATCTCGGGCACTTCAAAAGCACCTTCATTGAAGTCGCTCTTGTCGCTAAAAAAACAATTACGACTCAAACACGAGTTGGATTTCGGGCTTATCGATGTAGGACAGAATGGCCCACGACAACGCTATTGACAAAACATAGGTGATCAACAAGGCCCAGTCGAGTCCACGCTCTGCTGTATAAACGTTGCTAAAAATGGTGATGATGCGGATTATGATATTAAATCCTTGGGTAAAAATGGTCAACATACGCCCCCAATGCTTGTGCGACCACAGTGCCCATCCCAGGAACGTGGACAAAGCCAGCAAAATGATCACGAAGATCAAACTGGACAGCGAGAGATTCCATGGGAATAGCAAAAATGGTACAAATTGCACAATAGCAATATAGGTGATGATTTTTCGAGATGATACGTGTTTCATAACAAGTATTTTCTCCGAGAAGTAATGCCTAGCTGGTGACCTTGACGCATACGGTTAAAAATCAGCGTTGCGAAAAGGCCGATTTCGACATGGCGGTAATTATACCAACAGTTATTGCCTTGTCAAGAGCATTTCAGCACGCGGATGGCAGGATGACACCTGAAAACGCAATGCGTTTTTCATTTTATGCGTTTCTCTTCGTTTGACAAAGCATCGGTTTGCGTTACAATACTTTCGCCTGACACGTGGGCCGCGCCTTCGCGGCCCATTTATTTGACCCGGGTATACAGAAAGAATCATGGAGGAATCAAAAATGGAAACGTTAGAATTGCGCGCAACCCCCCGCAAAATCGTAGGAGGGAACCGAGTCAAAGCGTTGCGCCGTGAAGATATTGTCCCCGGCATCATCTATGGACACGGGATTGACCCCATCCCCGTGCAGTTTGACAGCCTCGAAGTCGAGAAGGCCATCAGCCAGGCCGGCACCAGCTCGACCATACAGATCTACGTCGAAGGTGTCCCCGATCCTTATCTCGCTATCTTCCGCGATGTGCAGTATCATGTGATCAAGCGTAACGTAATTCACCTTGACCTACAAGCCTTGAGTCTTAAAGAAACCGTACGCGTGCCAGTTACAGTTACCCTGACAGGTGAATCCCCGGCCATAGAGGAAGCTGGCGGCGTGCTGCTGCAAATTCTCAACGAATTGGAAATCGAAGCCCTGCCCACGGCGTTGGTCCCCTCCATCGAAATCGATGTCTCTGTGTTGACCGAAATCGGGCAATCGATCACTGTTGGCGACATTGCTCCTCCGCCTGGCGTGACGATTCACAATGCCCCGCATGAGATCATAGCTCAGGCCGTCTACATAGAAGAAGAGGAAGAAGAGGAAGAAGTCGAGGTTATGGAACCGGGTGAGGTTGAGGTCATCGGTCAGGGACCAGCCGAAGAAGAGGGAGAAGAAGAGGAAGAAGAGGAAGATCAATCGACCTGGTAGATTTAGTGTACAGGTGGAGCGTATACCCCATCTGTTTTTGACCATAGAAAACGGGCCGGAGAACTATCTCCGGCCCGTTACGTTATACTCTTTTGAGAAGGCTTCTAGTAGAAATCGCCCTCTACTCTTCGTGCTCAAGCTTTGCCTGATCGACAATCTGCTGCGTTAGATGTGACGGTACCACATCGTAGTGCGAAAGCTCCATCGAGTAAACACCGCGCCCCTGCGTAATAGCCCGCAAATTGGTCGCGTATTGCAGCATCTCTGCCAAAGGAGCCAGCGCCGTAATCACAGCCTTCTTTCCCGTCTGCTCCATGCCCTGCACGCGCGCACGGCGGGTGTTGAGGTCCGACATTACCGTTCCCGCGAACTCATCCGGTACCGTGATTACGAAGTTGTACATCGGCTCCAAGAGCACTGGCCTGGCGCCCCTGAAGGCTTGCTTGAAACCCTCGCGCCCGGCAATCTGGAAAGCGATATCCTTGGAGTCTACCGGATGCTCCTTACCGTCGGTTACGGCGACGAATACGTCCACAATCGGATAACCGGCAATCACCCCCTGGGTCAACACCGACTTGATGCCCTTCTCAATCGAAGGCCTGAAGGAACTGGAAATACGCCCGCCGAAAACCTCCCACTCATACTGGAATCCGGCATCCCGTTCCAGCGGTTCCACGCGCATATGGACTTCCGCGAACTGCCCAGCGCCGCCGCTCTGCTTTTTGTGGCGATACTGCGCGGTGTTCGTCGCGGTGATGGTCTCCTTGTACGGGACCTTGGGAACACTCGTCTCCAGGCCCACACCGAAGCGTGTCTGTATGCGGCGCACCGCCGTATCGACATGCGCATCGCCCATTCCCGAAAGGATGGTCTCGCGTGTGGTGGAATCTTGCCGCCATTGCAAAGTGGGGTCTTCTTCGGAGATGCGGGTCAGCGTCGACCCCATCTTCGCGGTGTCAGCCTTTGTCTTGGGAGAAACAGCAACACTGTAAAGTGGAGCCGGGAACAGCGGTTCACGTATTTGCAGCACATGCTCTTTATCACACAAAGTATCGCCGGTAAGCGCTTCATTCATCTTCGCGGCGCCTCCCAGGTCACCAGCGTGCAGCCGTTCGATAGGGATTTGCTCCTTGCCGCACATCACATAGGTCTGCCCCAGACGCTCTTCCTCCTGCGCACGACTGTTGTAGACCGTGTCGCCAGAGCTCACGATACCACCGTAAACGCGGAAATAGGTAAGTTTGCCCACGTAGGGATCTGCAGTCGTCTTATACACCAACAGCGCAAATGGCGACGTATCGCTAACTGGCAAGGTCTCCTCACCGGTCGGCCCCTCCGCCGTGAAAGGACGATCGGCAGGCGAAGGTACAACCTGTATCAGCGTATCAATGGCCACATCCAAGCCAACTGTCTCACTGCCAGAAGAGGCCACCAGCACCGGCACATAATCACCCTCAGCAATGACTTTTCGCAGACCGGTCGAGATTTCCTCCGCCGTCAGAGGTTCATCAGCAAAATACTTTTCCATCAACGCTTCGTCAGCCTCGACCGCAGACTCGATGATACGCGTGTATAGTTCCTCTACACGATCCGCCAGATCGTCAGGGATAGGCCCCGGTGTACAGGCTGCGCCGAGGTAAGCTTGCTTATCCAACAGGTTAACAACGCCTTGGAAATCAGCCTCCGCGCCAATGGGCAACATCATAGGCAGAAATTGTGCATCGAAGCTCTCGGAAAGCGAAGCCAGCGTATTATCGAAGTTAGCATTTTCCCGGTCCATTTTGTTGATCAGCACCACTTTGGGTAGTTGCTCCTCTTCAGCATACGCCCAGACCAGCTCAGTACCCACTTCGACACCAGCGGCGGCATCGACAAAGACCACAGCAGCGTCAGCCACGCGCAACGCGCTACGCACCTCACCCACGAAGTCCGTATAACCCGGCGTATCCAAAATGTTCAGCTTGTAGCCCTTCCACTCAACCGGTGCAAGGCCAAGGCTCAGCGATATACCCCGGCGCATTTCTTCCTCATCGAAATCGGTGACGGTCGTGCCATCTTCCACCTTACCGCGGCGACTCGTAGCCTTGCTCGCAAACAACACCGCCTCTGTCCAAGATGTTTTGCCGGAACCACTGTGCCCAATCAAAGCAACGTTACGAATCTTCTGGGTCGTATATTCTTTCATCGTCTGCTAATCCTCCTAAATACACGCTGGCACATTTGCCAATCGTAATAGACAAACAAAGACGGCCTGGAGGCCGTCGTGGTGACGCTGGTGGCACCAGCGCTTATTGTAAACGATTTTAATACAAAGTCAAAGTAACCACAAGGGTCTTTCATTCTCCCGCCAAGCCAAATAATTCATACAATGCAGACAAAAATATGCGGCCAAAGCCGCGTTCGGAAGGTATTTTGCGCCCTTGAGGATTGCAAAGACTGCATGCGAAATGCAGTTGCGCGCGAGGGTGCCAAAACCCTAAAGTAATCACTTATCAGCACAGAGTCAGGATGTATGGCACTTTGCGCTGGACAACCACGCGATATACTTTAGCATATGGTTAAATTGCTCATCATAGACAACCATAGTCTGGTGCGTGAGGCACTCGAAAAACGCCTGCAAACCGCCGTCGGTCTGGAAATTGTCGGCAGTCTGGGGCGTTATGCCGCTGCCATCCAACAAGCACAGGTATTAGCACCCGATGTGATCCTGCTGGAGACCAAAGCGCCGGAAGGATTAGAGACGCTGGAAATCCTGCAAAAACTTCTCCCCGACACCTCTGTAATCGTGCTAACCTCCTATCCCGACAGCCGCGAAGAAGATCAAGTACGGCAGATGGGTGCGGCAAGCTATCTGCTGAAAACGCTGGATACGCGCTCTTTGGTACACGAGATCCGCACCGTCGCCAGGACCAGCGATATCGCGCCCTTCGTAAGTGGCGATGACGCCGCTTCAAGTTAAGACCCCATAGGCTTTAGGGCAAGAAAGCGGCGAAAACCTGGTTTCCCAACAACCGTCCCTGTGGACTGAGCCGTAAGCAGTTTCCATCCCACAACACCAACCCGGCCCCTGCCAATCGCGCCACCGTCGAACCGTAGATCTCAGCAAGCCCCACACCGAACCGTGCGCGAAAGTTATGTTCAGTCACTCCCTCGGCCAGGCGCAATCCCATCATCAGCGTCTCAGCACGCTCCAACTCCGGCGAGATGACTTCCTCATCCATTGGCAGCCACTCCCCGGTTTGCGACGCTTGGATATAGGCTGTGGGATGCAACACATTGCTCCACCGCCGTCCTTCTAGCCAGGAATAGCCTCCCGCGCCCAGACCAAGCCATGGCTGGTTGCGCCAGTAAACGAGGTTGTGGCGGCTCACCCAGGGACCGATGCCTTCTGCACGCCCGCCGGGCGGCAGTTCCCAAACCGCGTCGGCGGGGTGGCGACCACGCGCCCAGTTCGAAATCTCGTACTGCCAAAAGCCCGCCGCGCACAATGCCTCCGACGCCCAGACGTACATATCAGCGGCCAAATCCGGGTCCGGTGAGGGGGCTTCGCCCGCCTCGATGGTGCGCGACAGTGGGGTCTCGGGCTCCACCGTGAGTGCATACAGCGAGAGATGCTCGGATCCAAACGATAGGATGCGCTCGACTGTGGCCTGCCAGCAAGCGAGGCTTTGCCCGGGCAGGCCGTACATCAAATCAATGCTGAGATTATCGAAACCCGCCTGCCGCGCCGCAGTAACGGCATCCACGGCCTTATTCCAGGTATGGATGCGCCCAAGCAAGCGCAACTCGTCATCGTGTGCCGACTGCACGCCCAGGCTCAAGCGGTTGACGCCGGCCTCGCGCAGCGACGCCAGGGATGCAGTATCGACGGTGCCGGGGTTGGCTTCCAATGTGATTTCAGCGTCTTGGGAGAGCGCAAGGTATTCCCGCGCATCATCGATGATCGCACCCACCATTTCCGGCGCAAGAAGCGAGGGCGTGCCGCCGCCGAAGTAGAGCGTCGTTCCAGCAATGTGGGGATAGCGCATTGCCCGTGCTCGGAGTTCACAGCGCAGCGATTCGACGTAGGCGGGACGTAGCGCCAGCAAACCGCTGTAGGTGTTGAAATCGCAGTAAGTACAGCGTTGGCGGCAAAACGGAACGTGGACGTAAAGCGCAGTTTGCACAGCTCTCAGGTGACGACACCTTGTGTCAGGCTTAGGAAAAGACTCTCAAGCGTGTCCTGCTCTTCGGCGTAGGCCAGCACGGCAAACCCGGCGGTCACGAGTTCGGCGAGCAAACGCACGACAGTATCCACACCGTCAGCGCCTTCCCCAGCCGACAAAGTAACCCACAGCGCAGGTGGGCCGCCGTTGCGATTTACAGCCGGGACCGGCTCCACGCTGAGGACCTGCGGGTGCCGCGCAAGCCACGCCTGTGCGTCGTCTGCGGGGCCGTGGAACGCTACGCGCACACGACGATGCGGGCGCAGCCGGGTGCGAATTTCGGCTACGGTGCCGGAGGCCACCAACCGTCCTTGCTCGATAATGCCCACGTGCGTGGCGACGTCGTCCAACTCGCGTAACACGTGTGAGGAAAGAAAGATCGTCTTGCCCATCTCCTGAAGCGCGCGGAAGATTTCACGCAGCTCGACGCGCGCCCGTGGATCAAGGCCGGCGGCAGGTTCGTCGGCGACGATGAGCGCCGGATCGTGGACCAGCGCGCGCGCCACGCCGAGTCGCTGCCGCATCCCCCGCGAGAGTGTCTGCACAGCGTCGTCGCGGCGATGCGCCAGGCCGACTAAGTCCAGCAGATCGGTTACCATTGCAGCGCGCTTTTCAGCGGTCACGCCGTAACATCCGGCGAAGAATTCCAGGTATTCGCGCACCAGCATCTCCCCGTACAAGCCAAATTCGTCGGGGATGAGGCCAATCAAACGTCGTACGTCCCGCCGCTCAGTATCCGCCCGGTAGCCCCCTACACGCACATCACCGCTATCAGGTTGTAGCAGCGTCGCAATGATACGGATGGTCGTCGTCTTGCCCGCACCGTTTGGGCCAACAAAGGCGTAAATAGCCCCCTCCTCCACCGCGAAGGTGAGGTGATCGACCGCGGGTTGCCCAGCTTTGCGGTAGGTCTTACACAGGTTTTGAACATCCAGGATTACTGTCATTTTTGCTCCCGCTGTCAGTATAGCTGGAAATGAAAGGAATGCCAACGAAAAGGCCCCGGAGGAAAATTCCTCCAGGGCCTACGCTCACCATGCAGCCAGATGCGGAAATCACTCAACAGTGTTCTAAGATTAGGTGATGACGAACAGGTCGTTCACACCTCTGTATCAAGCTTTCGAGTGCCCCGCACGTGGCCACATTTAGAACCTATGTTCTAATTATAACGGGGAATGGAGCTTTGTCAATCCTCAAAATGTGACATCCACCCAGCCCCAGTAGGCCCAAAAGAGCGCGCCGCCCACGACATCGCCGTCCGCATTTATCACCCGTACAATGAAATTTCGGGATTGCGGGACTTCCATCGCGGGGTAAGCCGTCTCGTGGTATTCGTTCAGGATGCCTTGCAGAAAACGCTTAAAGGTATCGCCATCAGGTTTTTCCCAGGCAAAGTTGTAAGTTTGACCACGTGTATCCATAGTCGCCTCTAGCCGCCTAGGTTGGTATATTTTTCACTCACTTCCCACAACCGGCGAGCAGCAGCCGTATCATAGGAAGTCGGAGACGACGAAACAGCTTTGCACTTCACAAAATATTTGCCCGTCACGCCCTCGACCTCCGGTGACGTCGCCAGGTAGATGCCGGTCTGCGCGCCTTGTTCCGGACTCAGGAAGAAGGGATGGAACAAACGCATAACAAAACCGAGCGCCCCGCCACTATTTCGCCCAAAGCTCGTTGCCACAATACCAGGATTAAGCGCGTTGACCGTTACACCAGTGCCTTCCAACCGCCGCGCCAGTTCGTAGGTGAACAGCACAATGGCGAGCTTGGAGTGCGCGTAGGCCGCCAGGCCGTCGTATTCCGTCCGGCTTTCCAGATCATCGAAGTTGATCTGCGCTCTGGCGTGCGAACGGGATGAAATGTTGATGATGCGAGCCGGAGCGCTGGCTTCGAGCGTATCGAGCAGCAAATTCGTCAGCAGAAAGTAGCCCAGGTAATTGAGGGCAAACGTCATCTCGATCCCATCGACACTCTCCCGTCGTTCATCAAAGATGGCGCCGGCATTGTTCACCAGCACGTCGAGGCACTGATAGCGCGCCTTGAACTGCTGCGCCAGCCGGCGAATCTCGTGCTGCGACGAGAGGTCCGCCACCATAAGCTCGGTGGCTACGTTGCCCGTCTGTTGCTTGATCTGCTCGACCGTGAGCGCGCCTTTTTCTGCGTCACGATCCACGAGGATTACCGTCGCGCCCTGCTGCGCCAGCGCGTACGCCGTCGCCGCGCCGATGCCTGAGGCGGCGCCGGTGATCATGCAGACTTTGCTATGCAGCGGGTTGTCGAAATATCCCATCCTGTCTATCCCTCAAGAAACCTTGCCCAGACAATACAAATGTGCTTCGCTATCGAATGGATTGCACCCAGTATAACACAGTTTCTGTCCCACATACCCGAAAAACGTCACGTCCGGAGATGCTGTTTTTACCTTTCTATAACCTTCGACCGACATATGAATTAGTGGAACGATACATCCTCATACCCATACTTCGCCAGCAACGCCCCCGCCTGCCTCTCCCACTCCGCGATCAACTGGCGCATCAACGCGCGCAGTTCGCCCGCCGGACGGCCCAACGTCTGCGAGAGGGCTTCGAAGACACGCGCGGGGAAGTCTTCGGCACGCGGCGGTTGCCACCCATGCGCAAACTTGAGCGCGATGGACTGCGCCCAGAACGCCTCGGCGAACCACAGCAGGTCTTCGCGGTGCACGTCGATGCCATACAACGCGAGTGTCCGGGCCAGCAGGTCGCCGTCGAGTTCGACGCCCGCTCCATTTTCGCTGAAGATGACGAACGTGAAGGCGCACATCGAGAGGGCATTACACAGGCAGCCAAACGTCTCCCGCTTGAGCATCTCCGCGATGACGCGCTCGAAGAGGGCCTGCGTCTCCGCCGGACTGAGGCCCGGTTTCAACTCGCCGGGCACTTTGTAGATCTGCCCGGAGTAATGGCTGAAGAAGCGGGAAAACGGCATCAAGAACGTCCACAACGCATTGGCGTGACCGGGATTGCCCAACGTGCCTTTTCCCGACGTGAAGACGACGTCGCGCAACGCCGGGTATGCTTCCGCAAGCGCCTGCGGCCCGTCGCCGATCGCCCGCAGTGCCGGAGAGGTCGTTCCTTCCCGCAGCGCTGCCACAATCCGCGCCGCCACATCGAGGTTGCCAAAATACAGACCAGTACGCGCAAAATCCGGGACATCCTCCGGCGGGACAATGCCCCGCGCTAGCCCCTCGAACAGCGCCGCCAGCCCCACCCCCATATCGATCACGTCGCAGCCCAGTTGCTCGATGGGGACGACGAGGCGACGATCCACCTCATCCAGCAGGCGCAAGCGCGCATCGAGAGAATTATTCTCTGGTTGCAGGTCAAGCATCGCAAACAGGGCGTAGGTCGGTTCGAAGTCGTCCAGGAACATATCACGCTCGTCGGGCGCGTAATCTACATCCACCCAATGCCAGTGACGGCAATTTACCTGGCACCAATGACAGCCCGTCTGCCCGACGCGGCTGGCGTGCAATACCTTGCGCGCGCCCAAATCGGCCAACGCATAGCCGAGGCGCTGCGCATTGCGGGCAGGCAGCGTGGGATTTTTGCCGCTCCCGGTGGTGTAGAGCTTCGTCACCGTGCCGCCGTCGCGCCGCGAGAGGCGCGCGCAGTACGTTTCCAGTCGCTCGCGCAACTCGCCGTTGCGCAGGTCGCGGAATGCTTCCGCGCGCAGGCCAAACCACGCTTCCAACGTCAACGGTTCAGCTCGCAAGACGAGCGCCGCCGCATGTTGGGCGAAAACGTGGCCCGCCCCACCCCGGCCCGCGTGGTATAGGCCATCCACGGCGAGATTCGCCGCGCGAAATCCGTACCGCGCCGCCTCACCAAGTGTGAAAACGCTGCCATCTTCCTGCCGCCCGCCAAGCTCATGCTCCAGCAGCCAGTAGAAGGCGCTGCGCTGTCCTGCCGGCAACTCGGCGGCAGATTTCCACTCGACGGTGAGACGTGGCGCTCGGCCGGAGATGACGAGGTAATTAGTAATCGGTAATCGGGGATTAGGGATTCGTGATTCGTGATTCGTAATTCGCTGATTCGCTGATTCGCCCATTCGCTCATTTGCTGATTCAAACACGATCGCATCCAACCCCAGGTTGAACAACGCTGCAAACCCGCGCCCGCCGACGAAGCTGTAGTGCGGTAAGCTGGTCAATGGCGAGACGTAGCCCACCGTGGTCTTGTTCCCCGCGAAAAAAGGCAACGGCCCACGGGCAATAACGAGCACGCCGGGGTCCTCCCGCAGGATGTACTGGCACAGTGCTTCACCGCCTAAGAGCGTGTAATCGTCGCAGGGATCGTGGCGCACGTTCCCGGCGCGCAGCGTGCGCAAGTGGTAGCGCTGCCGCTCCGCATCGATCACCAACACCCTCACCATAGCCTGGCTCATAATCCCTCCAGAAGTAAGGAGTAGGAAGTAAGGAGTAAGAAGTCTTCCCAATCACCGATTACCAATCACCAATCCCCCAGTCCTTCACGGCGACCGCGACGCGGGCGGTAGGCCGGGTCATTGCCCACGTAGCCGCCCGCTTCCGTCGGCGCGTAGACGCGGATGGCGCTTTCGCCGCCCATCGGGCACTGGTACTCGCAGATGCCACAGCCGATGCACAGTTCCTTCACGATGTAAGGCCGCTGGATGGTGATAGGCTCGGCGTTTACGTCCAGCGCCTCCTCGCTGCGCAGCCAGATCGCCTTGTGCTGGACCGGGCACGCTTCTTCACAGACAATGCAGGGGACGTTGTACGCCCACGGCAGACAGCGGTTCTGATCGATGCGCGCCAGCCCAATGGGCGTGTGGCGCTTCTCCTCCAACGGCAACAGCGGGATAGCGCCTGTCGGGCAGACTTCGCCGCATGCCGCGCAACTGTAATCGCAGTAGCCGAGCCGGGGAACAAGACGCGGAGTCAGCACGTTCTGCACACCGGCTTCAAAGAGCGCCGGCTGCAAGCCTTGTGTCGGACAGACGCGCACGCACTCGCCGCAGCGGATGCACAGCGCCTCAAAATCGGTCAACGTGGTTCCCGGTGGACGCACCAGGTTGGCCGGCTGCCGCCGCGTGATCGGTTCGACGCCGGCCAGCGCCACACCGGCTGCGGCCGCACTAACACTTGCCAGCAGCGCGCGACGCGAGGGATCATATTCGTAGCTCTTAACCGGTGGCCACGTCGGCGCGACCCAGCGGAAGGCCACGCCCTCGCGCGAGCAATCCACGATGCAATCGTAGCAGACGATGCACTCGGCAGGATCGCTGCGGTAGCCATCGGCGGGATCGATAGCGCCGGTGGGACACTGCCCGTTGCACAGCGCGCAGGCCGCGCACGTCGTCCCCACCTCGCGCCGCACCAGCGACAATTTCGAGAACACCGCCAGCAATCCACCCAAAGGACACAGATAACGGCACCAGAAGCGCTCCGCCCACCAGTTCAGTCCAATAATGGCGAGGAAAAACAGGAAAATTGGCACGGCCAGCGCAAAGACGGAGATCACATCCTGGAAAAGCGGATAGACGACATTGTTATGGATGAAGTCCAATGTCTCCCATAGGAACGGAAAGCGGTAGAGGAAGGCTTCGGATTTGTAGACCGCCTCGCGCAGCCCCGGCCAGATCGCCGTACTCAGCGTGCGCGTCATAATCGTGATCGGATCGAGGAAGAGCAGCGATTGATTGCCCAACACAGCCGCAACGAGCACCACGACGAGCAGCAGATACTTGATCACGCGCCACTTCTCCGGCGGCCCCTTGCGCCGCGCGGAACGCTTGATGCGGCGCGGCGTGAGCCATTCGAGCAGCGTTCCGAAGGGACACAGCCAGCCGCACCACACCCGCCCGAAGACCAATGTAAGCAGCAACGTCAGTCCGGCGTAGCCCAATCCCGCGATCACCGCGCGCCCGGCCAACATCGCCGTGAGCGCAACAAGCGGATCGAGACGATAGAAAAGATCGGCCCAGGCACGATTGGGGCTGAGGAAAGTAACGAAAACAAACAAATAGCTAAACAGCAGGAAGGACAGAATCTGCATGCTCTGGCGCAGACGCTGCCAGGTATGTGGACGAATGCGGAAGCGTCGTTTATTCGCCTTCAAGGGAACGCACCTCGACAGTGACCTGGGTAAACCCTAACGAACGCAAGAAGTTTTCCATGTAAAGAATACCAATATCCTCAGCTTGATCGAGAATATCCCGTTCCAGCGCCCAACTGGTCAATTGAGCTTCGGCCAGACGGCGCGCGGTGGTCTCCAAATCGGGATCAGGGCGGCGTAGAATCCCCGTTTCGCGCTCATAGACAAATGTCTTTTCGTTGTCGATGCGACTGTAGAGAATCTCCGGTGGCGGCAAAAAGATCAATACCCGCGTGCCAAACACGACGATGTCGTCTTCGGTCACTTTCGTCAGATCGAAGCCCGCCACGACCTCACCTTCCGCGATCAACATCAGCCGGTCGCGCGAAAGACGCTCCAGCAAGCCCGATGGCTCGTCCTCGATCCGCACGATATCGCGCATGGTGTATTGGACAGTTTCCAGGCGTCCAAAAGCGTTGATGCCGGTGATGACGGCAATCGGCGTGGGCGTAGGCGTGGAGGTCGGCGACGGCGTCGCGGTCGGCGAAGGGGTGACTGTCGGCGTTGACGTCGCGGTCGGCGTGGGCATTTGTGTAGGATGCGGGGTCGGCAAAGCCGGCGTCCGCGTGGGCGGTAGCGCGGTCGGTGTGGATGCCTCTGGCGCGGACGTTTGCTGCAGCAACGTGACCCCACCGACCACACCCAGCGTCAGAGACACAACTACGATCACCAACACCGCAATCTGCCAGACCGGCCAACCACGGATTTCACGCCGTAATAGTTCCATTTTTACCCCTGCGTTTCAGGTTTCTGACGAAGTAAAGCCACGCGGAATCCGACAAACCAGTTGCCATGATTGGGCATGAGACGATTGCGAGCCGTGCAGCGCGCGGCGTCGCGCCCGTAGTTGTACGAACCGCCGCGCAGCACCCGGTACATCGCCGCATCCGCCTGCATATCCTCGCGGCCATCTGCGGGATTGTAGGGATACTTGAACAGTGTCGTGAGAATGTCAACACCCCAAAGCGTCCGCGTCCACTCCCAGACATTGCCTGCCACATCCAACACCCCATATGGGCTTGCGCCGAGTGGATAGGCATCCACCGGCGTCGTCCCCGTACTACGGGAGTCCTTCGTGTTGCAGCGCTGCGCATCCCAGAGATTGCCCCACGGGTAAAGACGACCGTCAGTACCACGCGCGCCTTTCTCCCACTCGGCTTCAGAAGGGAGTTGGAAAATCCAGGCTTCGCCGTCAATCTCAATAGTCTCCCACTGCCGCACGTGCCATACTTTTACAAGATACTTTTCGACGCTCACCCGCTCCGTTAGCCACGCGCAATAGGCCATCGCATCGTACCAAGTGACGTTGATCACTGGGTGATCGGCCTGATCTTCTGGGAAACCATCGCTCGGCCAGTGTTCCGGGCGATGGTACTCGCGCGCCTGCACAAAGGTAAGATACTGCCCATTCGTCACGGGAGTACGCGCCAGATAGTATTCGGACAATGCTAACGTGTGCTCGGGCAATTCTTCATCCTGCACAAACTCGCTCTGGCGAGGATCGCTTCCCATCACGAAATCGCCGGCCGGGATATATGCCAATTCTACATCAAGCACCTGAGTGGATGACGCATCATCTGCATGCGGCGCTTCAGACATTGGAGTTAGATCCTGCTCCGGTTGTACAGCATCTTGGGGAATAGGCGTTGGAGCTTCGGACTGCGGTTGGGGCTGCGCATGCCCGGTCTGCACGTTGAACAGAACGCCATCCGCGGCGCGCATGTACAACACAGGGATCCCCCACTCCACCGAGTGTGGGGCCACGTAGCTGATTGCCTGGCGCGCCTCCGTCGTCGCCGTATCCACCGGCAACCCGTCAGCCAATGCCTCGTAAAACGTGCGCGCAAATTCGACGGCGGCACGATCGGTGATAGGATACTGCATCGCCAGCACCGCCGGAAGGCCACGCCGCACCAGGATCGCCGCCGTCGCCGAGAAGATGTCTTGCGTGCTGCTGCGCGCTCCCTCACAGGCGTTGAGCAGCACCAGCCGCAGGTCGCGGTGGTCGGCCAGTAACCGCCCCAACTGCGTCGCGCTCAATCGGTGCGTCTCACCCACCTCGTCGGCCAGTGCGACAAAGCCCTCGTCCGCTGCCTGGTCGAAGCCCCCGTGGCCAACAAAATGGAAGATGTGCCAGGGACCGTGACGCAATTCACGCTGCAAGTCACGCCATGTAGAACCTTCCAGCCATGTCAATGTGACCAAACCCGCCGCACGTAAGCCCTCCAGAGCAGTTTCCACGCGCAGCTTCTCCTGCGCAATGTCTAGCGGGGGTAACCCCTCCGGGCTGACGGCCATGCCCAGGATGCGCAACGGTAGTTCGGCACGCAAGGGCTGTACCGGCTGTGGAAGTTCAAGGTAACGCACCAACGGCGTGTTGCGCGAGAGGCACACATATTCCGCGTTACGCGGATCGTAGATGAATTCCCACGGCAAGGCCGCCAACTCAGGCGACTGCACGCGCAGCTTGATGCGCAAGCCCTTGCCCTGCGCAGCGGCCTCGCGCAGACTCACATCATAGCGGCTGCGCACCTCACGGCAGAGTAGCATCTCAAACAGCGCACGCCCAAAAGCCTGCACGGCATACTCCTCCGGCGTCAAAACCTGTCGCAGGGCGCCCCCAGTACGCAACAGCGCGATCTGGAGCGCCTGCAGGCGGTTTTCCAGTTCCAATTCACCAAAAGGAAATTCGACCCGCTCACGGGCCTCACCTGCTGGAGAACGTAGTACTGCTACTGGATATTCCAGCCCGTCTCCTACACCGATCTCGAGTTCAAAGTCTAGATAGTCCAAGTCATTACCCCCAACCGAATATTCCTATGAATTATACAATGTTGTGGCAAGAAACCAAAGTCATTAATCAACTTTGCAAAGGCGTGCAGCAGAGCCTGATCTTCGCTAGATTTCCGCGTACGCTGAATTTTCGCGTAGTTGACTTCATTCACAACCACACTATAACACTATGTGTAGTAGCAGCTTGAGGCGCACGGATCACAGCTTGGAGGAAAATATGCACACAACATCCATTTCACATTTGGTTCGTATCGACAACCACGGCGAAAGTATGTGGGCTTTGCTTGAAGAAGATCAAGTCTACCGGCTGGAAGGACATCCCTACAGCGGCGGTTCGCGAGGAGCACATATCGGGAGCCTGGAAACAGTCACGCTGTTGCCGCCAGTTTGCCCCACGAAAGTCATCTGCGTGGGACGCAACTACGTGGCGCACGCTGCCGAGCACGGTGTCGACGTACCCGCCGAGCCATTGCTCTTCCTCAAGCCACCGAGTAGCATTATCGGTCCGGGAGATGCCATCATCGTGCCCAGCCTTTCGAAGCGGGTGGAGCACGAAGCCGAACTAACGGTGGTGATCGGCAAACGTTGCCGCAACGTCACAGCGAAAGAGGCATGGGATTACATACTCGGTGTCACGTGCAGCAATGACGTCACTGCTCGCGATTTGCAGCGCAGGGACGGGCAATGGACGCGCGGCAAGGGCTTCGACACTTTTTGCCCTGTCGGGCCGTGGATTGTGACCGGTCTGCAGGAGAGGGACATCGCGGATCTTGGCGTGGTCTGCCGCGTCAATGGTGAAGTGCGCCAAGAAGGACGCACGGGCCAGATGGTGTTCTCACCCGCCACACTCATCGCCTATGCTGCGAGCGTGATGACGCTCGAACCCGGCGACATATTCCTCACCGGCACACCGGCTGGCGTCGGTCCGTTAGTGCCCGGCGATGTGGTCGAGGTGGATATCGAGAATATCGGCGTGCTACGCAATCCCGTCCGCTAAAAACTTAAAGGTAAAAAATCCCAGGGCAAGCCGCAAGGAATGTACCTAAACGCGACTCCATCGCGCATTCAACCTCCCTTACGCAGAGGTGCCAACCTCAGTCTCACCTGAGCTTTCGCCTGGCTTTTTTGACCCGATGGACGCGGCGGCACGTTCGGTGTTGGTGTGGGTGGCGGTGGTTCCGTCGGCGGGCGCGGCGGCGCGTTCGGCGTCGCCGTGGGTGTATTGGTGGGCGTTGGCGTCGGCGTCGGCGTATCGGTAGGTGTTGACGTCGGCGACGGTGTAAGAGTTGGCGTATTTGTTGGGGTTGGTGTGGATGTGCGCGTTGGCGTACGGGTAGGTGTCGGCGTGCGCGTCGGAGTGTCAGAAGGCGTCGGTGTGATGGAAGGTATTGGCGTGATGGAGGGTGTCGGCGTGGCAGTGTCTGTCGGAGGTATTGGGGTACGCGTCGGCGTAAGGGAAGGTGTTAGCGTGGGTGTCGGCGTCGCCGTCGGTAGTACAGGCGTAGATGTCGGTGGGAGTGGCGTCGACGTCGGCGTAGGTGTCGGCGTAGGTGTCGGCGTAGGTGTCGGCGTGTAGAAACTCACCGGAGGTACAGGCACGGACGTCGCCTGCTCCGGTGCGACCAGTTCCGGTGGCACCGTTGGGGCGACGAGCGCTTCTTCGCGCAGTGGAACAATGCCAGCTCCGCCAGAGCCAACGATCGGGGTATAGAATGCATCAGGGTCAATATTCGAATACATCCCCGCTGCAATTTCCCAAAAATCGCTCTGGCGCACAGCAAAAAGCGCGGTGATCCACAGACACACAAAGCTCAATCCCAAAATAGCAAGAAAGATAATGATGTCAACCGACCACCGTTGCTGTTCATCCTGGCGTTGATACCGCTCGGAAAGCGCCATATCAATCCCTATGCTTTCGATCAGGCAGGCGCCTGTTGCGCCTCTCGGTCACGCGCTGCCGGAAGTGTCACTGTAAAGGTGCTCCCAACTTCCACCTCGCTGGTAACCTGAATGGATCCTCCGTGTGCCTCGATGATAGTCTTTGTCACATACAGTCCCAAACCTAGACCACGCACGTTGTCATCGTGACTTTGCATCACACGATAGAAGCGAGTGAAAAGACGCTTCTGTGCTTCCTCTGCGATACCAACGCCGGTATCGACAACCTGGAAAACTATATTGTCTTGAGTGGAGGACAGACGCAACGTCACTTTGCCGCCCGCATCGGTGTACTGATGCGCATTGCGCACCAGGTTCATGAGGGCCCATCGCAAACGCACCACATCGACATTGACCTTGGGCAGATTGTCCTCCATTTCCAAGACAAAGGTGAGCGGCTTCTCTTCCATTTCCGCATGCCATTCATCGTAGATATCCTGAATCAAAGTCGAAAGTTCTATTAATTCTAATCGCAAGCCAATCCGCCCACCTGCCTCGACTTCAGAGAAGTCTAGTAGTGCGTTGATCATACCGACCAAGTTATCCGTCTGGCGGCTTATCCGGTCCAAGAAATTATGTTGTGTCTGGGTCAAGGCCGTACCTGCAGTCGCGCCAAGCAATGCGGTGTAGCCCTTGATGGCCGTCAATGGCGTACGTAGCTCGTGGGAAACGTGCGCGACGAAGGCATCCTTAAGCTGCTCAGCCTCCATCTCAGCAGTAACATCGCGCAAAACAATGACCGTCCCCAAGTTTTCGCCCTGATCACTACCCACTGTGGCCGAATGCGCCATATATATCCGGTTGGCAACTTGGAAACGCCGACTCTCAAGCAACCACGGGTTTCCCCAGGTATCCGGGGAACGATCCTGCTCTAGCATAGGCAGGTCACGCACAGGGCCAGTGAGGAAACGCGATGCTGCGTCCTCAAGCATCACAGTAGCCGCCTGATTCAGGGGAACGATATTCCCCTGTGCATCTTCGAGTAAGACACCGTCACCGATGCTGGACAAGATCGAGCGCATCCGGCTGGCGGTTTCCCGCTGCACCTGCAAGGATGACTGCAAGGCAAGCGTGCGTTCATCCAGGCGTTCCGTCATCTGATCAAAGGTCGTCGCCAATGTCCCAATCTCATCACTGCGCTCGATACCCGTGCGCTGTTTCAGATCACCATCAGCCACGGCTTGCGAGGTCTTCATCAACGTGAACAGAGGACGCGTAATGCGTTGCGCCACACCGTACCCCAACAAGATAACGCCCCCCATCGCTAAACCGAACACGACAACGTACGTGCTGCGGTTGACTGCGTTCGAAGCAATGAGGAAATCCGAAGGCAAAGCCACATCAAAGACGGCCAGCCGGTCATTGCCCACCACCAGAGGGCCTCGCGAAAGACGATAGTCACGCCCCTCAATAGTCACCATCTCAATGCGAGTTTGATCTTGAGATTGCAAGATATCATCGTAAACACTGGGGGGGATCGTAAACTCAGCCAACATAGCCGCCTGAACATCGGCCGACAGGCCCCGGACAAATGTAGAAGCAATGGCTTGCCCCTCATTCAGATAGACGGTGATCTCAGCCATAGAAACCGCGTTGAGGTCAGGAAGCAACACGTCCAACGCCGTACCCACCAGTACAACGCCGACAAATTCCTCTTCCAGGGCAATCGGCGCGGCTGTGAAGTAATAATACTTGTGATCCACAGGATGCTCACCGATAGCACGGAGTGCAGAGGCAGACGCGGAGCGCTGCTCTAAAAGGCGCTCAACGAGCCACACATCGGTAGGCCGGAAATCATACTCCACCAACTCGACCTGACCATCACGTTTCAGGGCATTGAATTGCGTTTCACCCTCGGCATCTACAAAGATTACAACATCAACCCCTCTGGTTGTTACTGAGGGCAATACGAGATCTGACAACGTCGCTTTGTCACGCTCTCGCAAAGCTTCAATCACACCCTCCGTCAGCGAAAACGTGCGCGCCGCTTCAAGGTGGTCAATCTCCAGACGCGCAAAGCCAGTTAAAACTGCGCGCCCGGATTCTAGAAGATGGTTATTGAAGCGCTCATCCAGTGAACTGGACAACAGGCGCGTAACCACATAGAGACCTATCACGGCAACTGCAAAGGTCAAGATGAGGTAGGGTACGATAATCTTACCGCGAATGTCAGTAACAAAACGCAGTAGGGTATTCCAAACGCGCTTCCAGGCACTCGATGTTGGTTGATCCTGCATGCGAAATCATCTCCAACGTCTATGAACAACGGTATTCACATCAAGCTTGCAGTGAACTCATCTCTAGTATAATCTAGCTTTAGTAAGAGTCAAAACGAGGCTACTCTTTACAAGCACAGATTCAAAAAAGATACGCGGTCACAAACTTGATACACAACGACACCGACCTGCCAAGAACAGGTCGGTGTCGTGATTACAACACAAGCGTCAAAATAGCCGGAACCAATCCGTACCAGTGATTACGGAACAAGCTAGAATCAGAAATAGGATCAGCAGAATCACGCCGCAACCCATACCTGTGCAAGAACAGCCACGCCCAAAGCCAAACTTCTCCTGCAACCAATCGAAAACCACGTTGAGAAATGCCAGTTGCAACAACCCGGACAAACATCCTGGACGCCGATTCATAAGTCACCTCCTTGCATCAATGTCGTCCTATATACGCAATGAAACGGCGTAGGTTGCAGGCCCACTCAACCGCGAAGGATCAAACCTCTGGCTCATCGTCAAACGGGTAATACTCGGTTCCTTGGGCTGCCGCGCGGATGGCAGGGTCATCCGAATAATGCCCTCGCCGCTCCGCCGGTAAAAGCTCAGCGATATGTTGCATAATTTCGTGGCCGATTTTCTCTAATTGCTCGCGGCGATCGCGTCCCCGCCCCGATGTCGTAAAAGGGCCAAATGGTTTACCAATGCGTGCTGTCACGTGCGCACGTCTCCCTTTGAGAAGTTTGGGAAATACATCGATAAAACCATCCAATCCCACAGGGAGGATCTTGGCCCCCGTCCGTGCCGCGATAAATGGCACGCCCGGGCGCGCCGGGCGCAGCACCGCCACCGCACTTGTTCCCTCAGGAAAGACACCAATGATGCCTCTTTGCCGCAACACCGCGTCCGACGCGCGCATAGCCAACGTCGAGCCGGTGCCGCGAAAGACAGGATAATAGCCCCACAACTCACGAAGCCAACTGATCAACGGGGGTGCGTTGGGGGTACGAAAACCGCCCAGAAACTCCATGGGCCAGGGTGCAATGCGCACCATCGCCACCGGATCAACGAAGCTGAAGTGGTTTGCAACGACCAGTAGCGGTCCTTCCGCCGGTAAATTCTCTTCCCCGATAATGTGAAAATCAGTCAGTATGGCAAAGAGCACCTGCGTAGCGCGGCGCACGAATGTGCGCATCAACCGTCGTCGTGGATATTTGAATTCCTCAGCCATTGCCAAGACCTCACATAAGCAGATTGAACACTATCGTACACCTACAGGTTGGCGAGTCATAGCAGCCCGTAAGACGCGTCCGAGACTAAATTTACGCCATAGATTCGCCAAACCCAACCGCCACTGCAATTTCCACCACGCCCAGACCGCTGCACGGCGCTCTGTGGCCTCGATGGCATATGGCGAATACCACGCACGGACGTACAATTCGATCAACACCGGGATTTCGTCCTCTGCGGGTGGTAACAATTCTTCATCGTGCTGGGCGCTGGCAATCTCTAACAAACGCGCGATCAGGAGATGACCGAACTCATACGGGGTATTTCCAGGGCGCGTGCGGACCTGCAATTGCTGAGCACTCTTTCGCAAGCGATTGTAGAGTACGGTGGCCATTTTTGCAGGAGACCGGCGAAGTAACAGAAGCACACTATCAATCCCACTTACCCCCAGGATGAACAGCACCACACCGGCTATCCCAATAGCGATCCATAGTGCCAGGGTTACAATCATTGGTGATGTCTTCTCATCGGTTGATTCCGAGGATGGCACCAACGGATCCAAATCTCGTGTCGGCCACACCGCAGGCTCTTCCATCTCCCGTGGCCGGTTGATCGCCACCACGCCTGCGGTTGGTTCGAATTCGATCCAGCCATATCCAGGGAAGTAGATTTCGACCCAAGCATGCGCATCAGCTTCGGTGACGATATAACGAGCGTTAACTATATCGTAATTTCCGGTAGCATAGCCAACGACCATGCGCGCAGGCAGGCCCGCCGCACGTGCCAGCACAACCATAGCTGTCGCGTAGTAGTCGCAGTAACCTTCCTGTAGCTCAAAGAGGAAATAATCGGCGATATCATTCTGTCTCGTCGGTGCCGGCACATCCAACGTATAGGGGAATTCCCGCAAATAACTCTCAATCGCTACCGCCCGGTCATAAGGTGTGGGCTGTGTCGCAGTAAGGTCGCGCGAGAGAATGCGGACACGCTCCGGCGTAGTCTCTGGCAACTGCAAATAGCGTTCCAGTATCCACTCCGGATATTCGGTGCCAGCAGCTCGCAGCCCCTCAACCGTGTAAATAGGCAGCAACGAATCGGCACGATAGAAGCGATCCTGCGTCGTCACCGCGAAGACTTCATTTGGAGGGCGCCAGGCTACTTCATAGGCCTTATCCACCGAGACAAACTGCCCGTCGACGTAGACCACACCGCCCAATTCGCCAATGATCCGCACTTCCTGGCGCAATAAGCGCGTGTTTGGGACTTCAGGTTCGGTGAACAACGTACCGGCTTCGTACTCAGAGATACCCATGCTACTCGTCGCCCATCCCTGCCCGAAATAGTTATCGTACGTCAAGCTGCGCCAATAGTGACGTGGCACATCAATTTCCATCATACGGTAATCCATAGCGGGATCATCCCTTAACGGCGGAATTTCACCAGTACTGATGACAAAGGCAACCAAGCGCCTAAGTTCAGGCCCAGAACCGATCAGGTGACGACGCGGGAGATCCGTGCTACTCAGCAATTGAGCCGGGGGTACCGGGACGGCCTCTGGCGGTTTTTGTTCAACACCAAAGGACTCCGCAATTTCCTGAACCTGGGTTTGTTCTTCTTCCCGCGCGGTCAGTTCGTTGAGCCAATCCGCAAACTTACGGTAGGAGAAAGTCGGCAGAATGGCCGACGCCACCACCAATGCCAGCGAGATGCCCAACGCCGCCATCGCTACCTCGCGCCACAAGTCCCGCGAGAAGTCGATTTTAGCAGTTGTCCAGCGCTGCTCACGCTCGCGATGCGCGCTCAAGGCGATTAGGATCAACAACACGCCCAGGAAAGGCAGCAGGACGCCAGATGGTTCGTAGGTGTATGCCAGCAAAAACGAAAGCAAAAAGCCGGCAGGTAAAAGTCCAATCATTGGCTTGCGCTTACGACTCACCATCCAGCCAGCCCACAGCGCACACAACCACACCACAAAACCCCAGACCAACACCGAGCCCACAGGATCGTAGGTACCACTACCAGCAAAGATTCCTGCCAGCCACGCGTACGCGCGCGACAGCATCGTGGTTACCCCTTCCCACACCACACCAAAGGCGGTCTGCACAGTCGCCCACTCCACGACACGCACAGGCGTAAATCCAAACTCGCCGGTTCTAATCGAATACGAAGCCAGGTAGAGCAGTTGTTCCCAAAGCCAGGCAAACATCTGGCCAACGAGAACCAAGATAGCACGCACGACATCACCGATTTCACCGCCCAAACGCCCCACGCGTACCAGGGTGAATACTGCGCCAAACACCAGACCACACAGCGTCGCCAGCCAGCCGGAAATCGACAGTGCGCCCATAATCCATCCCGTGGTCATCGCCACCAAGACAATGAGCAAAACAATTGCCAATTCCAAATCGGAGACCAATGCGACCAAACCGCTCCCGAAGATGCTCAAAGTGATCAACAGCAACAGCCACAGCATCATCTCCCTGGAGCTTATCCAGGACATAAAACGGCCAACAAGGCCAGAACGATTACGATCTGTCACACGCGCGTACATTACGTCAATGACCTCCAAGGCATATCCGCCAGGCGATAGGAAGGTACAGCACGTCCGGTTCCCAATGTTCGCCAGCCCCATCGCCCTTGCTGGCCGGGGCGCACCTCCGGTCGATCCAGAATATCCTTGGTGATGCAATAATTGGCGACGTTCAAGCCCATCAACGCAGCTTCCACCGGAGCCGTATCCCCGCCCCCGCCAAAAGAAGCTGGATCTAGCAACAAAACCGTAGGAACGGCACCACGGCGGATCAACGGCACTAACGATTCCACCCACTCAGCACTCACCGAAGGCGTGATGATGATGATGCTGGTATGCTGGCCAAGACTCGGTTGTAGGCGCGTGATGACTTCGGCAAGTGGACGTGTGCCACGAGAAATCAATGCGAGGGAGCGCAAGATTTCCCAACGGCGGCCCTCGCCTTGCTCGGGCGGTAGCCAAATCAAATCCTTGCTGTAGGCGGCCAATCCCACCGAATGGCGCATACGGATGCCCTGATCAGCCAGTGATGCCGCAAGGATGATACCGTGCTCGTCAGTTGCATCTTCAGCTTCTCCTGACTGCACATCCTTATCCATATCCAACAAAATCCACCAGTCGCCAGAGGGCGTACCATCAAAAAGACGCACGTACAGATTATCACGACGAGCCGTCGTACGCCAATGGATCCAGCGAGGACTATCGCCAGAGACGTACTCTCTAACGGCAGAGGCGCTGACCGTACGCTCAATGGCATTGGGACGCGGTCGGCCATCGCCAGAACGCCCCCCAGGCGCGATTTGGATGTTCGGCAGAGGGACAATTGGGGGGAGTACCAGCAGAGGCAAGGCTGAGGTATAGGGCAGTGAAACGGAGAAAAACCCAAAGGGATCACCAGTACGCAAGCACGTCGGCCCTAAGATAAAGAGCCCGCGCCGGTTGCAGATCGCCTCGGTATGCCAGCGCAGCGAATCTCGTCCAGGCAAACCAGTCCCACGACTGGCGTGATAATCGGGCAGCGTTGATTGATCATCCACTTCAACCCAGACGCCTGGCGCCCAGCCCTCATTGCGCAGTGTGAAACGTTCGACCAAGCGGTCGCCCACCTGCGCCCATCCAAAACGCATCTCGCGGGTGAGATCCAGGCCACGGGCCAAAGAGCGCGCCCAAAAATACCCGAGAATCAACGCCCCACCCAAGCCTATATACAATACCCGCCACCCGCGATACGGCGCAACCAGGTTGGTGATTGCGGCTGCAATCACCAACACGGGCAGCAGCCAGGAATTCAGCTTGATTTTCGGCGCACGACTTTTCGCGCTTTTATTCGTGGTCATAAGATTAACTCAGTGATCGATCCCCCTGCGCCGATTTGCTCTCCGGGACGGGGACGCCCTCAAGAATGGCCGCTGCCACGTCTTCCGGTTCAACGTTTCGCAGACGCGCGCTCGGGCTCATCAGTAGACGATGTGCCAGCACCGCCGGCGCAATCGCTTTGACGTCGTCAGGAAGCACGAAATCACGCGCGTAGAGGGCCGCACGAGCCTGTCCGGTACGGTAAAGCGTCAGGCTGGCGCGCGGGCTGGCCCCCAGGAAGATATCGCTGTGTTGGCGCGTCTCCTGCACCAGACGCACGATGTACTCTTTGATCGCAGGGGCAACGTAGATGGATTTAATGCTCTCCTGCGCCGCAAGTACCTCCTCAGTTTCAGCTACCGGTTGCAAATCCTCGACAGGATGGTGATACTGCTGGCGGTCCAAAACCTCGATCTCGTCCTTCACCTCCGGATAGCCAAGGTTGATACGCATCAAAAAACGGTCCAATTGCGCCTCCGGCAGAGAGAACGTCCCTTCGTATTCCACGGGGTTCTGCGTCGCCATCACCATAAACGGCCTTGGTAGAACATGGGTGACGCCATCAACCGTGATCTGGCGCTCTTCCATTGCCTCAAGCAACGCTGCCTGCGTCTTAGGTGTCGCCCGGTTGATTTCATCGATCAACACAATCTGCGCCATAAGTGGCCCCGGCTGGAACACGAACTCACGTGTAGCCTGATTGAAGATCGATACGCCGGTTACATCGCTGGGCAGCATATCCGGGGTAAACTGAAGACGGCCAAAAGAGCAGCCGAGCGAGCGCGCCAAACTGCGCGCCAGCATCGTCTTGCCTACACCAGGCACATCCTCGATCAACAGGTGCCCCTGGCTCAACAAGCCAATCACCGCCAATTCAACTACCGCGCGCTTACCGACAATGACGCGCTCAACGTTATCGATCACGCGCCGAGCAAAGTCCTGTACACTTGCCATATCATACCCTCCAGAACGAGATTAACAGCCGATTTTCGCCAAAGTATAGCATAATTCGGTAAATGCCACAACAGCCAAGTGTCTAGTATAAATGATAGGTGTAAACTTGAGGTTTATTTTCTATCCAGAGATAGAGTATGGGATTGATACTTGCGTTGCGCTTCCTCGATTTTTGAGGTATCATTGCCCCATTCCGCATATAATACGAGAGATATTATGAAACCGCAAAGTGTGACCGCTGCCCTACCCGATGGCCCAATCACCATGATGCGACTGCCGGGTGTGCCGGAGCCTGGACCAGCAAACACCGCGCTGTTTTCTGCCGCGCGCACCGTGGCAGTGGCGCAAACCTTTGTCACCGGGCCAGGCGCAACGGCGACGGCGCTGTGGGCCGCTCGCGCAGGCGCGGCCGTGACTTACTGGACGGAGAACGCCGCCGAAGGGCAATCGCTGGCGAACAGCTTCACTCACAACCGATTGCCAGCCCCGCAGTGTTTCGTGCAGGCGGGTTTCGCCGGACTAAAACCTGCAACCTGCGAAACCGCTCTTCTTCACCTGCCCCGTGGCAGAGAGAGGCAAGAGGAAGTTTTGCACCTGACAGCAGCAATGCTACACCCAGGCGGGAGGCTGGTCTTCGTCGGCGCGACCCGCGAAGGCGTGAAAAGCGCACTGCAGCAAGCGCGAGCAATCTTCGGGCAAGCCGGTATCGTCGTCCGCAAAGGCGGCTACCACGCGGGATTGGCGCATCGCCCGGACGGCGACTTTCCCCTTCCCGCCATCGGCCGCACCGAACGCGACGTCATCGTCGATAGCGTGCCGACACGGCTGGTGAGCTACGCCGGCGCCTTTGCTGCCGACCGCCTCGATGACGGAGCAGCAGCACTCATCGCCGGGATGCAGATCCCTTCGGGCGCGCACGTCCTCGATCTAGGATGCGGCACTGGACTGGTAGGATTAGCCGCGCTACGGCGCGGCGCACTCGCTAAGCTAACGGATGTTTCCGCACGGGCCATCCTTTCCGCGCGCGAAACGCTCGCCGCCAACGGTTATCCCGATATTCCCATCGCCCACGCATGCGGCGCAACGACGGTTGAGACAGCAACTTGTGACATGGTCGTCGCCAATCCGCCGTTCCACCAGGGACACGGTCTTCATTTCGAGGTCGTACAGTTCTTCATCGAGGAGTCGGCGCGTGTGCTCAAAGCTGGCGGCAAACTCTATCTGGTCGCCAACGCCTTTCTCAACTACGAACCGTGGTTGCGAGCACACTTCGCTAGGGTGCACCAGGTGCGGAACGACCGGCGCTTCCGCGTCTGGGAAGGAGTGAAATAGCTCATCAGCCATATAGAAACCGGGATTGCGGTAAACAATCCCGGTTTTTATCGTTCCTTACGAGGTCATCTGGTACGATTACTCGCGAGCGCCTAACTGCCGATCCAACATAAACAGGCCATTTGGATGATCGCCGATCATCTTGAATTGATCCACAATCGTACCGGCATTGTCCTCTTCCTCAACCTGTTCCTTAACGTACCACTGGAGGAAAACCTGTGAAGCGTAGTCCTTTTCCGCCACAGCAGCCTCATATAGAGCATGAATCAAGTTTGTGACTTTCTGTTCGTGGGCATAGGTTGCTTCAGCCACAGCCAACAGTGAATCATACTCGACCGGCGGCTGCTGAATTGCCTCCAAGACTACCCGCCCACCCCGCTCCACGATGTAGTCATAGAACTTTAGAGCATGTTCCAGTTCCTCTTCAGCCTGCTCGCGCATCCAATGCGCATATCCGGGCATGTTGACCGAATCACAATACGCCGCCATGGCCAGATACATATACGAGGAGTAATACTCCGCCTGAATCTGCTTATTGATAGCACTTTCCATAACTTTACTCAGTTCCATAGAGCCGCTCCTTTCATCCGCTATGTAATATTCTACGACCAATTTCCACGCGCAAGGCGTTCTTGCATGCGATCCACAATCTCTTGTATCACGGTGTCCAAGGCATACGCGCCAGGCTGGATTTCCGCCGAGCTTTCCAGCGTCTCACACAGGTAGACAATCCAGCCAGCCCATTCTTCAGGCGGCAGGTGGGCCAGGGTGGTTGCAGCGGTATGCATCGCGCTTTGTACCACACTTCGAGTCACCATGCGAACTCCTTTCACATTCTCACGTACATTTCTAGTGTAATACAATCCGTAGGTAAGTCAAAAAAAAGACGGCGAACAGAAAAACCGATTTCTGTTTGCCGTCTAGAACAGACTTGCAATGTTATAGAGCTTGCACCACGTCCCGCATCACCCAGTGAGGTGCGGGGAGGGTAGACGTGCCGATCTGTATACCGTCCCACATCGCCAGGCGTTCCCCGAACGCTGCTTCGATGCCGATCATGCGGCAGCGCGCCAACAGCCAGCGGCGCATCTCCACGACAGTCACGGCGCGAAGATTACCCGCCCGAGCAAGCGATGCGCTGTACTGCATCAACCACAAGTCAGCTTCAAGGCTCAGTAACGCCGGTACAGCCTCCACAATATCGCGCGCAGCAGTCCAGGTACCAGCCTCCAGGAGGTCCAACATACCATCCAACAGAGAGACATGCGCTTCACCTAAAATATATGACATCCGCCGGTAAATCGGCGTGATCAAGTCGGGGTAGTTGGCCAGAAAATCCATCATTGCTGCCGAATTGTCGATCTGCAACGCGCGCTGCCATAGATCTGGGTCAACGCCCTCGGGACAAGGGATATCCACCGATGACAATTCAGCGAATGCCACATCAATGCCCACTACCCGACAACGCATCAACACCTGGCGATGCTGTGCGAGCATACGCACGACCTCCGCATCTTTATGGCGCGCCATCATCGTCACTAAGACATCATCGGCTACGTCCGTCAACAATTCGCGAGAATGCGTCTCTAGCACGCGTTGCGCTTCAACCCACGAGTCCGCGGCAATAAAGGCTTCCAGAGCAGCTAGCACAGCCTGTAACATCGCCTCTGTCTGTAGGCGGGACTCTTCATTTTCGTTGTGCATCCGAGAGTCTATAGAATCCATTGTGGTCTCCTGGTCATTTAAGATAAGCGATAGCGTATGTATCTTGCTACTATTCTAGTATGACAGAGGTAAGGAAACGTTACAAAATCATTACAAATTGGTAGGCAAATAGCAAACATTGGTGAACAGGGATTTTTGACGAATCGCGCTTGATGGTATAATACCGGTGGATTTTCCAATCCATCTATCGGAAAGTTTTCCAGGGAGGGCAAAACCGTGGAAATTCGCCAAATGTTGAAAATCTTGCTGCGCTGGTGGTGGCTGGCACTTATCCCCGTTGTCATCGTCGGCGGGTACACCGTTCTGACGTATCAACGCCCCGGGACACCATACCAAATCGTGATGAACTTCACGGCAGGTAGCGAGCCGGCTGCCGTACTTTCGCCGGATTACGACCGCTACTATGCGTGGCTGTCGTCCGAGTATATTGCCAACGCGCTGGCGGACATCGCGAAGAGGGGGATCTTCGCCGAGAACGTCGCCACACGTCTCAATGGTAACGGAATGGTGGTCGATCCTCGCGCCATCCAAGGCGCGATTGCCAGCGATAACGCCCAATCGCTGTTCGTCATCTACCTTACCTGGCCCGATCCAGAACAATTGCCCCACGTCGCCGATGCCGTCAGTGCCGAACTGACGGAAAACGGCGCCGCATACTTCCCGCAATTGCGGGCGATTGGAAATGTAGCGCGGCGTGTTGACACGCTACAGACCGCGGCACTACCGCCCTCGCTACGCGCACAACTGCTCGGGCCCGGACTGCGCATTCTTTTAGCCCTCGCTGTCGGCATCGGACTGGCGGCTTTGGCCCATTACTTCGATCCTATGGTACGCGAACGTACAGAACTAGAAGGGGTGGGCATCGAGGTGCTCAGCAGCATTCCCAAATAATGCGCGTGACCGCTACTTCCGTTTTTTGAACCGGATTAACAAGATTCGCAGATTGTGTTCATTTAAGCCTGCACACATCCCGCTGAAAACGGAAAACCGCGAGGACAATGATCCCCGCGGTTCGCTAGAGAGCCTTTAACTCGTAGATTCAGTAGATCACAAATTGTCACCCCGAACGCAGTGAGGGGTCTCGTTCCTGGGGCAACGAGATTCTTCGCTACGCTCAGAATGACAGTTTGAGCAGGCTGTGTATCTTGTGTCAAGCCGTACCTTTACGAAATTTCGATCTACTGAGATTATTTCAAATCCAACAGGCGATCGATTTTAGGACGATCGAAACCGACGACGGTGTGGCTTCCAATGCGGATGACCGGCACACCTTGTTGTCCGCTCATCCGCTGCATATCACGCGCAGCGTGTGCATCGCGCGAGACGTCGACATCCTTGAAACGGATACCACGGGTCCGCAGGTATCGCTTCGCGTGACGGCAGTGCGGACAAGTCGGCGTCGAAAACACAATCACTTTAGGTTGTCGCTTCTTTTCACTATTCATCTTGAACTCTCCTACAATATAATAGATTATCGTATTATTATTATAAACTTACATGGGATTTTGTCAAACAACTTTTCGGCCCGCGCTGCTTGCCATCTTTCGTGAGTATGTTATAGTCACAAACGCAATTGATTCTAGCTTAGGGAGAAAGGAGACCCCGATGAGATGTCCGTACTGTAGCTCCAACCAAACTAAAGTCATCGATACGCGCAGCGACTCACAAGGCAACGTGAGAAGACGGCGGGAATGCGCAGGCTGCGAGCGACGCTTCAGTACCCTTGAACGGGCCATCCTGACCTCGCCTTTGGTGATCAAGCGCGACGGCCGTCGCGAAGAATTCGACGGCGACAAGCTAATCTCAGGGTTACGGACGGCATGTGCACGGCGTCCCATCTCCGCCGAGGATTTGGAACGCATCGTTGAGCGCGTAGAGTACGCTATCCGTCAAACGGGACGCACTGAGATTCCCAGCCACGTCATCGGCGACATCGTTATCGATGAACTGCGGCAACTCGACGAAGTGGCCTACATCCGCTACGCCATTGTTTACCTCGGCCTAAGCGATCTGGAATCCATCCGCAACGAAATTGAACGCCTCCGCGCCAACCGACGTTAAAACGAGATAATCGTACAGGGCGGGGTTACACCCCGCCCTGTTTTGTTTACAGTAGATGTCAAGCAATTTTCACAATGCGGAATTCGATCACGCCTGCCGGCGCCTGCACTGTGACTGTATCGCCAACGACACGCCCCATTAGCGCTTCGCCCAAAGGCGATTCGTGTGATATTTTACCCTTCGTTGGATCGGCTTCCAACGGACCGACGATGTGATAGGTTTCTTCATCGTCGTAGCCTTCCTCAATGACCGTCACCGAACTACCAAGTGCTGCCCGACCATCGGTCCCAACCGGGCTGTCGATCAGCACGGCATGTCGTACCGCCGCCTCAATCTCGCGAATGCGGCCTTCGAGAAAGCCCTGTTCCTCCTTCGCCGTGATGTAATCAGCGTTTTCCGAGAGATCGCCCTGCTTGATCGCCACGCTCAACCGCTGTGCAAGAGCCACACGACGAACATTGACCAGTTCATCCAACTCCGCCTTAAGCTTTTCCAGGCCTTCGGGTGTGATGTATACAGCTTTGTTTTCTACCATTTCAGTTCCTCCAATTTACCTCCTCCTATTCAGAAATCATAGGTATGAACGCCAGGGCAAGCCCTGGCCCCATTATCGCGGCAAGCCGCGAGGCATAAACGTGAACGCGACTCTGTCGCGCATTCATCCATACCAAAAATCAAGCCCCCGGCCTTGGACTGTGGCCGGGGGCTTGATATTAAGTAACAATCAATCCGGCCTGATGACGAAAGCGCTACGCGGTAGCGTCGTCAACGTGTGCACGCCTGAAGGCGTGCACACAACATCATCTTCAATGCGTACGCCGCCCACGCCTTCGAGATAAATGCCTGGCTCAACGGTAAACGTCATCCCCGGTTCCAGCACCTGAGCATTACCCGCGACAATATACGGCGGCTCGTGGGATTCCAATCCCAGGCCGTGACCAGTGCGATGCGTGAATTTGGCACCATAACCGGCTGCCGTGATGACAGCACGTGCTGCTACATCGACGGCCTGCGCCTCAACGCCGGGAGCAACCGCTGCCCGACCAGCCTCGTTGGCACGCAGCACAATCTCGTGGACGGTCATCAACTGACCCGCCGGTTCACCGAAAACGACCATGCGCGTCAGATCAGAGTCGTAGCCATCTACCACCGCGCCCCAATCCACCACGACCCAGTCACCCGGCTGGAAGGGACGGTGCCCTGGATGTGCGTGCGGCATCGCGCCGTTTGGGCCCGCACAGACGATAGGGGCAAAGGCTAGAGCATCGGCCCCGTTGGAGAGCAACGCAGCGATCAGGCGGGCGGCAGCCTCACGTTCGGTCATGCCTACGCGAAGTTGTGGAACCCACAATGTAAACGCGCGCTCCGCAACGGCGACTGCGCATTGCATCGCGTCCAATTCCACATCGCTTTTCACCATGCGCAATTCGGCGAACAGATCATCAGCCGGGACCAGTTCCGCACCTGGCGCATACCGTTGCAAGATGCGGGATTCCAATAGACGCATCCGCAGGGCCTCGACGCCCAGGCGCGCATCTGCCAACTCCAATGTAGCACACGCCTCATGGAAGGCTAATGCATATCCTTCCTCGTCGGTGTAAGTAAAGGCCTTGAATCCGGCAGATGTAGCCTTCGACGCCTCGAACTCGGGCAGCACAAACGCAGTTGGCTCGTCCACAGGACACAACGCCACGACCGGCCGTTCGCTCACGAAGAAAGAAAGCCCGGTCGCATAGAAAAGATTTGGTCCTGGCATCAACGCTAGCGCATCCAGCCCATGGCTTTCTGCTAACTGCGTCATCTGCTCAACGCGCATCATACGCCCTCCAACAATGTGATACAATAGGCAACGAGTTCCAGTAATTGGTAACCGGTGATTAGGGATTAGTAACAAGTAACGAGTAACCAGCAACGAGCGCAAAGGAGTACATTATGATCGTCCAAATACCCCTCGGCATCCTGGAAGCCAACTGCTACCTCGTTTACGATGAGGCCAGCGGCGAAGGCGTCATTGTCGATCCCGGTGGCGACACGACCCCGCTGCGCCGAGAAATCGAACAGCGCCACGTCAAAATCCAGGCCATCCTCAATACCCACGGGCACTTCGATCACAGTGCCGGCAACGCTGAACTGGCATCGTTCAACGTCCCACTCGGTATCCACCCGGATGATCGTGACCTGCTCGCAGAAGGCGGCGGCGCGGCCTGGTTCGGCTTCCCCAAAGTTCCCACAATGCACCCCAGCATTGAGCTAACCGAAGGATTTGAATATGCGGTGGGGAATCTGCGTCTGCACACCCTCACGACGCCAGGCCACACACCTGGCAGCGTGTGCTTTTACATTCGCGAGGAAAACGCACTACTGACTGGTGATACGCTCTTCGCAGGCGGCATCGGGCGCAGCGACTTGCCCGGTGGCGATCCTCGCGCCCTGACGGCAAGCCTCACCCGATTACTGACACTCCCCCCTGAAACCATCATCTACCCGGGACACGGGCCAACGAGTACGCTAGCGCATGAGAAACGCGATAATCCCTGGCTCAGGCTGATCGCAACCCGCTGAAAACCGTGTGAGCGTTCAGCTGGCTGATGACTGATGGCTAATAGCTATACGCTTACCCCGTAATCAAGCGCAGCAGGCCGATTAAGCTGACGCCAAGTTTCAGGGCATCACCTGCCGAAGGGACAGGGAGTTGCTCCTCACCTGCTTCGTCCACCTCGACATTGCTATTGAAATACAGCAAGCCAGCCAGAGCGCCAACCAACGCCCCCGCCACGCCGCCAATCAACAAAGTCCGAGTTTTATAGTTCATAGCGACCTCCTCGAGAACAATTTTTCGACGACTGTCGTTGCCATCTGCGTCTTCGTGTAAACGCCGATCAGAGGATCAACGACCTTTCTAGATGCCTGTTCGACATAATCATGTGCCTTCTGGGCGTAAACCTGCCCTAACTTCAGATACTGTTTGGCGAGCTTCTGAAGCCGGTACACGCCATACGCCAGCGCCGATAGGAGAGCCAGTGGTATCAAAGCAATGACTAACGCTTCCAAACTCAGAAAAATCAATGCGATGTCCCGTGCAGTTCCCATACTCCCTCCATAGAATCAGCAAATGCCTCAATCTTCAACCCCAAGTATACTCGTTTCGGCAATACAAACAAGTCAGCGTCGAACAGGCCGCAAAAGCCTCACAAAACACCTGGTTTGACAAGTTATGTTACGGAAATGAGGCCTGCAAGTTGCAGATAGGTGTCGAGGCTTTCGCAGTCTTGACAAGGTTGCGATTAAGCGTCTCTGCGGTAACATAGACGCTATGAACAAGGCTTTATCAGCAGCGAGTGGTGCCAAACGCCTACTCACCTGGGAACGGTGGGCCATCATCGCTATGCTTCTACTCGCATGGGGATTGCGTTGGATAGCGCTGCTGGACGTACCTCCCGGCTGGCGAGACGATGACCTCATCGAATTATACACTTTCTCGTGGGAGATTCTAGAAAGCGGACCGCGGATCTACTTCTCTGGGGCTTCGGGCCACGAACCCCTTTACCACACCCTCCGCGCGCCGCTGCTGGCCCTGGCCGGTTTGAACCAGGCTTCGGCGCGATGGCAGGCCGCAGTCTTCGGCACGCTGACTGTGCTGCTCACGTGGGCCGTGGGGCGACGGCTCTTCACCCGTGAGGTGGGCCTGCTTTCTGGGGCGCTGATCGCCGTCTCCTTCTGGGCGCTGATGTACAGCCGCGTCGCCATCCGCCACATCGGTGTATTGCCGTGGGCGCTTTTGGCCATCTACTGCGCGTGGCGCGTACTGCAAGATGCACGCCCGCCACGCACTGCCGCCTTTGGCGTAGCCATCGGTACGGCGGGAGCGATGTACACCTACTACGCCGGACGACTCATCCCGGCATTGCTGATTGTCGCACTGCCGTTTGTGGGCGGGCACAAAGGTCGCTGGAAGCCGTACCTGGCGGCACTGGCGGGCGGGCTGCTCCTGGCCGCCCCGATGTTCTGGGCAGCGTCGCACATCCCGGGAGCCGACGCGCGCGTGAGCGAACTGGCCGTGCCGTTGACAGCACTCAAGCAAGGCGACATCCGGCCTCTCGTGCAAACCGCCTGGACGACATTGGGCATGGCACACGCCAAAGGCGATCCCGAATGGCTCTACAACATCAGCGAGCGCCCGGTGTTCGGCATCGCTGGCGCATTGATCTTCTATCTCGGCATCCTCACGCGATTGGGGCACTTGAAGCAAGCAAACGCGCGGCTGATGTTGCTATGGCTCGGCGCAGGAATCGCGCCCGCGTTCATCAGCCTGCCGCCATCGAGTTACGGCCACACGATCTTGGCGCTACCCGCCGTCTACATCCTCACAGCGATGCCGATGAAGGCCGCCGCGCGACGCTGGCGATGGACGATGATCCCGCTGTGCCTGCTCACATTCGCACTGATCGCCGGGCGTGACCTGCCCGACTACTTCGTGACATGGCCGCAGCATCCGGCAGTGCGCTTCCTCTATCGTGCCGACTATCGCGCGCTGGCGGGGTATCTCGACACCCACCCAGAGATCAAAGAGGCGGCTGTAGGGAGCCTCCTCTCTGGGTCCTGGGATAGCGTTGCCGTCGAGACCGATATGCGGCGTCAGGACACAGCCCTGCGCTACGTAAGTCCAGAGCGGGCGTTAGTTGGCGGGACAGAGCCAATCCGCTTTTACGTGCAAGATGATGACAGGCGCGCCCCGCAGTTCCAGACACTGCTCGACACGGCGCCGCGCATCGAGGCACCCGCAGGAATGCAGGGGATACTGCTCACGCTACCCAAACCCCCGGACGATGCGCTCACAGTCGATGTTCACGGAACGCCATTAGCCGCGCAGCCCTTCGCTGACGCGCTGACCTTGCAGGCTGTGGCCTGGGATCGCGAGACCGTGACGGTCTGGTGGGCCGTCGTTGGCGATCTCCCGCTGCCGCCGCAAGAGTTGATCCCCAACCCGCCGCCGCCTGGCGTCTACAATGGCCCGCGTCTGAGCGTCTTCGCCCATCTCAGCACGGCGGACGGTAGCTTCATCGCTGGCGATGACGGTCTGTGGATCGATCCGTACACACTGTGCGTCGGCGACCGTATCGTGCAAATCCATCACTTCACCTTGCCGGAGGACACGTCCGAAGGACCACACATCCTATCCCTGGGACTTTACGACCCGCTCACTGGCGATCGCTGGTTGCGCCCCGATGGCACGGACAAAGCCATCGTATCCGGGCCGTAACGATAGTGCAGCAAGGCGCAAGTTCTGTCCCAGACAATGATGCTCAGAGGGAATCGCCAGATCCCCTTGAAACTGTAAACTAGTCACATCACTTCTGCCGCAGATAGTAGAATGCCAACACGCGCGCGACAACCCGCCCGCGATCATCCTGCACTTCGATAGGCAGCACGACGTCGGCCGTGCCCTCAGCCTGCATAGCAGCGCGATTTTCGGCGACAACAGTATCCGGCAGCGCGACCTCGCACAGCAAATCACTGCGCGAAGGACGCACATAGTCGATCTCCATCCGGCGAGCCAACACTGTGCAGCTATCCTGCTCGAATGCAGAAAGCATCGCCACGCCGCCGGAAATCTCCGCCAAGGAAAAAATCGCGCCAGCATAGACAATGTCTAGGTGATTCTTGATCCGTGGGTTAAAGGGCATTCGCAATCGAGCGCGCCCCGGCTCTACGGCTTCAACCTCTAGTCCGATAAAGTCCGCTACAGGCACTTTTTCTTCGATCAGGGATTGTACGTCACTGACATCCATCTCGCACACCTCCAAGATACAGATGGGAGTTGCAACTTGCCAAATACACAACTTCGGTGCACAATACACCCGAATGACGAACAAACAAGTTCGTCTCCTACTGACAGTCGAAGGCAATGTTCAATCGAAGAGGAATGCTATGTCAAAAAAAGCCCTGGTTCCTATCGCTAACGGGACCGAAGAAATCGAAGCGGTGTGCATCATCGACACACTGCGGCGTGCCGGGATGGAGGTGACGATTGCTTCCGTCGAAGCGACACTCCAGGTGACGGCCTCGCGGGGCACAAAGCTGGTCGCCGACACCTTCATCGCCGACTGCGCCGACGCTGTTTACGATTGTATTGCCATCCCCGGTGGGATGCCCGGCGCGGAACACCTGCGCGACTCGGAAGTCCTGACGGCACTGCTACACAATCAGCGCGACGCGGGTCGCCTCTACGGCGCGATCTGCGCTGCGCCGGTCGTCGTTTTACAATACCACGGCCTGCTGGCGGGACGCGTCGCCACGTGCCATCCCTCTTTTGTGTCACAACTCGAAAACCCTGTGCATGTAGAAGAGCGTGTGATTGTAGATGGCACAGACACCGGTCGCTGCATCACCAGTCGCGGCCCTGGCACAGCCATCGAGTTTGCGCTGGCCCTGATCGAGGCCTTGTACGGCGAAGAGAAAGCGCGCGAGATCGGCGAACAAATGCTGGTGAAATGATCAACGGATTTTTACCACCAAGGCACAAAATCACGAAATTTCATCAAGTTCCCCTTTGTGTCTTCACGCCTTAGTGGTTAATCTTAGGGAGGCGTAAATGGACATGCACGGCAAAGTGGCCTTGGTGACGGGCGGAAGTTCGGGGATCGGGAAGGCAACGGCGCTGGCGTTTGCGCAACGCGGGGCGAAAGTCGTCATCGCCAGTCGCGGGCAAGAGAAAGGCGAGGCGGTGGTCGCGGAGATCAAGGCGCTCGGTGGCGATGCGCGTTGGATTCAAACTGACGTCTCGAAGGCAGACCAGGTCGAGGCGCTGGTACGCGGGACCGTCGAGGCGTATGGGCGTCTGGACTACGCCTTCAACAACGGTGGCAGTGGGGGCAAAGGCGGCTGGATCGTCGACATGCAGGAGGCCGATTGGGACGCCACCATCGATGGCTTCCTTAAAAGCGTGTGGTTGTGCATGAAGTTCGAGCTGATTGAAATGCTCAAGCAAGGGCGCGGCGCCATCGTCAACAACTCGTCGGTGGATGGGCAACGCGCGTTCCCCTGGGATCCCGTCTACTCCGCTGCCAAACACGGCGTCTTGGGTCTCACCAAATCCGCTGCGCTACAGTACGCGGACAAGGACATCCGTATCAACGCCGTCTGCCCCGGCTGGATTCTTACACCGCCGGTCGAGGATATGATCAAACGCAATCCCGAATCCAAACAGGGGATGTTGTAGCACCAACCTATCGGGCGGCTGGGCGAACCAGAGGAAGTCGCCGAAGCCGTCGTCTGGCTGTGCTCAGACAGCGCCTCACTCATCGTCGGCACGGCGTTGGCGGTGGATGGCGGGTATTTGATCGTGTAAAGTTCTCACCACGAATCTTCACCAATCGACACGGATTTTGCTCTATTCGTGAAAATTCGTGCAGATTCGTGGTTGATTTTCTGAACAGGGAGTATCCTTAATGTCGTACGTATCTAGCCCTGAACAAAAACGCGCGGTAAACGCGCTGAATTTTTGGAAGATCGCGGCCATCGTCATTCTGGCGCTGGCGATTATGACCAGGTTCTACGCGCTGGGCGACCGCGCCGTCAGCCACGACGAGATGACGCACGCCAAGTTCTCGTGGAATCTCTACACGGGCGAGGGCTTCCGGCACGATCCGTTGATGCACGGCCCCCTACTCTTCGAAGCGACGGCCTTCATCTACGCCCTTTTCGGGGTGAGCGATTTCACCGCGCGCATCTATACCGCCCTCACCGGCGTGGCGCTGGTGATGGCGCCATGGCTTTTCCAGAAGTGGCTGGGGAAGCGGGGCGCGCTGTTCGCCTCCATCATGCTCCTCATCTCACCTGCGATCACCTACTACGCGCGTTACACCCGCCACGACACACCGCTGATGTTGATGTCGCTGCTGCTGTTGTGGGCTGTGCTCAACTATCTGGACACAGGGCACACGCGCTGGCTCTACGGGATGGCCGCTTTCTTCCCGCTGATGTATGCTTCCAAGGAAAACGCCTACATCTACACCGCTATCTTTCTCGTTTTGTTAGTCCTACCTTTCCTCTGGCAGGTGATTCGCGCACGCTGGGCACGGCCCAGACTCTTCATCCTGCTGGCGGTTGTGGCAATCATAGCGTTGCTGTTGGGCGGAGTCTCCATCCAAGCACTGACCAGCGCCCAGGTACAGGAAGTCGAAGACGTCGATAACACCAGCATCGCCAACATCGACATCCCCTGGTGGGGACGGCTGGCCCTGGGGATCGCCTTCATCACCGTGCTGGGCGCCGTGCCCATCATCTACTACGGCGCGGGTGCGGAAACACTGCGAAGCCAGCGCCTGTTCGACGTTCTGATGACATTGGGGACACTGACGCTGCCCTTAGGCTCGGCCTTCCTGATGAAGTTTGTGGCAAGCGTGGATATGACGGCTTTCTACCCCGCGTTAATGGACCCCAGAAAATTCAGCGGTCTTCCAACAGCGACGACCTTTGCCGCGCTTGCCACATTTCTCGTGGTGGTGGGGCTCTCCATCGCCCTGGGGCTGTGGTGGGACAAAAAACGCTGGCCCATTATCGCCCTCATCCACTACGGTATCTTCATCACACTCTTCAGCACCATTTTCACCTACGGATGGGGCGCGATGACCGGTCTGGTCGGCGGATTGACCTACTGGATCGCCCAACAGACGGTAGATCGTGGCAGCCAGCCCTGGTACTACTACCTCATCGTCGGGCCACTGTACGAATATATGCCATTGCTTCTCTCGTTGGCGGCGGGCATTTGGGGAATCCTGCGCCCAATCCTGAAGCGCGCCTTCCCCGATCCCGATCTCGCTCCCAGTACACAACGAGAAGAGCCAAAATCCCTCAACCTCGATCTCTTCTTCCCGCTCTTTCTTCTAGGTTGGGCGTTGATGTCTTGGGGGGCTTACATCTACGCCGGAGAGAAAATGCCATGGCTATTTGTCCATATTGCGTTACCGCACGTGCTCCTTGCGGCGTGGGGATTGGGGCAATGGCTACACAAGCTAACGTGGCAGGATATCGCACAACGCGGCTGGTTGTTGATCCTGAGCTTGCCCTTCTTGTGGAAAGCGCTCACAGAATTTGCGCGAGCTGTGAACTCGCCGCAGCGGCTCCTTGAAACAACCGGCACAGAGAGCGGACTGACACTTGCCGGACTGGAACCACTCGTGGGCGTATTCTGCGCGCTCGGCGGGATCGTGCTCTTTGGCGGTCTCCTGTTCTGGGCGATCGACAAAGTCGGGCCACGCCGCACGCTGCGTCTGACGCTGTTGACGATCTGCGGCGCGCTGGCAGTGTGGACCCTGCGCACGATGCTTATGCTCAACTTCATCAACGCTGAGATGGCAACGGAGTTCATGGTCTACGCGCACGCGACACCGGACGTCAAAGTTGTCCTCGCACAGATCGATGAAATCTCCTGGCGGACGACCGGAACAGCTAACGAAGTCAAGGTCGCCCTCGGGCAAGAAGGGGCATGGCCGTTCTACTGGTACATGGTGACGCGTTATCCCAACCACTATTACTATGGGGACACGCCCGAAGCAGAACGCCTGCTCGAATGTCCGGTCATCATTGCCGGGAAACCGCACTGGAGCGCCGTCGAAGCCATCCTTGGCGAGGATTACATCGCCTTCGATTACAAATACATCTGGTGGCCCATCGAGGACTACAAGGATCTGACCTGGGAGCGCATCCGCGCTATGCTGGAGGATGCCGAGATGCGCGCAGCGCTGGGCGATATCATCCGCAATCGCGACTATCGCGCCTACGCTCAGCTCAAAAACCCGGAGAATCCTTTCACACTTGAGACGTGGCCCAATCGCCTGGACATGCACCTTTACGTGCGCCGCGACCTGGCAGAACAAGTATGGGAGTATAGCACAGTTGAGACAGTCATTGACGACAGCGCGCAAGCTCTCGATGTCTACACTGGCAGTGAACAAACGCTACCCCTCATCTTCAAAGCGAAGCTCTCCAACGCGGCGGGACGCGGCATCTCGATCGCGCCGGATCAAGCCTTTTATATCGCCGACACGGCACAACACAGCATCTGGCGCCTCTCATCCGAAGGTGAACTTCTGGGTACGTGGGGTGAGTACGGCGTGGAACCGGGACAATTCAATGAACCCTGGGATGTAACCGTCGATCTGTCCGGCAATGTCTACGTGGCGGATACGTGGAACCATCGCGTCCAGAAATTCACGGCGGAGGGCGAGTTCGTGCTCAGTTGGGGCCAGCTAGGACAGGTCCAGGCGTACGATCCCGCCGGGAATGGCCTGTTCTACGGGCCACGGGGAATCGCCGCCGGGCCGGACGGCAATATCTACGTCGCCGACACAGGCAACCATCGCGTGCAAGTCTTCAATGCGGACGGGGTTTTCTTGCGCGAATTCGGCGGTGCGGGAAACCAGCCGGGGCAGATGAGCGAACCGGTGGGGATCGCGATAAACGAAACGGGAGAAATCTTCGTCGCCGACTCGTGGAATCAGCGCGTGCAGGTCTTCAGCGCGGAAGGCCTCTACCGTCGCGAGTGGAGTGTTCCTGCCTGGAGCCGCAACGCCGCCGAGAAACCCTTCCTCGCCTTCAGTGGTGATATCGTTTTCGTGGGCGATCCCATCCACGGGCGTGTGCTGGCCTTCGATCACACTGGAAATCTGCTGTGGGCGTTGCGCGATCCCGAAAACCTGCTCTTCCCGGGAGGCATAGCCGTCTCTGAGCCCCCTCTCGCAGAGGGCGACCTCTACGTTATCGATGGGTATAGTGGTGAGTTGATAGGATATCGCCTGACAGACAGCCAGTAAACGAGATTCCATGTTTCACATGACCATGTCCAAGTTTCCTAACCTGGGCGAAGGCAACACTATTGGTAATACGACTTAAGAATCCCCCAGTTCCTCAAAACATGCACAATCAGGGGAGCTTTCACGTAGATATGCCTCAAGACCCTTCGTACTCCCGGTTGCTCGGTGGCAATCTTTAAAGTGTGCACGAGATACCCCTCTTGATCCACGGATGTTCTTCGCAATCGTCCCAGAGGATCAGAGATCACCGTATGCCCATTCCAGTAATGATGCTCCTGTCCATAGCGATTCGCACTCACGATCCAGGCACCATACATCCTCGCCTGCGCCTTTGCCACAAACCAGTTTTCATCTCTATCATCGGCCAGACTGAAGAGGATCACATCCGCCGAGCTGCGCAGCAACGCCCGCATCGTGCGGGGATGAGCTGCATCAGAACAAATCAACATAGCCACCTTCAGCCCGTTAATTTCAGTCGTGGTGATGGGTCTTGTTCCGGGGACATAGCCCGCTTCGCGTTCTGCCGATTTCAGATTCCACTTACGATGAATGGCGTGTATTTCCCCCTGCGGATTAACGAGAACTTGGGCATTATGATAACCATCGCTGGCTTTCTCCGACAAACCGCAACAGAGAAATATGGCATACTTCCGCGATAAACCGCTTAACAACTCGGTCGTTTGACCGGGAATAGGTTCTGAGACATTGGGCTCAGCGTGGATCAATGCTTGGGGATTGTACCAACCCGAGATCATTTCTCCGAAACACACCAATTCTGTATCGGGATGTTCCCGCATAATCCGCTGCACAGTATTCGAGATATACTGACGATTTTCAGTCACCTCCCGCGCACATCGCATTGTCGTTGTCGCGACTGTCAGCCGTTTGGTCGCGCTTTTTTCAGGATAGAGCCATTCGCTCAATCTTGACAAGTGTGCAACCTGACTGTCAAGTTGCTTCGTTTGATTCCATGGCATCTGCCATGTTCCTCCAAAGCGTGTAGTTTCGAGTTCCCGCCTGATCGAATCCCATTCGACTGCCGGCCTCAACAAGCAGTTGTCGGGCGGACTCCGGCAACTGCACCTCCGGCGCGATCAGTTCCTCGCTCAGCGTTTCCCAGGCCAGGCCCAGCTCGTTGTGCGCAAGATAGTCAGAGATTTCTTCACTGACTTCCATTGAAAGCTGGCTCTCACATTGTCGGAGCGCCTCTTCGATCTTACTTTCGACATCCTTCCAGAATTTGATCCGCTCGCTTTGACTGAGTGTATTTACTGAACTGGACATCAGCTTGCCTCCTTTAGCTTTCTTATGAACGTCACTCTGTACTGTAGTTAATAGTGTAGTGAAAAGCTCACTCAAACCAGATGGATGATGGTGCTACACCGCGCATCACCCAACAAGAACGCCTCTGTGATCTCGACCTCAACTTTCTGTCCCAATAACATACCAAAGAGTTCTTGCTGAAAGTTCTTGCAGCAATAGTGGCATAAGGATAAAGGCGGTCGGGCACAATCAGCAAAAGCGCAGGTGCAACCCTCCACTTTCCTTCCCATCAAAACAAGGGCTGTGCCATCCTCGGTGAATGTCAAGCTCTCCCAATACTTCGAGGCATGCTCCACATTGACCCAATCCAGAAAGGCTTGCACATTCCCGGTCCATTTTCCGATCCAGGCATCGAGGTTTCGAGCATGAAAACACTCATACCCCAATCGATAGAAAATATCCCTTTTGACAGCCTCGTCTTGCGAAGCGTCGATGAACTTGAGGAGATTCTGCACCTGTTCTTTATGCATTTCTTGAGGGACGTGAGGCTTTTTCATCGGGATTCACTCCTTTTTTTGGCGGTACTATCCTTCTGCCAAATCAGTTCAAAATCCTTGAAACCCGCTTCCACCG
>JBNGDO010000012.1:0-52192 GCA_049975385.1 Anaerolineae bacterium | reverse complement strand
GTGCAGCCCGCAAACGCAAAACACCCCTTACTCTCTCGGCTTTAGCCAAAATCACAACTATTGATACAGAATATCGTCCCACGGATGCCTGTAGAGCGGCTGCTTGAGCCGGTTCTGATCGAAGTAATGGCCCATCACGCCGATGCTGCGCCCCAAGACGAAGATGCCGTTGAAGTAACCAAGCTCGACGACGTCGTTGATTTCGTCAGGCGTGAATCCGCAACTGCTCAACATATCCACCAGGCAGATGCCGATGCAACCGTCCACGTTGAGGATCAGGTTGTTGCGCTTGCTGGTGGTGATCTTCTCCACGTCCAGGGCGAAGTCCAGCAACGGCGTCTCCATGAAGTGCGTCTTAGCAAATTCCTTGACAATGGTAACGCGCATGTCGGGGTTCTGCACACTCTTCACGCGGTGGCCGATCCCGGGGATCAGCACCCCCCGCGCCTTCATATCGTCCACGAACTGCTGTGGCGCCAATCCCTGGTCGAAAGCGCCCTTGAAGGTGCGCGCCGCATCGTCGATTGCACCGCCAAAGCGCGGGCCGACGGTCAACAGGCCGCTCACCAGCGATGAAATCAAATCCTTGCCGGCGCGCGCGGCCACGATTGCGTTGTGCGCCGCGCTGACCGCCGGGCCATGATCCGCCGTGATGACGAGCGCCAGTTCGATGAAACGGCGCGCATAGACCGGCAGTTCACGCTGGAACCAGAGCAGCCCGATGACGCCGCCAATGCCCATATCGCGCTCGATCACCTCGGTGATGGGGATTTTGTTGTAGGTCAGCTCTTCACCGCGGTCATCAGAGATCGTCGAGATAAAGTTGGTGGGCTTGCGGATTAATCCTCGACGCACCGCGACCGCGTAATCCATCGGCATAGGCGGAGGCGTCGGCTCCTCAATCGGCGTGATTTTTCCTTCAGCCACTAACTTCTTGTAGACCTCGTGGATTTTATCGCCGAAAGAATCGAAGGATTCCGGCACGATCGCGCCCGCTTCGCGGAGTGCCGCGTTCTTCGCATCGGCAGTCTCCGCTGCACCGCCAGCCTTCGCGCCCGCGTGCCCAAACTGCACACCCGTGGGGAAAACTTTGGCGCAGGTGCCCGTCACCCAAATCACCAACGGCTTGGTGATCCGCCCGTCTTTGAGCGCATCCACAATGGCGTATTCTTCGGCGCCACCTAACTCACCCAGGCAGACGAGCATCTTGATGGCGGGGTTGGCCTCGTAGCGCAGGAGGTGATCGAGCAGGCGCGAGCCGGGGTAGGCGTCACCGCCAACGGCAATGCCTTCGTAGACGCCATCGGCGTTGCGCGCCACGATGTTGAAGGTCTCGTTGGTGAGGCCGCCGCTCTTGCCGACGTAGCCCACGCTGCCGGGGCGATGCAGCTTGGCCTCAATGATGTTATCCGGCGGCCCGCCGGTGTTGCCGATCTTGAACGCGCCCGCCGCCAACCCGCCCACCGTCGCCGGGCCGATAATGACCTTGCCCAGTTCGCGCGCCTTAGCTGCCATGATTCGCGATTGGCGCTCCGGAATGCCCTCGGCAATAACGGCGACGGTGCGGATGTTCGGCAAAGCCAGCGCCTCCATCGTCGAAGCGAACGCCGAGCGGAAGCTGGCAAAGTTGATCATCACGTCGGCCTCAGAATGCGCGGCAGCAGCGTCGGCGAGGCTGGTATAGATGGGGATCATTACCTCGCGGCTGCCGAAGAACGGGCGGTGGATGCCCGGTGCCCCCGTCGGGTTGACGATGGCGACAACCGAGGGTGTCTGGCGACGGCAGAGATGGTCGAAGTCCAACATGCGCTGGATAGCCGCGGTCTGCATCCCAAAGATGATGGATGTGGTCGAACGATCGAAAAGCAGATAATCTGGTTTGCTCATCACTTGCCTCCTTCCTGGTGACCGGCTTCGGTCAACGCCATCGAAACAATGCGCGTCATGTGCGTCTCCGGCCCATACACGTCCACCGATACGGCAAGTTCCTCGCCCAATTTGCGCATCAGCGCCAGCCCTTCACGGTAGTTGGGACCACCGCGCCGCACGTAAATGTGGACGTTGTTCTCTTGCAACCGCGCCTTGTATTCGCGCAGCGCATCCACGATGCCGGTGAAGGTCTTGGCGACGTCGGTGAAGTTGGCGATGCCACCGCCGATGAGGAGGAATTTGGGCCGGCCCTGGGGATCGGGATGGCGCGTCATCAGGTCGAGCAGCGTGCGGGCGTACTCACGGGTTTCGTCCGTGGTGGGGTTGCCAGAATATTCGCCGTAGCAAGCCAATTCGTCGGCGAAGCCCAGATCGGTGACGGTGTCTGCATAGATGACGCTCGCCCCGCCACCCGCGATCATCGGCCAGACACGGCCCTGCGGATTGAGCACCGTCAGTTTGAGGCTGGAACCACCTTTTTCGTCAAGGCTGCGGATGTACGCCTCTTCCAGCGAGTGGTGCATCCCGAAGGCTGGCGGAAAAGGCAACTCGCCCCATTTGCGCCCGGCATCGAAGGCTGCCGTATCATCCACCTGTCCGACAAAGTCGAGGGGGATGACAGTATGGTGAACCAGGGCGAAGGGATTAATCTCCAAATACGTGAAGGCCAGATCGACGAAGAACCTGTAGAGTGCCGTGATGAACGCTACAGCCGCGTCTTTGCCATCAAAATCGGGCAAATGTCCGGCGACATCTACCTCTTCGATACTACCAAGCACCGGGACAGGGATTTGCACCACCGAATCCCAGTTTTCTTCGATGTCGATGCCGCCCTGCTGGGAAAAGTAGATGACGTCCTGTTCGCGCTCCGTGCGGATGGCGATAAACATTTCTTCACGCTGGTCGTGGGCGACGAACGGCTCGATCATAAAGACCGAGAGCTTGTCCGTAGTTTTTCCGACCGTCACTTCCTTCTGCATCCGCGTGGCAATCCACGCTTTCGCCCCGGCGAAGTCGAGGTTTAGCCCCAGCAGGCCGTGCTTGCCGCGTTTGCCGAACAGTTGATCCGGTTTAGCGACCAGCCGGTCGGTGAGGAGCCACGGATGTTCGGTTGCCAGGCGATCCCAGTCCGTGTCGGCCTCCACCAGAACGACTTTGCCGGGATAGCTGAACCCGGGCAGATAATCGGGCAGATAGCGCGCCAAAAGGCGCTTTGCATCGTATTCGCGTATTGCTCGTCTTGCCATAGTCACCTCAGGGGAATTAGTAATCCGTAATTTGTAATCAGGGATCAGGAATTTGTATCAGGCAGGATACGCTTTCAAACCAGTTACCAGTTACCGATTACCAGTTACCATAAACGCATCCCGCCTGATGTTTGCTAGTCCTCTCTCAGGGCCAATTTCGTGTCGAGTTTGGCACGCACCGCCAAGATGAAGCCTTCGGTGGTGAGGTAGTGATCGGCGGGCGGGTCGCAGAGCAGCGTCAGGTCTTTGGTCATCTCGCCGCTTTCGATGGTCTCGATGACGGATGCTTCCAGCTTCTTAGCGAAGTCCACCACGTCCGGTGTCCCGTCCAGCTCGCCGCGCCGCGCCAGGCCGCCGGTCCAGGCGAAAATGGAAGCTGTGGAGTTGGTCGAAGTCTTCTCACCGCGCTGGTGCGCGTAATAGTGACGCTGCACCGTGCCGTGCGCTGCCTCGAATTCCATAATGCCGTCCGGGTTTACCAGCACCGACGTCATCAGCGCCAGGCTGCCGAAGCCGGTCGCCAGCATATCGCTCATCACATCGCCGTCGTAGTTCATGCAGGCCCACAAGAAACCACCCTCGTGGCGGATGACGCGCGCAACGGCGTCGTCGATCAGTGTGTAGAAGTATTCGATGCCCTCCGCTTCCATCTCAGCCTTGTGCGCGTTGACTTCCTGCTGGAACACGTCACGGAAGAAAGTATGGTAGGTCTTGGAGATGGTGTCTTTGGTGGAAAACCACAGCGGCATTTTCTGGTTGATGGCGAATTGGATGCACGCACGCGCAAAGCTGCGGATGGATTTCTCGGTGTTGTGGATACCCTGGATGACGCCCGGCCCATTGAAATCGTGGATAGTGAGGCGTACCGGATCGCCACCGTCCGTCGGGGTGAAGACTAACTCCGCCTTGCCCGGTCCCGGTACCTTGTACTCCTGGTTGCGGTACACGTCGCCGTAGGCGTGACGCCCGATGATGATGGGCTTTTCCCAGGTGCGCACCATCGGGTGAATGTTGTGGAGAAGGATGGGTGCGCGGAAGACGGTGCCATCAAGGATACCCCGGATCGTGCCGTTGGGACTGGGCCACTCTTTCTTGAGGCCGTATTCTGCCACGCGATCCTGATTGGGGGTGATCGTCGCGCACTTCACAGCGACGCCGTATTCGGCAGTGGCTTTCGCCGCGTCGAACGTCACCTGATCGTCCGTCTCATCGCGGTGTTTGAGGCCGAGATCAAAATAGATGGTTTGCATATCCAGATACGGCATCAGCAACTCATCCTTGATCATCTGCCAGATGATGCGCGTCATTTCGTCGCCGTCCATTTCGACGAATGGCGTTTTGACGTGTATTTTCTCCATTTGATTCTCCTTATTTGATAGTTTTTCTAATCTCAACTGGGCATGGTTCAAGTTAGATTGACACTCTTAGCTTCGATGGGCGTATAAGTGTCAATCTAACAAGCAAGGTTTCTGAACCTTGCCCTCAACTGCTTACCGTATTCAACAATCCTCCCGCCAGCAGCATCTTCACCTGCCGCTCCGAGAGGTTCGCTTTCACCGAGATTTCCACACCTTGTGTATGGTTTTCCACAGAAACAAGGGGGTTATCCACAGAAATTTCCCGAATATTGGGGATAACGAGTTCATCGCCGGATTGGATACGATCGTAATCCGCCGGATCAGCAAATGTGAGCGGCACGATACCAAAGTTGATGAGGTTGGCAATGTGAATGCGCTCGAAACTCTTAGCGATGACGGCCTTGACGCCCAAATACATCGGGCACAGCGCCGCGTGTTCGCGGCTGGAGCCTTGCCCATAGCTCTCCCCGGCAACAATGATGTTGTGGATGCCTGCGTCGCGGTTAGCAGCCGCCCGTTCCGCAAAGGTCGGATCTACCGGCGAAAAGACGTAGGTGGCGTATTTCGGCACATTGGAGCGATACTTGAGCAGCGATCCGGCAGGCATGATGTGATCAGTCGTGATTTTGTCGCCGACTTTGACGGCAACTTGCCCCTTGATCTCGGCAGGCAACGGCGCGTTCTTGGGCGGATCGCCGATGTTCGGACCGCGCGCGATTTCCACCTCGCCGGTCACATCCGCCGGGAAGATGAACATGCGGTCATCGATGAAGAACCGTTCCGGCATGTCCACCTGCGGATACGCCAATCCCAAATCGCGCGGATCGGTAAACGTGCCGGTGATGACGGCGGCGGCGGCGGTCTCCGGGCTGACGAGGTACACCTGCGCATCCTTCGTCCCGCTGCGGCCTTCAAAGTTGCGGTTGTTCGTGCGCAAGCTCACCGCGCCACTTTGCGGACTCTGGCTGTTGCCGATGCAGAAGCCGCACGCGCTCTCCATTATGCGCGCGCCCGCGTCGAGCAGATTGGCCAACGAACCGTCGCGGGCGAGCATCTGCAACACCTGGCGCGATCCCGGCGCGACGGCGAAGCTCACGTTTGGATGCACGTGATGGCCCTTGAGGATGCGCGCCACCCGCACCATATCCACGTAGGACGAGTTCGTGCAGGAGCCGATCTCCACCTGGTTGACCGGCATCCCCGCCACCTGGCGCACCGGAATCACGTTGCCGGGGCTGTGCGGCGCGGCAGTCAGCGGCTCGATGCTGCTCAAGTCCACCTCCACGACCTTGTCGTAGGTCGCATCGGGATCGGGCAACAGTTCGATCCACTGTTCCTCGCGGCCCTGCGCGGCCAGGAAGCGGCGCGTTTCCGCATCCGAGGGGAAGACCGACGTGGTCACGCCCATCTCCGCACCCATGTTGGTGATCGTCGCGCGCTCCGGCACGGTCAGCGTCGCCACGCCCGGCCCGCCGTACTCGAACATCCAGCCGACGTTACCCTTGGTGGAGAAGAGTCCCAGCATCTTGAGAATCACATCTTTGGCGCTCACCCAGGGTTGCAATTGCCCCGTCAGCTTGACCAGGCAAACCTTGGGATAGGTGATATAGAACGGCCCGCCGCCCATCGCCACCGCGATATCGAGACCGCCCGCGCCCATGGCAATCATGCCGACGCCGCCGCCCGTGGGCGTGTGGCTGTCCGCGCCGAGCAGCGTCTTGCCGGGCCGCCCGAAGCGTTCCAGATGCACCTGGTGGCAGATGCCGTTCCCCGCGCGGCTGAAGACGATGCCATACTTCGCCGCGACAGTTTGCAGGTAGCGATGATCGTCGGCGTTTTCGAAGCCAATCTGAACGGTGTTGTGATCCACGTAACTGACCGACAACTCCGCCTTGACCGCATCCAGCCCCATCGCCTCGAACTGCAAATACGTCATCGTGCCGGTAGCATCCTGCGTCAACGTCTGGTCGATGTGGATGGCGATCTCCTGTCCGGGAATTGGCTCCCCGGAAACGAGATGCGCGTCTAAGATTTTCTGAACGATGTTTTTACTCATATAAACCCTCCCAAAAGATAAACCACGAAACTTCATGAATCTTCACGAATGGAAGTTAAAATTCGTGGAGATTCGTAGTAAAAATTTCCAACGATCACTTTTCATCTGCCTGCGCCTGCGCAAAACGAGCCAAGCGTTGTTCTATATCCTCAACGATACGCTCCACTTCTTGCCAGTCGGAATCGTCGAGGTAGGCTCGCAATTCTGCCAACAATGCCGGCATTGACGGGGTGTAGTAGTGCATCAACGTCGCAATGTCATTTTCGTAGACGCCCACCCGCGCAAAGTCTCCCTGGCGATAGAGCGAAGGCAGCGCGTACAACTTCAACAATAGCAATCCTTCAACTGTGGCGCAAGGTAGAACGACATCCTCAAAGGACTGCTGCGTCGTGTAAGCTTGCTGCACCTTCTTGAAAAGCGGATGCTCTGTCAACAGGAAATCAATACGCAAGGTCTCAAACTGCCCCCGCGCGAAGTAGACGTTTTGCTCTACAATCTGTACTTCCGGCAACGCCTTGAGCGCCTGCGTCGCCAAAATCAAATCGATGTCTTGTGTGTTCCGTCCCTCAACGTACTGAAGCAGCGCGACGCCGCCGACGAGTACGTAGTCAATCTGGCGCGCGCGCAACAACGCAAAAAGATCAACCACGTGCTCCGGCAACGTCATGGGCTTGCCGTTGCGCCAGTTTTTGGGATCGAATCCACTCGCGTTGTAGACAATCTCGCCGATTTCACGTACAGTTGAAGCCTTCATAGTAAACCAACAAATCCTGTTAATCCTGTCAAAAACTCATCCTCCGGCGCTCACCACCGCCGTCACCTGCCCGGTTCCCCACGTCTCGACCTGGCCCAGCGGGCCGAAGGCGAGTGCCGTTCCATCAGGAATGCCCAGGCCGAGCAGCCCCTCCCCAAGCTGTGAGAGACAGCGCAACACCACGGAATCCTCCGTGCGCGTGAAGTGCGGCACGATCACCGCGTTCTGCAACAGCCCTAGCCCCTGCGCCTGCAAATACTGCGGCGCGGGGCCAATCGCCCACGTCCCCAGCGCAACAGCGCCGCCGCCACTGCCGGCGAGCGTGAGGCCCTGCAACGTGCCAAAGCCGCGCAGGATGTGCGCCAGCGCCGTCGTCCCATACAAATTGCGCACCAGCGGCAGCGGATTCTCGCCGCCGAGATACAAGACGCCGGCCTCTTCCAGCAACGTGAGGAACTTCGGGGGTTCCAATTGCGCGCGCGTCATCTCCGCGAGGGTGAAGGCTTCACCGCCGGGACCGCCGAGCAACGTGTAGTGTTCGAGGATCGCGTCGGCGTCTTCGCGCGTCCCCTCGGAGAGCAGCACGACCATCGGACGGTCCAGATTGACGACGCTGAGCAACTGCGCGTCTGCCACGTCAGTTTCGCCCCGCGCCACGTCGCCGCCGCCGAGCAACACCAACCAGCCTTCACCGTCGAGCCATTGTAAGGGTCCCTGTCGAGGCATCGTTCTACCTCATCAACCGCCGCAGCGACTCCACCACCACCGCCACGCCGTTGACCAGCGCCCGTTCGTCGATGTCGAAGTGGGCGTTGTGATGCGCGGGCGCCTCGCGGTCGGTGAAACCGGAGCCGATGAAGATGAAGCAGCCGGGAATCTCCTGCAAGAAGAACGCGGCATCCTCGCTCCCCATCGTCCGCACATCTTCTTTGAGCGCGTCCGCGTCGAACAGGTCAGCGACGACATCCCGCACCATTGTCACGACCTTTACATCGTTGACGAGTGCGGGCGTGAGCGGATACAGCTCGAGCGTCGCTTTCGCGCCCATCATCCGTGCTGTTCCTTCGACGATTTCACGTACGCGACGCAGGACGATGTCGCGCATCTCCAGGCTATAGGTACGGATCGTGCCGCGCAACTTAGCAGAATCAGGGACCACGTTGAAGGCATCGCCGCTGAGCAGCGCGCCCACCGTGACCACGGCGGTATCCAACGCGCTCACGTTCCGGCTGACGACGGTTTGCAGCGCGTTGACCGTGAGTGCAGCGACAACAATCGGATCGACCGTCTGTTCGGGCATCGCGCCGTGACCACCCTTGCCAGTGATCGTGGCCTCCCAAAACTCGGCCCCCGCCATCACCGGGCCGGCCGTGGCGCCGAAAGTGCCGACCGGGTTCTTGTTCCAAACGTGAACGGCGAGCGCCACATCCGGGCGGGGATTCTCCAATACCCCATCCTTGATCATCAGAGCAGCGCCGTCCGCGCCCTCTTCGCCGGGCTGGAAGATCAGCTTGAGCGTGCCGCTCCAGGCATCGCGGTACCGCGCCATCAACGTGGCGACACCGAGACCAATCGCCATATGCGCATCGTGCCCGCAGGCGTGCATACGGCCCGGATTCTGTGAAACATAGGGGACATCGTTGGCTTCCTGGATCGGCAGCGCGTCCATATCCACGCGGCTCATCACCACCGGACCGGGTCCGTTTTCCAACACCCCCACAACGCCGGTCTGCGCAACGCCTTCCTGTACACAATATCCCAATCCGCGCAGAATCTCAGCGATAATGCCCGCCGAGCGGTGTTCTTCCAATCCCAACTCAGGATGCATGTGGAAATCGCGCCGCCAGGCAACGAGCTGATCCCGAATTTCTTGAACAATCTGCAACACGTCCATTCTTCTCCCCTGTTTCATATATTAAGGCTCAGTTTACGGGATTTAGCGCAATGGGACAAGTACTAATATCCCTATGTTGATAAGAAAATCCTCCCATAGGCTTGGGAAAAGTCTATAGGAGGATTCGTTTTCGACAAATACGCTAGGCTACGCGCTTGACTGCCAGGATGAGGGCATCACCATCCACCGTGTCTTCGAGCACCTTGTCGCCGGTTGGCGCATCGACGGCCTCGAGGTCCTCTGCAAGCACCTCGTTAGCGATGATCTCGCGCTGCGCGGCGATAGCCTCTGCCAGACTGCCGGCCGCGTTATATTGGACGACGATCCGGTCGGTGAGCTGGTAATCCGCCTGCTTGCGCAAATCCTGCACGCGGCGCACGATCTCGCGAGCCAGGCCCTCTTGCTCGAGTTCGGGCGTCACCACGGTATCCAACGCGACCACCAACCCGCCTTCGCCGGCAACGCCGTACCCTTCACGGGCGTGGCTTTGCACCAGGACTTCGTCAGGCGATAATACCGCCTCGCTACCGTCATCCAGTGCCAACGTCAACGTCTGACCGGCATTCAGTTGTGCGACGGCGCGCGCAGCATCCACCTTGCTCAGTGCCTTGCGGACGAGCGGGAACTGCCTGCCGAACTTCGGGCCGAGCACGCGATTCAACGGCAGCAGTTTGTATTCGACAAGTTCGCCCTCTTCGGCAACAAAGTCGACGCCCTTCACATTCAACTCATCGGCCAGCACGTCGAGCAACTGCGTGAGTTCCTCACGGCGGCGCGGGTCGGTGGCGATGACAGCACGGGCAAGCGGCTGGCGCACCTTGAGATTGTTGCTGGCGCGCACCGAATGGCCCAGTGTCGCCGCCTGGCGCACAGCCGCCATTGCCTCGGTCAACGTGGCCTCCTCCGCATCGAGCGCCACAGCGACCGGCAGCAAACAATGATGGATGCTCTCTGGGGCAACCTCATCCACTTCGCGCACCAAGTTCTGGTACATCACCTCTGTCATAAACGGCAGCACCGGCGCGAGCAGTTTGGCAAACGTCACCAGCACGGTGTAGAGCGTCTGGTAGGCGGCCTCTTTGTCGGCATCGGAGCTGGCGCTGGCACCGCGCGCGGCCCAGAAGCGGCGGCGACTGCGGCGAATGTACCAGTTGCTCAGATCGTCCAGGAACGCCTCGGCAGGCTGCGCGACTTTGAGCGGGACGTAGGCTTCGTACCCTTCCGTCATCGCCGCGACCGTCTCGCGCAGGCGCGCGATGATCCATTGATCCAGCACCGTGGGGGCTGCCATCCCCGTCCATGGCGCCCCTAGATTGGGTTGGCCCTCTTCGTATTTTGACGGATTATCCATCAACTCCGCCGGCGGCGTCCATTCGTCAATGCGCGCGTAGGTGACGAAGAAGGCGTAGGTGTTCCACAACGGGATGATGAAGCGGCGGCGGGCTTCATCACCTCGATGATAGCCGAACAGCAAGTTCTGGTCGAGCGGCTGGTTCATAAAGAGCCAGCGCATCGTATCCACGCCCATATTTTCGGCAGCGTCGTCGAACCAGATGGCGTTGCCCCATGATTTATGCATCGGACGGCCATCTTCCGCAAAGCAAGTGGAATAGCCATGAACCACCTTCGTCGGCGGCATTTGCTCGAAAACGGTACTCATCGTAATCAGACTGTAGAACCAGTTACGGAACTGTCCAGGGAAGGACTCGCTGATCCATTCAGCCGGGACCCATTTTTCCCAATATTCATGGTTTGTGCGATACTGTGTGGTGGAATAGGCCACACTGCCCGCGTCGAGCCATGGATTACCCACATCCTCGATGCGCGTCATCGTACCGCCGCATTTGGGACACGTGATCTTCACCGCATCCACGTAGGGTCGATGCGGGGTATGCCCCTCGAAGACATCCCATCCTTCAACGGCGCGCGCGCGTAACTCATCCTCGTCGCCGAGGACCTCGAAGTGTCCGCACGCCTCGTCATCGCATACCCAAATCGGCAGCGCCAGGCCCCAGTAACGCTTCTTGGAGATCATCCAGTCCTGCATATTACGCAGCCAGTCCATCTCGCGGGCATAGCCAAATTCGGGGATCCACTGGATCTGATCGACGACATCCATAATCTGGTAGCGCAGACTGCGCGCCTTCTCTTCCGTCGTGACTTCCTCGCGCGGCTTGTCGTATAGCTCGCCCATGTTGATGAACCACTCGTCCACCAGCCGGAAAACCAGTGGCGTATCGCAGCGCCAGCAAACAGGATAGCGGTGCGTGTAGTTATCCACACGATAGAGCACGCCTTTGTCATCCAGGTTATGGAAGATGTCGTGCGCCACCTCGTGGACATCGCGTCCGGTCAACCAGCCAAAACCTTCGATAAAGATGCCATCCTCGGTCAACGGGGCCAACGCAGGCAGATCGTGAATCTCACCCAACTCAAAGTCCTCCGCACCGCATCCAGGCGCGATATGGACGATCCCCGTGCCTTCAACCTCGCCGACTTCCCCCCAAGGGATGACACGATGGAAATCCGGCACATGCTTCGCTTGGACGGCGGGAAGCTCGTCAAACGGGCCGGTGTATTCCCAATCGAACATATCCTCCCCTTTAAGTTCGCCCAAGACCTCGTACTTGCCCTTGACGACGTTTTCCAGCGTCCCCTTTGCCAGGTAATACGTCCAGCCATCGCTGGCCTTGACCTTGACGTAGGTCAACTCAGGGCCGACAGCCGCCGCGACGTTGCTCGTCAGCGTCCACGGCGTCGTCGTCCAGACGAGCAGAGCCTCGTTCTCGCGTCCGCGCAGGGGGAAACGCACCACGGGCGCGTCGTGAGTCAACTCACGGTACCCGTCGGTGACGATCTCGTGCTGGCTGATGCCGGTCTCACAGCGCGGGCACCAGGGCATCACATCGTGACCACGATAAAGCCAGCCGCGTTCCCACACTTTCTTGATGAACGTCCAGATGGTGTAGTTATTCTCGGTGGCGAAGGTGAAATACGACCCGCCGAGTTCCGGCGATCCCAAGCGGCCCACCAGTCGCTCGACACTATCGGTGACGTGACCAGAGGGTCCATTCACCGTCATTGCCTGCGCTGGGTTTTCGAGCAGCTTATCAGCCATCGCGCGCAACGTGTCGGTGTCGTTCCAATCCATCCAATAGCCCAGGCGGATCGATTGTTCGGTCTGTTTGGCAGCCTGACGCAGCACGCGCGCTTTACATTCCAGCACAAACGGCGCGAGTCCATAGGTTTCAATATCGTGCTTGGACTTGAATCCCTTCTCCTTCTCGACTTCGACTTCTACCCAGAGGCCCTGGCAGTCGAAGCCGTTCTGGTAGCGCTGTTGGTAGCCACGCATAGCCCAGTATCGCTGCCAGAGATCCTTGTAGGAGCGTCCCCAACCGTGATGGATGCCCATCGGATTATTCGCCGTGATCGGCCCATCGATGAACGACCAACGCGGCGCGCCAGCGCGCAAGGCGTTAAGCTTTTGAAATGCCTGGGTTTTATCCCAAAAGTCCAGCATTTCGTGTTCTTGTGCGACGAAATCGACTTGGGTTTGTACTGGTTTAAATTGGTCTGCCAATTTCAACATGATTTTTCTCCTCACCCGTGATATAATCAAGTATAAGAATATCAAAACCTCGCTAAGGAGGTAACTATGACCATTTCGGTCAATACAATTGCACAACAATTGCGTCTTTCGCCAGAGGAACTTATCCAACGCAGCCTGGTTTCATTCCTGGACCGTGAAAAACGCACGACTCAAATGGACATTGCCGATCTACAAGATCGCTACGGCACACGTTCCTCTGCGGCCTTGCGCGCCTGCATTGAACACGGCGAGATATACAGCCATCCAGCTTGGGAAGAAGCGATAGAATGGGAACAGTTGGAAGCCTATCTTGATCACTTACAGGCGCTTCTGGATGCGCTTGAGCAATGATGCTCTACGAAGCATTGGCGCATATCGCGCTCACCGAGTTCGACGATATCATCACCAGCCACCAACTCATTTACCGCCGCGCCGCCATTCCCCTTAAACTGCGCCTCTTTGTCCGTGACGAAACGTTCATTGACGTTTGGATCAGTCCTAATCTGGCACGCTATTCCTATCATTGGGAACAACGTGCCACGCGGGGATTGCTTCACCGTCACGACAACGCGCCAGACCATCCGCATGTATCAACGTTCCCCAAACACTTCCACAACGGTACAGAAGATACAATTGCACCTAGCTCAATCGCCGATGATCCTGAAAGGGCATTACGCGAATTTCTTCAATTTGTAAGGTCGCAACTTGACGTCTGAAGTTGAAGCTGCAAAATAACAAAAACGCTCCCATCCCTACAGGGACGGGAGCGTTTCTCTCACTAGCTCTCGCGGTACCACCCTGGTTGTTCCACACAATGCGGAACCACTCATTCGACGGCAATCACCGTCGTGCCGTAAATAACGGAAGGCAAATCCGGCCTTACTTACTTAGTCTTGTAGTCTTCAGTCAGATAGTCTTTAGTTATGCAGTCAGGCGACGACCTGACTATGAGACTAACGACTACTTGACTACCAGACTGTTCGGTAGGCGACTCCGGAGGGATTTTCAGCACCGGCTCTTGCACTCGGCTCTCACGCTCCCGAATTCGCTGAAGCGGCTTCCTGCGCGTACTCGTCTCCATCAACGCCTTTATACTAAAATTATGCCATAAGCAAGGTAGTTGTCAAGCCATCCACAATAGCTCTGCAAATGGGCACGGTCCTATGCTTCAATTTGTGACATACCGTGAAGTGCGTAGTGCATCCAGATCGCCTTCCCAGGAGATAGCGCCTTCTAGCGCCAAAACGGCGCGTTGTTGTTGCAACCGGATGAATGCACGCAACGCAGTATCAATCACCTTGCGTCTGGTCTTGATACCGGTCAAATCCATTGCCTCTGTGACAAGCGTTTCATCAACAACAACGTTTGTGTTCACAACAACACCTCCTAACGTGAACATACGCTACTAGGGACACTTCCATTATACAGCAAAAACTTCCTAATCCCCAAATCTGCGGTATGATTGCGGGCATGATGAAAAAATGGACCGCGCTATTTCTGTTCGCAGGATTGTTGACGACGCTAGCGTGCACTATGCCGTTGCTCTCGCCGACACCGACACCTACGCCAACGGCAACCCCAACACCGACGATCCCGCCGACGCCAACGCCATTACCAGAAGATACGGGTTGGCAAAATCTCCAACCGGGCATTGAAGTGCGCAGCCTCAACGTCGCAGTTGGGCCTAACGTAGAACGCGTGACCATCGCGCGCCTTGATCCCACGGCGGTGGTGTTCCGCGTGCTCTACGCGCCGGGTGCGCCCGCGCTGGTGAGCGCGTGGGCGCAGCAGACCGGGGCCTTGTTGACTGTGAACGCCGGATACTTCACGGAAGAACAAACTGTCACCGGACTAACGATCAGCAACCGCGCGATTTTCGGAACACCGTATGGTGATTATGCGGGAATGTTCGCAGTGACGGAGGTGGGCGAAGTGAGCGTTCGCTGGTTACGCACCTGGCCCTACGACCCGTACGAGAGTCTGCGGGAGGCCGTGCAGTGCTTCCCGGTGCTCGTCAAACCCGGCGGAGTGATGGGGTTCCCCGCCGACGGCGACGATGGACGTGCAGCACGGCGCACGGTGGTCGCACAAGATCGAGATGGGCGCATCTTACTGATGATTGCGCCGCGCGGGTTCTTCAGCCTGCACGCACTGGCGACGTGGCTCGCAGATTCTGATTTGGATGTCGATACTGCGCTAAACCTCGACGGTGGTACCTCATCGGGACTGTGGATACCGCAGGTGGCGCAGATCGATTCGCTGGCGGCAGTCCCAGTGGTTATTGCGGTGATGTCACGGTGAGCGTCGTCAGCGGCAGCGCGTCCCCTGCCGGTTCACCGTTCAAAGTCACCGGCAACCGTTCTCCAGAGAATCCGTACATCCCCACCAGGAGACGATATTCTCCAGGCACGCTATCCGGCGGCACAAGCACGCCATAACGATCAGTCAGGCTTTCTCCCGGCAACCACAGCGATGTGAGCGCAAAACCGCCACCCGGCTCAGTGTCGGTTTGCGCGACCAACGCGCCATCCGCGTTGAGCAAGTGGACGAAGACTTTGTATCGTTCTGCCGGCGTCGCCTCTGCTTGCCAGAACAACGTCAGCGGGACGATGTCGCCGGGCGCAAACGTAGTCTCCGGCAACGCGTACCCTTCGAATGTAATGACATCCCCAAAGCGTGCGTCAAGAGATGTCGTGGGCGCATCCGGTAAGGCTGCCGTCCCGTAGATCGTCAGACGCACTGTGCTGACCCACGTATCCACCGCTTTGTAGGCGTGCTGGGCCAGGTAAGGTTCGAGCAGGCGATCAGGGTCCGATTCTGCATCCCCCCAAAAGATAACGAATAATCGCGCGTGGCTTGCCACAATTTCATCCACCCACGTCGTCGCCTCGGACGGGTCAGGTCGGTAGGGGGCAGGATACACCGGCAACGGACCACGGTAGTAATAGGTGAAGACTTCCCATTGATTCGGCGCGCTGAGCAGAATCGCATCGCCGGGGCGGGTTTCGGCGGCAATGCGCGCCGCAAGGCCGCGGTAATCGTCGCGAGCGTAGGCGGGATCGGCATAGAGATGCTGGAGCGAAGTGATTTGCGCCCAGAGCACAGCCAGCAGAAGTGCTCCCGCGATCCAGTTCCGCGCCGTTCCCAAACGCGAGCCAGCACGGCGCAACGGCAAGGCCAAGATCACAGCCAACGGCGCGACTGAGGCCATCATAAATTTGAGGTATGCCGGGCGATAGAGGCGAAGGGCGATCAGCAGCACCGGGGGAACCAACGCCATCCCCAGTACGGCCCACACCGCAAAGCGTGAGCGGGCACGGATGGTCAGCGCCAACAACAGTAGAAATGCGGCGCACGCGATAACGTAAGACGCATCTCCCGTCGGAAGCGTGATCCCCACGAGCAGTGTATGAACAATCTCCTGTAGGGCCTGCGAAGAAGTCAGATCGGGCGGGCGCCATCCACGTGCACCCAACGCAATCGGCGCCCACGGCAAGAATGCCAACCCACCGAGCGCGTGTGCCGCAATCCACGACCACAGTGTATGCCAATTCCATGGACGACGCAGTACCCAATCGATGACAAACGCCAGGTTCAACCCCACCAGGACGAAAATGTAGGCGTACTGCGTGTAAAGGCCCAGGGCAATGCTCAACGCAAGAGGGAGAACGTGATTCGTGATTCGTGATTCGTAATTCGTAATTCGCATCCCTGCCCACAACGTCAACACCGAGACCAAGCCGAGGAGCGCGTACATCCGAGCTTCCTGGCTATAGTAGACGGCTAGCGGATGTACAGCAACGATGAGCACCGCACCAAGGGAAACCCGCCGTCCGCCCACATACCGTCCAGCAGCAGCAGCGACAGCCACCGTCAGTACACCGCAAAATGCCGAAAATGCGCGCAGTGCGAATTCCGACTCTCCAGTGAAGGCACGCCACACGTGCAGCATCAAGTAATAGCCAGGGGGATGGATATCGCCGGCAGCACCTTCGATGATCAGGGCAATCGGTCGCTCCACCAGCCGCGCGGTGTTACCCTCGTCGTTCCAGAAGGATTGGGTATCCAGGTGATAAAAGCGCAGGCCAGTGGCTACGAGGAGGATCGCGAGACACGCGCTAATGTACCAGCGTTTCACCCGACCTCGCGCGGCGGCGCAATGCCTGCCACCTCCCAAATCTTCTCCTCCGGGATGACGCCTCGCCGCCGAATCTCAGGCGGGTCGGGGATACAATCCACAATGGTCGAGGGGACGCCGAAGGGCGCACGCCCGCCGTCCAGGATAAGGGCCACATCATCACCAAAGAGTTTTACCGCTTCACGGGCGGTAATGGCGGGGCCTTCGCCACGGCAGATCGCACCGGTGGCAAACAAAAAGCCGCCAATCGCATCGAAAAGCGGCAACAAGAAGGGGAAATTGGGGACACGGAGCGCAACCGGCGAAGCACGCAAGGCCGGATTGAGATCGGGGTTGGGTGGAAGGATCAGCGTTAGCAGGCCAGGCCAGAAAGACCGGGCCAGCCGCTGTGCCGCCTGGTGACGCGCTGTCCATACAGGATGCGCCAATGCGTCCATGTACTCTGCCCGCGCCATCAAGAACGGAGACGCAGGTTCAGGATCACGATTGCGTATCGCGTAAAGATGCGTGATCGCCTCGGTTTTGTCAGGAAGGGCAGCAATGCCGTAAACGGTATCCGTAGGAATAATGATAATCTGCCCTGCTCGGAGCAGTTCGACCGCCCGCGCAATGGCTGTGGGGTTGCGAACGGAGAGGATCGGGACGCTCGAGGGCGCGGCGCTCAAGGATGGCTCCCATCCAACACAAAGCGTTCAAGAAGCACCGCCGCGCCGTCCTCCGTCACCGGCGGCGCGATCCAATCCGCAACATGCTGAACGGGCGGAGTCGCATTGCCCATCGCCACGCCGAGGCCGGCCCATTTGATCATCGCAAGGTCGTTCTCCTGATCACCCGCTGCCAGAACATCTTCCCGTGGGATATTGAAATGCTGCGCCAGCCACGCCACGGCCGATCCCTTATCCACACCGAGCGGCACCACCTCGATGAACATTTCGTGGGAACGCACGACCTCCGCCACGCCCACGAAGCGATCCTGCAACGCCTCTGCCATCGCCGGAATTTGCTCCGGTTCCGCGACGTACAGCACCTTATCAACACCATCGTGCGCCGCGAGGATTGCATCCCATGGTTCACCCACCGTCACACCGGAACCGAGCAGCGCATCGTAGAACGCGACAGGATACAAAAAGTCCTCGATGAAAAGCTGCCCTTCGGCATACAGAAGGACATGCCAGCCATTCGCCGCGCCTAACGCGATAGCCTCACGCGCCGGTGTCGTGGGTAGTATGATCCGCCGCAACACAGGCCCATCGAGTGCCTGAATCCAGCCGCCTTGATAACAAATCAGCGGTGCGGTGACGTTCAACTCACGGGCGAAGCATTCCGTTGCGGCGAACATCCGCCCGGTCGCCAGGGTGACGATGACGCCTTGCGCCTGGGCCTGCGTCACCGCCCGCGCCACACGTGGGCGGATCTTCTGATCCGTCCCCATCAGTGTCCCATCCAGATCAAACACAGCTAAACGTATCATTGTTAATTTTTCGCCACCCTTGAAGCCCGAGAGACTACTGGCGCATCAAGATAGAAACTGCGGCCGCCCACAGCCCCCCCTGAATGGCCAACAATCCTGTCCAAAGAAAATAGGTCGCCGTGCGTTCGCGGCGATACAACAGCAAGCCCAATCCCCCATTGATCACCAGAAAAATCACGCCCAGCAGCGCAAGGTAGAAAATGCGCGAGGCCGCCACCACCAGCAGCGCCTCGCCTGTGGAACTAAACCGCAGCGCGATCTCGGCTGGCAAATACGGATAGCGCCAACAAAGCACCCCCACAAGCAGGGCAAGTAGTGTAAAACTGCCCAACAATACACTCAACCCCAGGCGATCCCGCCAGATGACCCAATCGAGGAATCCGGGATGTTTGGAGGATTCCTCAACTTCCTGCGTCGGCCCCATATCCAATCGCTCGCGGAACGCCCGGAGAAACTCATCCCGGTCTTTGGGCGAGATCGCATACGCCATCCCCGAAGTGCGGATGACGATCTGCTCTTTCAAGGAGCGCGTGGCGAAGAACAATACCTGGCCGATATCCGGAGCTGCACCTAGGCCGACAAAGTATCCCGGCCAGCGAAATCCCGGCTGCATCCGTAACCGTTTGACGTCTGCGCCTTGCAAGACAGCCTGCACCGAGGCCATAGGAATCTGGTGCTGGGTACCACCCCAGTGGATGATGATCGCGTTGCGATCCATCTCGTAAATGGCGTTGATTAATCCCCACAATTGGTAGATCAAGCGGATGATGATAGCCAGCGCGATTACCGCACCGACGCCCATCAAAAACGTCCAGATCGTGACAGGCAACATCCACGCCAGGACGACAAGAGCTACTGTTATCGCGATGAGGACAGCGACGATGACGAGACCAATGATCCATCCCCAGCGGAGCGGGAGATTCCAGGTATTGCGCATCCTATAACTCCTGCCTGGATTCCAGAGCGCGCGTCAGCGTCACCGCGTCAGCGTATTCGAGATCGCCGCCCATCGGCAACCCTCGCCCCAGACGTGTGATGCGCGCACCCAGAGGCTTTAACCGCTGCAAAAGGTATGCTGCCGTGTAATCCCCCTCGCTGGTAGGATTGGTCGCGAGGATAACCTCTTCCACTTCGCCACGTCGGATGCGCGCTTCCAATTCGTTGATGCGCAAATCCTCGGCGAAAACGCCCTCCATTGGCGACAAGGCACCGTGCAACACGTGATAAACACCGTGATATTGTTCCGTGCGTTCCAGCGCTAGCAGGTCCAACGGCTCTTCGATCACGCAGACCATCCGTTGGTTGCGCACAGGATCCGCACAAATGGGGCAAGGATCGATCTCAGTCACATTGTAGCAGATCGAACAGAAGCGCGTGCGCTCGACCAGCCCTTTCAACGCCTCGGCCAGGCGTAGCGCCAGTTCCGATTTGCCCCGCAACAAGAAAAATGCCAGGCGCGAAGCCGTCTTTGGCCCAATGCCCGGCAGCGCGGATAACGTTTCGATCAACTCGACGACAGAAGCAGGAATCGCCGCAGTATGCATTGCTACAATCCGGGAATCCCCAACCCTCCGGTAAGCGCCGACATGCGGTCTGACATCATCGCCTGCGCTTTCTGAATGCCTTCGTTAACCGCCGCCAAGACCAGATCTTGCAACATCTCCACGTCGTCAGGGTCGATAACTTCCGGCGCGATTTTGATGCTCTGCACTTCCAACGCGCCGTTGATCGTCAACTCAACCATGCCACCACCGGACGTGACGTTGACCACTTCCTGTGAGGTCTCATCCTGAATCCGTTCCATTTCTTGCTGCATCTTTTGCACCTGGCGCATCAGATCGTTGGGGTTCATCCCTCCACGTCCCTTCATGCGACTACCTCTACCACCTTTCATCATTTTCCTCCCAAGAATGAGCTCAATGGATCAAGCGATTTACTGACCTCAACATGAAAAACTAAAACTATTCCGGTGCTTTGTAAACGTAGAAAGTTTAGCAAAATACTTCGGGTCAGTAAACAGAAACCAACGCCATTAGCATCCATTGAGCAATTTTTAGTTAATCTTAACTTCCGCTCCCAGCTCTTCCTTGGCCCGCCGGATCAGTTCGTCATCAGGGAGAGGGTCTGACGCCTCTCGGGGTGACTGATCCACTGCCGCAGTTTTAGCCCGTGACGTCGCCTCAGATTTGGATCCTGCACCATTTTTCGGCGTCGGCGGCACAGGCGCTGGCTGCCATTCTTTCTCCAGCACACATCGCACAAAAATCCGCTGCCCGAAAATTCGTGAAAGATGTTTCTCCACAATGCTTCGGTTGGATTCTTTATCAACGTTGTTGCAATGCAGCGTATGCTGGAAGCCCAAAACCAAAAAACCGTCCGCGTCTACACCCACTGGATGCGCATCGCGCAAAAATGCCCCCAGATTGACCGGTCGCACCTGCCCCACCAATTCCCGCCAGCGATCGTTGATCGTGATACTGAGAGCCTCATCAATCGTCTCCGGAGCAACGCTACCAGCAGTGCTTTTCTGAGGCGGGCCACTTTGTTTAGCAGGAGATGGTGTCGCTCTTACCGGGCGCGACGGGGCGCGTCGCCTGGCTGATGTGCGTGCCGATGGAGAACTCGTAACCGGAGATGGAGGCGTATTATGCGATACTGGCGGAGCAGTTGCTTCCGGTGCCGCCGCCGGCGGTAACGTTGCCTCAACGAAGGCCAATTCCAGGGGCAGTTGTGGTTGCCAACCGACGCGGCGCTCGGACGCCACCTCGCTGAACAGTTGCACGGCTTGCACCAACCGCTCCGGCTGCGCCTGTTGTGCCATTGCTTGCAGGCGCGAGCGCTCCTCAGCAGTAGGATCGGTCCAGGCTTCGCCTGCGCCCACTCTCATCAGCAATAACCCTCGGAAGAAGTCGGCGGTCTGTCGCGCCAGTTGGCGCGGGTCGGCACCGCTATCCACGGCCTCATTAATGATGTGCAAACCACGCTTCAAGTCCCCATCGAGCCACGCCTGGAGAAGTGATTGCACCACCTCGCGCCGTTCCGCGCCGAGCATCAGCCGCACGTAATCCGCCGTCACCTCGCCGCCGGCCGCCATTTGATCGAACAGACTGATCGCATCGCGCATGCTGCCTGTAGCCGCCCGCGCAATTAAATCAAGCGCTTCCGGTTCTGCGGCGATCTCTTCGGCCTCGGCAATCATCTGCAACTGTCCCACCAACCCCGCCAGCGGAATGCGACGGAACTCGAAGCGTTGGCAGCGCGAAAGGATCGTCTCCGGGATTTTGTGAACCTCGGTGGTTGCCAGTACGAAGATGACGTGCTCCGGCGGTTCCTCTAGCGTCTTGAGCAGCGCATTGAACGCCGCCGTGGAAAGCATGTGGACTTCATCAACCACGTAGACCTTGAAGCGCGCTTGCGTGGGGCGGAACCCTACCTTCTCCAACAAATCTCGGATGTTGTCCACGCCGGTATTGGAGGCGGCATCAATCTCCATCAGATCCATCAGCCGACCATCGGTGATGGCGCGGCAGATTTCGCACTTATCGCATGGGCGTTCTTCCATCGGCGCCAGGCAATTGACCGCCTTCGCAATCAGGCGGGCAGTTGTCGTTTTGCCCGTGCCGCGCGGCCCGGCGAGCAAGTAGGCATGGTGCAGTCGCCCCGTTTGCAAGGCGTTGCACAAGGTACGCACAATATGCTCCTGCCCAACCACGTCGGCAAAAGTCTGTGGACGCCACTTGCGATAGAGTGCTTGTGCCATAATGCCTCCCAATACAAACTCAGTCAATCGAGATAATGAACTGAGTGCATATAAAACCTATCCGAAAATTCGTCGTTGCCGCACCAGAAACGCTCGCCAGCATAATTTTAGGATAGAGTCATAGTCTATCATGGATGGCAAATGAGGCAAGCATAAAAAACCTGGCAGGTTGTGCGAACGTTGTTCGCCTGAAACCTGTCAGGTGCGGTAATTATGTCTAGGGAATGCAAAACCGGGGGTGTCCCAAAAACCCCCGGTTTCATCAGAAGGAGGAGAATCCTTAATTATCTGCGGCCCCCGACCACATATACTTTAACTATACTTCTTTTGGCACAATATGCTTGACGTGAATCTGACGCTTTCCTGACGATTCATAAGTATGCCCCCCAGGGCGAGCCCTGGACCCGTTATCATGGCAAGCCACGAGGAATGCAACCTGAACGCGACTCTGTCGCGCATTCATACCATGCGCGCACGCAATTGGCCACAACCAGCCTGGATATCGATGCCCCGTCGCAGCCGAAGGGTGAAAGAAACGTGGCGGCGCTCCAAAATCTGGGTAAAGGCTTCGACGTGCTCATCAGAAGACGGTCGGCCAGGGTAATCCGTCGTGGGATTGAGCGGGATAAGGTTGACGTGGACGAGCATACCCGCAGTACGCGCCGCTAACGCCTCAGCCTGCTCAAAGGTATCGTTGACACCATCGATCAACACCCACTCGAGGGTCACACGACGGTTGATCTTCGTCAGATAGTCGCTGATGGCCGCGAAAAGTTCATTCAAGTTGTGTTTTCGGTTGATCGGCATCAGTTCGTTGCGGAGTACATCGGTGGCGGCATGCAGCGAGACCGCTAGGTTAACCTGCACGCCTTCATCCGCAAAACGACGAATCCCTGGCGCAATCCCGGCAGTGCTAAGTGTGATCCGCCGCTGGCCCATCTGAAAGCCATCCGGATGGATCAAGGTGCGAATAGCGGCAAGGGTGTGATTGTAATTCAACAATGGCTCGCCCATGCCCATCAGCACCACGTTGGTAAGCCGCTGATCTTGCGCGTCAAGCTCACGGGCCAGATGAAGCACTTGCGCGACGATTTCCCCGCGCGTCAGGTTGCGTTGGAACCCCATCTGCCCGGTGGCGCAAAACTGACAACCGACGGCGCAGCCCACCTGTGTCGAGATACACGCGCTGCGCCGTTCGATGTAGCGCATCAGTACCACCTCGACCGTGTGACCGTCCTCAAATTCCAGCAGATCCTTGCGCGTCTCGCCATCGAAGGATTCCTGGCGTGCCAGAACACGGGGGACGCTCAGACGGGTTTCCTCGGCCAATCGCTCACGCAACACCTTGGGCAGAGAGGTCATCTGTTCAGTATCCGTGGCGAGATGGCGGTAAAGCCACTCCCATATCTGTTTGGCGCGGTAACGCGGTTCGCCCCATGCACCGAGCAATGTTTCCAGTTCGGATAAATCCAGGTCGTATAAATTTGGTTTCGCTTTAGTCATATCACTTTTCCTTTTGCCAGGCCTGCACCAGTGCGGCCAGATCGTCGAAAATTATATCCGGATGAATGGGCGACGCGGTTAATTCATCCAGGTGTGTGATGCCAGAAAGCACTAACGCGGTTGGCATCCCCAGGCGCAGGCCGCCCAGGATGTCCGTATCAAGCCGGTCGCCGACGACCAGTGTTTCTTCCGGGGCAACACCCATTCGTGCCAGTGCCCCCTCATAGAGGAGTGGCCCGGGTTTACCAGCTATAACCGGCGTGACATCGGTTGCCGTCATTAACGCAGCGACTTGCGCACCGTTACCCGGCACCAAGCCATCTTCCATCGGAAACGTGCGATCAGGATTGGTGGCGATGAAACCCGCACCACCGCGGATACACAACGTCGCCGTCGCCAGTTTTTTCCAGGTCAGTTCGCGGTCCCACCCGACGACGACGTAATCGGCGTGGTCGCCTTCGGTAAGCACAAAACCGTGCAAGCGCAGCGCCTCACGGGTGCCCGGCCCGCCGATGGCGTAAACCGGCGTTCCCGGTGCTGCCTGTGTCGCCAGATAGTCGGCGGCGGCGGTGGCGGAGTTAAGCACGTGATCGGTACTCGTCTCGATGCCCATACGGGCCAGCTTCTCGACGTATTGTTCCGGTGTCTTGCTGGCGTTGTTCGTCGCCAGGACGTAACCGATACTCTGTGATTCGAGCAACGCGAAGAAGTCGTGCAGGCCGGGCAGCGGCGTTTCCCCGCGCCAGAGCACGCCATCCATGTCGCAGATCACGCCCTTGACCGCGCCGAAATCGACTGCTGGAGACGTGGATCGGCGTGCCAACAAAGCTTCGTAGGCGGCCGGAGTATCCACGTCGGTCAAGACTTCGGGATCGGCAACGAGCATCGTCACAAGCTCATCGGAATACTGCGCAAATAGCGTACGCCCACCGGTGTCACCGGAGATCTGCGCCAACTCGGGAAAGAAGCGCCGCGTGAAGAGCACCGGCGTTCCGCGCCGCCCCTCGCGCCCGACCGGAACGACAATCCCGGCGTTGTGTTGCTGCCAGTACGTCACCAGAGATCTCAGGAAACGTGCCTCCACGCGCGGCTGGTCTACGGGGAGAAAGACTGCCGCCTCGACAGTAGACGGTAATGCCGCCACACCGAGGCTCAAGCTGGTGCTCATGCCCTCTTGCCAGCGATAATTACGGAGTACACATACATCGCGTCCGGCAAGCGCGGGCACAGTCTGTTCGGCCTCTGCGCCCACCACCACGACGACGGGTGACAATCCCGCCATCCACGCCATATCCGCGACGTGGGCGATGAGCGGGCGTCCCTGCCAGGGCAACAGTTGCTTGGGCACACCAAAACGCGTCGAGCCTCCGGCAGCCAGGATAACCGCCGCAACCGTGGATTCAGACATGGCTTGACCAGAAACGTTGGATGATTTCTTCTTCCAATCGCCCGCGCATGTAGGCTAATGGGACAGGCTCCATTGCCGGACGAACAAAGCCCTGCACGATCAGCCCTTCGGCTTCGGCGGGAGGAAGGCCGCGCGCTTGCAGGTAGAAAAGCTGCTGTGGATCGATGCGCGAGAGCGTAGAACCGTGGCTACAGCGGACGTCGTTGCAACGGATTTCCAGGCCGGGAATGGAGTGCGCGTGCGCGTCATCCAGGAGCAGGTTGTTGTTCGCCTGGTAACCTTCCATCCCGGCGGCTTCCGGTTCCGCGCGAATCATCCCGTAGAACACGGTGCGGGCCTGATCGCACAGCACATTGCGATAGAGCAGGTTGCTATATGTGTCAGGCGCGCGGTGATGCTGGTAGGTACTCTGATCGATGTGCTGATCGCCAACCGCAAAAGCATACCCGAGCATCTGCGCCCGGGCCCTGGGCGCGTTGAGGGAAGCGGAGAGGAAATCCTTGTTCATCTGCCCACCGAGCGCGCCGTTGATCCAGAGGAAGTTGGCGCCGCGCGCCAGATTGGCTTCTTGCACGCTCAGGGAATAACGCGCCTCATCCCAATGTTGGAGACTGGCGTAGCGAACCCAGGCCTCTTCTTCGGCATAGATTTCGACCATTTCGAGGTTGAGTTCAGGACGGCGCTCTTGCGAGACACGATCCTGGATCAACGAGACATGGCTGCCATTCTCGGCAATGATGAGTGTGTGGTGTAAACCACTGCCCGCTTCAGCGTCGTAGGCAATCAATGATTGTAATGGGCGAGCAACCCGTGCCCCTGCCGGGACATAAACGAACGTGCCGCCATGCCAGAGCGCAGCGTGGAGTGCCGTGAACTTGTTGAAGTCGGGCCGCGTGGTGCGTCCCTGCATCCAATAACGGCGAATCAGATCACCGTGGGTGTGCAAGGCGTGGTGCAAATTGTCAACGATCACACCATTGCGGGTATCTTCCGGGCGCATCATCTGGTATGAATTGCCATCATTGCAGTGGACGAGTGTCCCTGAGACCAGATTCTCCGGAGCCATATTCTGATGCCAGCACGGCGGTAGATCGTCCAGATTGGAAGCGTAAGCGACTGCGGTACGCTCACGCGACAGTCGCGCCACACGCAACGAATCCAGCGGATAACGATGCAGAGGGGTACGTCGCCACGCCTCTTCTTTCTGGTGCGGAAGCGGCATTTCCTGCGCCAACGCCCAGGCCTCGCGCCGCGCCGCGCGCATCCAGTCGGGTTCGGCATAGAAATCAGATAGCGCCTCAACGTCACGCAGGCCAACGGCCGGGAAGTCTAGAGCAGTTTGTGATGTGGTCTGCGATAAAGGACTCATCCGACCGAACCCTCCATTTGCAAATCGATCAAACGGTTCAACTCGACGGCGTACTCCATCGGCAGTTCCTTCACAAACGGCTCCAAAAAGCCGCTGATGATCATCGCCGCGGCGCGGTTTTCGGGCAAGCCCCGGCTCATCAGGTAGAAAAGTTGATCCTCGCTGATTTTGCTGACGGTAGCTTCGTGTTCGATGTGCGAGTCATCTTCGTTCACGTCCATGTAGGGATAGGTGTCGGTGCGCGATTCAGGGTCGAGCAACAACGCATCGCAGACTACTTTGGAATGCGCCCCCTCTGCGCCCTTCGCCACGCGCACCAGGCCGCGATAATCTGCGCGCCCGTTCCCCTTGCTGATCGACTTCGAGGTGATGAGCGAGGACGTGTGCGGGGCCAGGTGAATGGCCTTCGCGCCGGCATCGTAGTGCTGGTCATCACCGGCGAAGGCGATCGAAAGCACTTCGCCGTGCGCACGTGCGCCCTTGAGGACGACGGCGGGGTACTTCATCGTAATACCGCTATTATGAACAATGAACCCTTCTGAGATAAAGTTTCCTGTACCCTCAACTTCAATATCCCATGTCGGCACATCTGACGATGAAGGTTTACCGACTAGCACGTCAACCACTTCGACAGTTTCCGGTACTTCGATATTGGAACGCCCAACATGACGATGCCGCTGTCGTGCTGAAACGGGCACCGCCAACATCTTCTGCTTAGTTTCTTCGCACACATAATCCAATAACCGGGGATCAACCGGTAATTCAATTCTGTGTGAACCGTGCGCCGTCGTGGTATAGCCCATAATGACAACTTGACGTTCTTCAGCAAATTCCGTATAAATCCGGGGGGTGATGCCCAAGGTAACCGCTAATCGCGCTGCATCTTGTAGAAGTTGCCGGTTCACAGATTTGATCAGGATCCGGCGCTTTGAAATCGGCACCGTGCCATCCGCATCAATATACCCGGCCAAAAACGCCAATCGATGGCTTTCAGGCGTCGAGAATACCCACTCTGGGATACGTTTTGTGTCTGCCGTTCCCTCCAATCCTTGCAAGCCAAATAAATCGGCCAGTTCAACTGAATTCCACGTCAATTGGATGCCATCTTTTCGCTCGGTTGGCGGGGTGTCTATGATTTCGGCCATGCACCGAATCAATTTGTCACGCGCGCGATTATTGCGTGGGATAGAGAAACCAACTTTGGCATACCGCGTGCCGTCATTTTGCGCCGGTTCCCGGTAAATGTTGCCATCCCCTTGAAACAAACCGAAAAGCCACATCAGATTCACTGTGCTTTGTTCCGGCAGTGTAAGACGTGTAGCTCGACTGCGCGTCGCTTCAAATGTATCCGTATGTTGGTTCCGTGAGATAAAAGTTGTTTCAACTTCTGGGATCTTTAGAAGATAGGGCTGCCCAAAATCTGTAGAACGCCGAGGAACAATGGCTTGGCAGAGTCTATCGGCGCGGACGTAAGCCAATTGATAACGCCCCAACTTTTTCGGCCGTTCCGGTGTGTAGATGTAAGAGTAAAATGGGTGGTTATCCGTAACACGCAATCGCCTTTCTCCGTAAGAGACTTCGCGCACACGTTGATAACCAGAAAACCGTTTTGCCAGAATCTTGCGAAAGACCAACTGCCCACTGGCCTCATCGAAGGATAGAACTTTGTCGCCAACTTCAAGCGCCTCAATGGGACGTACTCCGGTCGGTGTTGTTACCGTAGAGCCTTGGGCCAGACAGCCTAAATTGCCATCCACCCAAGCCATCGCGCCGTCTTCTTCGACTACCGCGCGCTGCGTGACCAGGTTGTAGACGTTGGTCGACCAATTCTGAATCGTCGTGTAGCGCGCTTGCGCGCCCTTGCCGACGAAGATTTCAATGACGCCGGTGTGTAGGGCTGCGGTAGTGTATTGAGGTGCCGTGCAGCCTTCTATGTAATGAACGTTGCTGCCTTCTTCGGCGATGATGATGGTGCGCTCGAACTGCCCCAGGCTTTGCGCGTTGATGCGGAAGTACGCCTGCAAGGGGATTTCCACATCCACGCCGGGGGGAACGTAGACGAAGCTGCCGCCCGACCAGAAGGCGCTGTTCAGTGCAGCAAACTTGTTATCGGCGATAGGAACAATGGTGCTGATATACTTCTGGACGAGGTCAGGGTACTTCTGGACGGCGGTATCCATATCCACAAAGATAATGCCGTGGCTCTCCCACTCGGCTTTGAGCGAGCTGTAGACCGATTCAGAATCCATCTGCGTCTCGACGCCCGCGAGAAACTTGCGCTCGGCTTCGGGGATGCCGAGTTTTTCGAAGGTGTCCTTGATCGCGTCGGGAACGTCGTCCCAGGTACGCACGTTTTCCGGCGTGGCACGCATAAAGTAATAAAATTCCTCGAAATCCAGCGCGCCCAGGTCCACACCCCAGGTAGGCATGGGCATGCGGTTGAAGATATCCAGCGCCTTGAGGCGAAAATCGAGCATCCATTGCGGCTCGTTTTTGAGCGCCGAGATGCTGCGCACAACGTCCTCGCCAAGTCCGCGCCGCGATTGGTGTGCGTAATCGATCTCGGTCTTGAAGTCGTACCGCTGCTGTTCTTTGAGGTCGCGAAGGTCATTGTGCGGTGTAGTCATAAACTCATTCCTCATAAACCCCGAATCTCTACCAATCTCCACGCACGAATGAAAAGCAAAATTAGTGTGGATTCGTGAAGATTAGTGGTCAATTTTCATCTATAGACGGATTGAACGGAAAAATGTCGGTTAGCGTTGAGCGTCTTTGACCCAATCGTAGCCCTTTTCTTCCAGCACTTCTACCAGGTTTGCATCACCGGATTGGAAGATGCGCCCATCGTAAAAGATGTGAACAAATTGCGGGTAAATGTAATTGAGCAGCCGTTGGTAGTGCGTAATCACGAGAATGCCCATATTGAGTTCTTGCTGCAAGCGGTTGATGTTATCAGAGACAATGCGGATCGCGTCGATGTCCAGGCCGGAGTCAGTTTCATCCAGAACCGCGAACTTGGGCTGGAGCAGGGCCATTTGCAAGATTTCGGCGCGTTTCTTCTCGCCGCCGGAGAACCCCTCGTTGAGATACCGTTTCAAGAACGCCGGATCCATCTTGAGCTTGTCTAAGTGCTCGTTCAACTCCTTGCGAAATTCACGCAGGGGCATCAGGTGCGCGTTGAGCCGTCCGCGCGCGCCGGTCTGCGCCTTGTCACCGTAGCTGCGCATCGCGCTGGTCGCGGCGTGAAGGAACGATTGGAGTGTCACGCCAGAAACAGACACAGGATACTGCATCGCCAAAAAGAGGCCGTGCCGGGCGCGCTCGTCGGGCGGGAGAGCCAGCAGGCTCTCGCCGTTGATGAGCATATCGCCCTGCGTCACCTCGTAATGCGGATGGCCCATCAACGCATACGACAGCGTGCTCTTCCCGGAGCCATTTGGCCCCATCAGCGCGTGGGTTTCTCCCTGACGCACTACCAGGTCCACCCCTTTGAGAATCTCTTTGCCTTCTACGTTGACGTGCAGATCACGAATTTCAAGCGTCACAGGCTCCATACCCTAGTCCTCCACTGTTGTCTCAACGGATTAAACACATGAAACGGATAGGAAAAATCAAAAGCTGTTTGAATCCGCTAAGAATCTATCCGGAAATTTGCCATTGATGCACTAGAAACGCTTGCGGGCACAATTTTCGGGTAGAGTCTAAATCCATTGAGAAGTATAGGCGAAACACGGATTTTGTCAAGGTTTTTTCTTATAAATTAAGCCGTCCAACAAAAAATGGCCAGCACCTGAAAGTGCTGGCCGTGGAAAACAAGTGGTGGACAAGAGATAGGGGAGATCAATCCCTTTTCAGTAAAGTGCGTATATCGGTCAGAGTTTCGTTAATTTGAAAAGCGAGAATCAGCAACTCCGAGTAAATACGAACGCTGAGAATTCCGAGGAACATAATCAAAGGTCCGCCCACAAGCCCGCCCAATATCCTGGCAAATCCACCGCCGCTAACCCCGGCAACCAATCCACCGAAGAACACAATAATCCCCGCTAACACGCTGAGCCCAATACCTATCCAGAAGAGAACCTTGATAATCATCGGGGTAATCATACGCCGAAAATTGAGAAAATCCCGCCAATCCATATAAGCCTCCTTATAACTATGCTGAAGTGAAACACATAAAATATCCCGCTTGTCCACTCACCTATCGATGCGCATTTGTAAACTTTTCCAGTGGAATATCCAGCGGAAAACCACTGGAAGTTTTCCACACCTTCCACATCCGCTACTATAGGGGGTGTGGTGTTAAGCAACCCCAACATCTAGGAATAAACGCGTTCGCTCACTTCCATAGGGCCCCCTGTACTGTGCAAAACTGTGGATAACTATAGGGTTTTCGGTGGATAACTATACGTTTTAGGGGAAAACTCACCGCTTTTTGCAAGAGAAAATTTTTCTCTTACGGTGCGCCCGGCCGACAACCAACAGGACAAAGCGCCCCCAGTCATCCCGTCGTGAAGAAAAATTCCCCACTTTATCCCCATCCTCGGAAACACATTAATAGAATATCTAGTAAGTGCCAGCGACCCGAACGCCACCTATAGGGGCGTCAAACACTTATCCCCACAATCCCCAGTACTACTATGACCACTACAAATTACATTCCATCTATTTTCAATATTAAGACTCTATCCTCCAATTATGTTAGCGAGCATTTCTGGTACTTCAACGGCAAATTTTCGGATAGGTTCTAAAACAATGATAACTGTTCTACTTCTGGCGGAGGGGTAAACTCTTCAGGTGTAAGTTGTCCATCCAATAAAGCGCGTAGCCGATCAAAATCAGTCTCGACAGTGCTGCGGAGACTTGGCTGATGCAATGCTGCCGCCGGGTGATACATAGGGAAGTAAACGCGGTTGTTGACCTTGCGTGGTTGTCCGTGCACGATGGAGATTTTCTCGTCGGGGAAGGCGCGATTCATGGAATGGCGCCCGAGGGTGACGATGACTTGTGGGCTGATGATTTCAATCTGCTGCTCCAGGAAAGGTGTACACATAGCAACCTCTTCGATAAGGGGGTCGCGATTGCCTGGGGGACGACACTTGATCACGTTGGTGATATAGACTGTACCGCGATCGATACCGGCCTTTTGTAACAACTCGTTCAGGAATCTGCCCGCCGCGCCGACAAACGGAATGCCCTGCTGGTCTTCGTGGAATCCGGGCGCCTCGCCGATAAACATCAACGTGGCATTCACCGGGCCATCGCCGGGTACAGCGTGTGTGCGTCCGACGTGGAGCGGGCAACGTGTGCACGCTCGCACCTGCGCGTGGATGTCTTCCAAAGCCTGCTCACGGTTGTTGGCCATAATTGTCCTCCTCTGGGAATTATTGCAGGTTGCCAATTGAACGGCAGGGACGCGGTTCAATCCGCTCATAGAAATCTTTCGCTATACTATGCTCACAGGTTGGAGACAGAGCCGGTGCTCCAGCCGAGCACGGCGTTGTTGCAAATGGGCATAATACGCCTGGCCTTCGACGTTGGCGCGCATGTAGTAGGCATCTTCCCCATCGGCGTAATAACCCCGTAGCTGTGAGACCACGACAAAGCCATACTTGGCATACAGATTTTGTGCCACGGCGTTCGAGACGCGTACTTCCAGGGCTACCGTGTGCGCACCGTTACGGATGGCTTGATCCAGTGCCGTATACAGCAGCAATTCGCCCAGGCCCCCTCCGCGCCATTCTGGACGTAGGGCTAGCGTACTGATGTGACCCCGCTCCATTTCGACGCGCACGCCCACAAAGCCCACGATCTGCGAGGCCAGCGCGGCGCGACGTTCCGCCCACGAGTGTGCGGGCATAGCCGGCGTCAGTTGCAGGACGAAATAGTGCGCGTTCGGGTTGAAATACAATTCCTGCACGTAGGCCGACTCCGGCCAGGGATCGTGAAACACCAACCGGTCGATGCTGATGACCGTGGGAATGTCTTTGGCTTCCAGTTGCCGGATGTGGAAGGGGAGACTCGTTTCGTTCATCGCGCGTACAGAGGTTGGAGCGTTGCCGGGTCATCGGTTTGCCCGTCGCGCAGGCGTGTCCATGCCAGATCTGCCAGGAACCCGGCCCGGCGTAGATGCCGCGCCGGCGTGGGTATCGTAAAGGCCATGTTTGTGGCCGCACTGGTGGGCAAATCTGCCGTCTCGATCTCTCCCACGAGCAGTGCCGGTTCGTCGATCTGAGCGAAAAACTCTGCCCACGTCGCTATTGAAACCTCGGTTTCAGCGTGCCAACCGTCATCGCTCCAGCGATAGCGGGCGAATCCGGCGCGCTTCCGTCCGGCGGCGAAGACGGCATACAGCGGGCGGTCATCGGCGGGTTGCGCCGCTGTGAGAATGTCCAGCGTAGGGACACCGATGAGTGGCAGTTGCCGGGCGACCGCCATGCCTTTCGCCAGGGCTACCCCGATGCGCACGCCGGTATACGACCCCGGCCCAATGCAGACCGCCACAGCGGTCAAATCAGCGGGTGTAATCTCCGACGCTTCGAGGCTTTGCACGATGCGCGCCGCGAGTGTCACCGTGTGCCGATTGGGGGCTTCCCAGGTACATTCGCTGCGCAGCGTCTGGCCATCATGCAGGGCGATGCTGGCGCGTACGGTGGCTGTATCGATAGCGAGCAACATGGATGTGTTATGATCTCCTTCAGGTACGGTGCCGGCGGAAAATAAAAGCCGGCATCAGTATCCAGCAAGCTCCCTGCGTAGTCTCTCCTGGATGGCATGGTGGTGGTCACCGTTAGCGCGGAAGGTCAGCGAGCGCCGTTGCTCATCCAGTACGCGCAGCGTTACCCATAGCGTTTCTTCGGGGAAGAGACCTGCGGCGCGCTCCGCCCATTCCACCACACACACGGACTTCGGATCGCCTAACATCTCACCTAAGCCCAGGTCCTCAGCTTCCGCGAGCGATGTAATGCGATACAGATCGATGTGATAGAAAAAGTCATTGTCTTGATTGCGGTTGTGGCGACGGATGATGATAAACGTCGGGCTGATGAGCGCTGTCGTCGCCCCCCAGCCGATGCCAATGCCCTGTGCCAGCACCGTTTTTCCCGTCCCCAGGTTGCCTTCCAGTGCGATGACGTCTCCACCCTTTAGCAGCATTCCCAAGCGGGCGCCTACACGGCGCGTCTGCTCCGGGCTGCGGCTGATGAATTCGATGGCGTCTGGACTCAGGATTGGCATAATGTCATTTTAGCTTAGCGAAATTCTGGACAGGATCAACAAGTTTTTAGGATTTCTTATCTTGTCAATCCCGCAAATCCTGCCGAAAAAGGGAAACAACTTCATTATACTACAAAGACGCGACCTTCCAAAAATCATTTTCCGCCATCCGCTCCAACAATTGCCGCGCCGCGGCCTTCGCACCGGGTTCGCTCTCTCCCACCGGGCCGACGCACGAGGGACAGCCATCCGTGCATGGGCACGTCCGCACCCGCTCCAACGTCGCTTCGACCAGACGGGGCCATAAGTCGACCAGCCGCGGTGATAAACCTGCCCCGCCTGGTACGTCATCGAAAACGATAATCGCGGGCAAAGCGCTCTCCGCATCGCGCGCCTCCACCGAGGTGCCCAAATCGCCGGGATCGCACATCAGGAACACCGGCGCGAGGTTGCGCAGCAAGTACGACAGGCCGCTCAACGCCGTCCGTGCCCCACGCGCCCGTTCGAGTTGGCGGTGGCACGACGGGCAGACCGTGAGCAGGTTTTCCGCGGCATGTGCGAGTCGCAGGGCTTCTTGTCGCGGATACTGCGCCAGAAACGTGCGCAGCGCGGTGAGGTGGTGAACTTCCAGCGGGTGTCCGGACTTGCCCTTAGTTTCACACATGCGACACTTGTGTCCGTCGCGAGCGAGGATTGTCTCGCGGATCTCCGGCCATGCCGGACCGTAGTCCAGCGGGGCCAGCATCACGCCGGCCTCCGCCAGGTCCTCCACCAGCGCCGAGGGCAGCGTCAGCCGGAACGCCTCCGTATCCATCACCTGTTCTGGCAAGTCGATCTCACCCCAGCCGAGCGTCTCGTGCGTGCCTTGCTGTACGCGGCGATAGGCCGCCGGTTTGGTGTGGACACACACTTCCTCGTCGGTGATCTGGGGTGTTACATCGAGCGCGCCAAGTGCGCGCCGTACGCTCTGTCGCTCTACCTTTGTCGCTGATGTCGCAATTGTAAAATAGTCGAGTTCGATGGGCCGGGCCAGCGCAATCCCCTGCTCCCAATCCAGTGACTCGACAAGGTACATCTCGCCGCCGTGCAGGTAAACCGCGCCTTCGTGGACAAGGTTTGGCGCGCTAAGGCGATCCACCGTGCCGATCATGCCTCCATCAGTGGATTGAATCACGACGTTGTCCGCCGTGGCCGAACGTAACGAAAGAGATTGAGCCGGATAGGCTTCCCCAACCCACGTGAAGCGCCCATTGTGCTGGTGCAGCACGTCCTCTGCGCTGAGGGCCTCCAGGATCGCGCCGGCGTGCTGCGCTTTGCCAAAAGGCTCGCCCTGTTCGAAGGGCAGCTCGAACGCGGCGCATGTGAGATGTGCCGCGAGCAGGCTCAACGTGTCGGGGTTCACCCGCGCCTCTTCAGGCGAACGCCCGAAGAAGTATTCCGGATGCGAGATCAGGTATTGATCCAGCGGCGACGGCGTGGCGATGAGCACCGAGAGCGATGCCCCCGCTCGCCGTCCAGCGCGTCCCATTTGCTGGCGCGTCGCCGCGATGGTGCCGGGATAGCCCACCAGGATCGAAGCGTCGAGCGCGCCGATGTCGATGCCCAGCTCCAGTGCGTTGGTGGCGACGACGACGCGCGTTTTGCCGGTGCGCAGCCCCCGCTCAATGGCCCGCCGTTCCTGAGGTAGATAGCCACCGCGATACCCCTGGATGGCGTCCGGTACAAAATCGGCACGCTCTGCTCGCTCGCGCAGTTCGCGTAACAGCAGTTCCACGGTCATACGGGCGCGAGCAAAGACGATCGTCTGCACATCAGCGCGGAGCAGTTTCCGTGTTAGCTTAACGGCCTCGGCGGTGGCGCTGGCGCGTAAGCCGAGCGCCGGGTTGAGCAGCGGTGGATTGTAGAAGATGACGTGGCGTTGGCCGTACGGCGCGCCGTCCTCTTCCACGGCGATGACGGGATCTTCCCACACCGCTTCGGCCAATTCGCGGGCGTTGGCGATGGTGGCTGACGCTGACACGAATTGTGGTTCCGCGCCATAGAAGCGCGCCACACGGCGGGCGCGGCGCAGCACGTTGGCGACGTGGCTACCGAAGATGCCCCGGTAGGTGTGCAGTTCGTCGAGCACGATGTAGCGCAAGCCACTGAAGAAGCGCACCCAGCGAGTGTGGTGCGGCAGGATGCCCAGGTGCAGCATATCGGGGTTGGTGACGAGGACGCGCGCCTCATTGCGGATGGCAGCGCGGTGACGCTGCGGCGTATCGCCGTCGTAGGGACGCAGAGCCACCGGAGCCTGTAATGCGCCAATCCATTGCTCCATGGCCGTGATCTGGTCGTGGGCCAATGCCTTGGTGGGGAAGATCAATAGCGCCGTGGCCGTGGGATCGCGCAGGAGCGTATTGAGCAGCGGCAGTGTGTAGCCGAGTGTCTTGCCAGAAGCCGTTCCTGTAGTGAGAATGACGTTCTCGCCGCGCAGCGCGGTTTCGACGGCGTGCGCTTGGTGGGTGTAGAGCGCGTCGATGCTTAGCCTGCGTCCCACCTCGGCGATGCGCGGATTCAAGTCCACGGGCCACGCGGTCGTGCTTGCGCCGCGTGCGGGCAATGTCCTCCATGCCGTCACGTTGCGGATGAAGTTCCCGTCTGCGCGTAATGTGTTGGCTAGTCCTTCAATCGACATAAGTTTGAGTCTGGGCCTACCTGCCTCCGGGGGCAGTGAGCGTCCCCCCCCCGTCTACCGTCTACTTAACTCCTCATACACTTCCTGATAATACAACACACTCTCCACCGGCGTATTGGCGGGGATGTGATTGCCGACGGCCAGGAAAAAGCCCGGATACTGTTTGCCAATTGCCATGCAGCGCTCGACTTCCGCACGGATGGCAGCCTTGCTGCCCGAAAGCAGGATGCGCGTGTCGGCATTGCCGATGAAGACGTGTGTGAGCCCATATTTTTCGGCGATATAGGCCATATCCGTCCACGGCTCCAGCACGAAGCCGTGGACCCCACATTCGACAAGATCGTCCACGAACTTCGTGTAATCGCCGTCGGAGGTGTACATAATCTTCTTGCCGGAATCCAGCAGCGGCGCGAAGAGCTTCTTGTAGTTGGGGAACACATACTGCCGATACCACCATGGCGCGATGAACGGGCCGGAACTCCACACAATGTCGTCGTGGACCATCACCACGGGCACATCCGCCGCGCTGAGCGCATCATAATACTGCTGAACCCAACTTGCGTAACGGTTGGCAATCTCGCCGAAGCCTTTGGGATCCACCCCCGCCGCCAGCAGCAGCATCTCCCAGCCAAAGATGTCGATCAGGCCGGAGACCATCGTCACGTAGACGCCCGTCATCGTGACTTGTTCCGGTGTTTCTGCCTGTTGGCGCCGGTAATGTTCCTCGAAGCGCTGTGTCAGTTCAGCCTGGTCGCGCGGCCCGTAGATTGCCCACGGATCGAACGCCAGCACTTCCTCGGGTGTCGAGAACGGGCACGTCACCGTGTCCCGGCGATCTACGCCGCCGGCGGCATACTCCGCGTGGCCCATATCCGTGTGGCATACGGCCAACTCGTCCCCGCCGATGAGCGTCGACCAGCGGAAGTCGAAGTTCCAGGCTTCCATCAGGGCCAGCGCGCCTCGACGTTTTACATCTTCGGGGCTGTACGGGTTGATAGCGAGGCCGGTCACAGCTTTGATCACGGCCCAGTGCTCTGTCACGGAATACTCTGTGTGCGGCACGCGCGCGGGCATGTCCAAATTTATCGCGGCCCACCCGTCAGCGTAGGACATTGTGTTTTCTGTCAAAATTCAGTTATGGAATTCGGCAACGGTCCCCCGGTGTCGCTCAGGCCTGCAAATTCGTGGTCTTCGGCGTCCTCGCGGTAGTGCGTGCCCCGCGATTGACGGTTGTGCCAAGCCGCGCGCGTGACAATCCACGCGGACTGTGCCATATTCCGCAGACCGATGAGGTTGTCGTTCAGGCGCGTCGAGCGGTAGAATTCATCGATCGCGCCCCACAGGTGGTTGAGGTCCTGCAACGCCCGTACCAGCCGGTGAGTGTTGCGTGCCAGCCCAACGTAGAGCCACATAATATTCTGGAGGGTACGGGCATCGCGGTAAACCAGCACTGGATCAGCGGCAGCGCCTTCGCTGACATCCTGCCAGGGAGGGATGTCGTCCGTAGCCACCAGGCGTAAATCGTCCCGCCCGCGCACATCGCGTCCGGCCCGGTTGCCCCACACCAACCCCTCCAGCAACGAGGTGCTTGCCAGGCGGTTCGCGCCGTGGACACCGGTGCAGCTCACCTCACCGATAGCGTACAGGCCCTCGAGGGTTGAGCGTCCCCACAGATCAACGTGGACGCCGCCGCAGAAGTAGTGCGCCGCCGGGACAACGGGGATCGGTCCGGCGGTGATGTCCACGCCTGCTTGCAGGCACGTTGCATAGATGCAGGGGAAACGCTCGCGGATGCGTGCCGCATCCATCACGCTTGCCAGATCGAGCAGGACGTGCGGGTAGCCGTGTTCCAACATCTCGTGGTGGATGGCCCGGGCGACCACGTCACGCGGGGCCAGATCGCCCCACTTGGGCGCGTAGGTATCCATAAAGTGGCGCCCGTCCGGCGTGTAGAGCTGCGCGCCTTCGCCGCGCACGGCCTCGGAGATCAGGAAGTTATCCGCGCCAACCACCGCCAACGTGGTGGGGTGAAACTGGATGTACTCCGCGTTGATGACACGTGCCCCTGCGCGGTAAGCCATCGCCAGGCCATCGCCGCGCGCGCCTGGCGGATTGGTGGTGTGGCGGTAGATGCGCCCCACGCCACCTGTGGCGAGGATTGTGACCGGCGCGAGCACGCGGTGAATGGCGTTCTCGATGCGATCCATGACGTAAGCGCCGTGGCACGTGATCGGTTGATAAACGGCGAGTGGATCGTGGCTGTGGTGTGAGGAAGTGATGAGGTCCACTGCTGTCATGCCGGTGAGCAGCGTCACGTTGGACAACTCGCGCAGCCGGGCGAGCATTGCGCGTTCGATGGCGCGGCCGGTCGTGTCGCCCACGTGGAGGATGCGCGACAGGGAGTGTCCACCCTCGCGAGTACGCGAGATTTCCCCGCGTGCATTTTGATCGAAGGGAACGCGACACTCGTCGATCAGCACGCGTTCCACCAGGCCCGGGCCTTCTTTGGCCAGCAGACGTACCGCTGGAGGCCAACTTAGCCCGGCTCCCGCGCGCAGAATGTCTTCCACGAGCAGGTCGGGCGAATCCCCCTCACCGTCGGCGACGATGCCGCCTTGCGCGTAACGGGTGTTGGCCTCGTCCGGATCGTGCGTGCGGGTGATGATCGTGATCTGGCGTTGGTGGTCTTTCGCCAGTTGCAGGGCCGCCGCAGCCCCGGCAATCCCGGAGCCGATGATGAGGACGTCGGTTTCGATGGGCATAATTCTCCTTCGTTCGGTAGACGGTAAACAGTAGACGGGGGCAGGTTCCCCTGTTTACTGTCTACCTTCTACTGACTACAGCGCCAACATTCTTTCCAACGCGATTTTTGCCCAGTGGCGGATCTCCGGCTCGACGGTGACTTCGTTGCGCAGTTCACCGCGCGCCAGGGCATCCATCACCTCGGCAAGATTATCGACGGTGATCTGGCTCATGTTCGCGCAGTAAGGTGGCACGTCCGATAGTGAGAGGATGAGCTGATCGGGGTGTTCGGCTTGCAGGCGATGGACGAGACGGCTTTCCGTCCCGATGGCCCACTGTGTTCCGGCGGGCGCCGCTTCGATTTGCTTGAGGATGTGGGATGTTGAGCCGGCGTCATCGGCGAGGTTTACCAGTTCGGCCTTGCACTCTGGGTGGACGATGACGCGGATGCCGGGATAGCGTTCGCGCATTGCCTGGATGTGCTTCGGGCGGAAGCGCTGGTGGACGTTGCACACGCCGGGCCAGAGGATGATCTTCGCCGCCCGGATGGCGTCTGCGCTGGGTGGCCGGTGGATGTTCCACAGTAGCATCTCTTCCGGTGGGATACCGAGTTTGTTGGCTGTATTGCGTCCCAGGTGTTGGTCAGGGAAGAAGAAGACGCGCGGACGCTGTCCCAGTGCCCACGTTAGCACTTTGTCGGCGTTGCCGGAGGTGCAGACCGTCCCGTTGTATTGCCCGCAGAAGGCTTTGAGGGCTGCGTCCGAGTTAACGTAAGTGATGGGCGTGATCTCCGCATCGGCACTACTGCCGTCAGCGGTAAGCGCTGCGTCAAGTATGCTCCACGCTTCCTGCACCAGATGCTCGCTGGCCGTTTCGGCGAGGAAGCAGCCTGCCTCAATGTCTGGGATGAACACGTGCTGGCCGGGTTTCGCCAAGATTGCGGCAACCTCGGCCATAAAGTGAACGCCACAGAAGACGATGTACTTGGCGTCCGTTTGTGTGGCGCGGCGCGAAAGCCCCAACGAATCGCCTCGGAAATCGGCGAAGGCAATCACAGCATCGCGTTGGTAGTGATGCCCAAGGATGACCAACTGGTCGCCGAGTGCAGCTTTGACCTCGCGGATGCGCGTTTCCGGATCGTTATCGGTCGCTTTGTCGACGGGCTGAATCTTCATGCTCAGGTCCAGCGCCTTGACCGAGTGGGTGAGCGCGCCGACGGAGATGAAATCCACGCCGGTGTCGGCGATGGCCTTCACGCGCCCGCGGGTGACGTTGCCGGAAGCTTCCAGCGGCACCCCCCTCGTTCCACTCGGGGCATGCGCCCGCGCGATGGCGACGGCCTCGCGCATCGTGTCGAGGTCCATGTTGTCCAGGAGGATGCGGTCGAGCGGCGGCTCAATCGCCAACGCCTGGCGCAGCTCGTCCAGATCGCGCACTTCCACTTCGATGGGCAAATCGGGATGCTGCGCGCGCGCGCGTTCGACGGCAAGTGCGATGCCGCCCGCGCCGTCGACGTGGTTGTCCTTCACCATCATCATATCGAAGAGCGACATACGGTGGTTGACCCCGCCGCCCATCCGCACGGCGTATTTGTCGAGCGCGCGATAGCCGGGCAGCGTCTTGCGTGTGTCGAGGATCGTCGCGTTTGTGGTCGAGACGGCGGTGGCAAAGCTGCGCGTAACCGTCGCAATGCCCGACATCCGCTGGAGAAAGTTGAGGGCGAGACGTTCCGCCGCTAACAGCGACGGTCCTGGACCGATGACGTCGGCGACGACCTCGCCGGGCACCACCTCTTGTCCGTCGCAAGCCCGTGCGGTGAAGGTGATGGCGGGATCGATGCGGCGGAAGACGGCTTCTGCCACCGGCAGTCCGGCGATCACGCCACGTTCCTTAGCGGTGATGCGCCCGTGCAGCAGCACGTTCGGGTCGAGCGTCGCCGTGCTGGTCGCATCGCCCGGTCCAATGTCCTCGGCGATGGCGAGCTCGATCAGCGGTGCCGCCGCGTCCAGCAATGCTTGTAGCGTTTTGTTGTCCATAGAAACTCCTTGAAATAGTCAGCAGGTTTGGCAGATTGAGAGTTCAAAAATCTGCTTAATCTGTTCAATCTGCTGATGAGCAATCTACAATTTGGAGCCTTGCTGTTTGCCGACGGCGATTCGCTTCCACGCAGCGACGACGGCAAGGGTGATGATGGCCGAGGCGGCAGCCTCTGGCAGGCCGTTGGCGACGATCAGTGGCAAGAGGGCGCCCCACGGTGCTGCGCCGCGCAATCCGATCATCCCCAGGACGAGCACGGTATTGGTGAGGCTTCCGGCGATGCCGGCGGCAATCAGGCCGGGCACAGGTTTGCGTTCCAGGGCGCGCCAGACCAGCCACGCCAACGGTCCGATGCACAGGCGCGGCAGCACGGCGATCAGCGGGTTGGTGAACAGCACGTCGGTGGGGCCGAGCGGTGCGATGGCGGCCTGCAACATGCTGAATCCGCCGAAGATCAGGCCGATGGCGAGACCCACAACTGGACCTTCCAGTACTGCGCCGATGATGACGGGGACGTGCATAATCGTCAATGAAGCTCCGGCAAACCAGGGGATGAAACCCCAGTGCGTCCACCCTAACAGGGCCGCAATTGCACCTAGTACGCCGGTGATGGCAATTTTACGAATGTTATCTCTCGACATAGGACACCTACTTTCCTTTTAAGGGTAATGGATAATGGAATTATAGCTGAACCTGAGGGAAGATAAAGTGTCTACACTCACAAAAGTGTTATACTACTGGGGATTGTTCTTGTGACTTTGATGTCAAATGTCTGCACTGATCGAATTCAACAATGTTACCTATGCTTATCCGCTTCCCGGAGGCGGTCATATCGCGGCGCTGCGTGAGATTTCGCTGCGAATCGAGGCTGGAGAGTATGTCGCCATCGTCGGGGCGAACGGCTCCGGCAAATCGACGCTGGCGCAGCATCTCAACGCGCTGCTCGTGCCGGACGATGGGCGCGTGACCGTCGCCGGGCTGGATACGCGCGACCAGGCGCAGCACGCGACGATTCACCGGACTGTGGGCATGGTCTTCCAGCGCCCGGAAGACCAAATCGTGGCGTCGCTGGTGGAGGAGGATGTGGCGTTCGGTGTGGAGAATATGGGCGTCCCCTCCGGCGAAATCCGCGCGCGCGTGGATGAGGCGCTGGAAACGGTGGGAATGTCAGAAATGCGCCAGTGCCCACCGCACCAACTTTCGGCGGGACAGCAGCAGCGTGTGGCGTTGGCCGGAGTGCTGGCGATGCGTCCACGCTGCATTGTCTTCGACGAGGCCACGGCGATGCTCGATCCTGCCGGGCGGCGCGCCGTCCGCGCGATGATGACCGGCTTGCATCGCGCCGGGCTGACGATCATTACCATTACGCACTTTATGGAAGAGGCGCTCGACGCGCAGCGCGTGGTGGTGTTGGAGCGCGGGAGCGTGGCACTCGATGGCACGCCGGAGACGGTATTCGCCGGTGCGGCGCTCCTGTCCACTTTGGGGTTGGATTTACCCCCGGCAGCGGGATTGGCGCGTGCGTTGCGGCAGCATTTTCCGGCGTTGCCTGCCGGGTTGTTGACCGTCCCAGCACTCGTGGAGGCGTTGGATTTCCTACCACATCACACCATTGAAGCGCCGGCTGCACGTGCTCAACCATCAACGGCCGCCAGCGCGCCGTTGATTGAAGTACGCGACCTGGGGCACATCTATATGCTCGGCACGCCGCTCGCGCAGCGCGCGCTCGAAGGCGTCACGCTTGATGTGACAGAAGGCGCGGCGCACGGCCTGCTCGGCGCGACCGGCTCCGGCAAATCGACGTTGATGCAGCATCTCAACGGATTGCTGCGTCCCCAGGAAGGCACGGTACGCGTCGGCGATTACGTGCTCGACGATCCCCAGATGGACGTGCGTGTTGTGCGCCGGATGGTCGGGCTGGTCTTCCAGTTGCCAGAGGCGCAGATTTTTGAGCAGTACGTGGGGGACGAGATCGCCTATGGCCCGCGTTTGCAGGGTTTGCTCGGCGATTCGCTGCGGGAGCGCGTGCGCTGGGCGATGGAGCTGGTGGGGATGGGCTTCAATGCCTTCAAGGATCGTTTCACGTTCGCGCTGAGCGGTGGTGAGAAGCGCAAAGTGGCGCTGGCCTCAATCCTCGCGCTGCGTCCCTCGGTGCTCTTGCTCGATGAACCCACCGCCGGGCTGGATCCGGCCTCGCACCGCGAATTGCTTTCGCATCTGCTCAAGCTAAAGGAGACCGGGATAACGTTGGTGCTCTCGTCGCACCAGATGGGGGATGTGACGGCGCTCACCGGACAGGTGACGGTCCTTGACGACGGGCGCTCTGTTCTCGACGGTCGTCTGGCGGACGTCTTCGCGCAGGGCGAGTCATTGCGCGCGTTGGGGTTATCTACACCCGTCGTCACGCAGGTTGTTGAAGGCTTGCGCGCGCGCGGCTGGACACTCCCGCCCGGCCTGGTCTCGCCCGCCGCGCTGGCCGAAGCCTTGTCTCGTTGCCTCAACGGATTTAACGGATGAAGTAGCGCGGGCTTCTGGCCCGCTCGCGGGCGGGGACGCCCGCGCTACATTCGCCATTCGCTGATTTTTATTCGCTGATTCTTGATTTGCTGATTCTTGATTTGCTGATTCTTATGCACGATTTCGAGTTCTTACGCTTTGTCAATATCGGTCAATACCTGCCCACCGGCTCGGTCATCCACCGGTTGGATCCGCGCGCGCGGCTGGTGGCCGGGTTTCTGCTGTTGGCGGCGATCACCGTTGCGCCGCGCTGGACCGGCTTAGCGATCGCGCTCGTGGCGCTGCTCGCTGCGTTGGTCATCGCGCGGATCCCCCTCGGATACGCGCTGAAGGGATTGCTCCCGCCGTTGCCCTTCATCGCATTTCTTGCGGTGCTGCAAATCCTCTTTGGGCCGCGCGGTGACGTTGTGATGCCATTGTGGGCGTGGGGGCCGGCATCTATTTCCGCTACCAGCCTCTTGAACGGTGCGCTGCTCGTGCTGCGCTTTGCAGCGTTGATCCTGACGCTCAGTTGGCTCTCGTTCTGCATCTCCACCACGGAGATTGTGCGCGCGCTCGATGCCTTGCTTGCGCCGTTGACGAAGATCGGCCTGCCCACGCATGCTTTTGTTCTGATGGTGCAGGTGACATTGCACTTTTTGCCCTTGCTGGCGCAGGAGGCGGAGCGGGTCGCCAAGTCGCAGGCGTCGCGGGGCGCGGAATGGGGCACGGGCCGGGGTGGCTTATTGCGCCGCGCGCGTCAGGCGTTGCCGTTGCTGGTGCCGCTGTTCCTTGCCGGTTTGCAACGGGCAGAGAACCTTGCCTTGGCGATGACAGCGCGCGGCTACCAGGGTGGCAAGGGTCGCACGACGATGACGCCGCTGCAATTTCGCCCGGCGGATGCGGCAGCGTTGGCGTTGGTAGCAGGGCTAACCGTTCTCGTGGTGTGCGTGTGACTTTTGCTTTTTGGCCCGCGACTTGTAATGCGCGGTTTTCAACATTGTTATTCAATGGTATAATTTTTTCGTAATTTGTTTCTGCAATATCTCAATTTCCTGAAATTGCCGGAGTGGACCGGCCTGATCTGAGAGGAATGAACGAAACAACACAAGTGAGCAGTACGTTCGGACAAGAAACGTCCGCGAGCGCAGACGACGCCGACCCATCGAGTAAACCGCGGCAGACCTGACGCAGCACGGCATCGTGCCACACTGACCTCCTCGGAGTGTTCACAAGGCCGCAGCATGTGCTGCTGCGGCCTTGTTGCGTGTCTAGAACACGGCGAAAGCGCGCGCGACGAGATTGCGCGTAGTTTCATATTTCGCATTGAGGAGGTGTGGCATGTTGTACGTCAGTCAAATGCAAAACCGGCAGGTGTGGGATGCCTGGGGGAATCCCGTGGGCCGGTGCGCCGATGTGCTGATCGGCGCTGTGGATCAGAATTTTCCGCCCGTCAGGGCCTTGCTATTGCGCGGTGATGCACAGGACAACGGTGATCGTTTCATCCCCGCTTCGTGCGTGAGCAGTCTCTACCCCAGCATCACGCTTAATGTTCCCCAAGATAAGTGTCCTGCTTATACGCCTATTGGCGACGAGTTGCGATTATTAGACCGTGTGCTCGACCGGCAAATCGTGGATACCGAGGGCCGCCGCGTGGTGCGCGTCAATGACCTGCAACTGGCGCGTGTGGGCGATCAATACTGCCTGACCGGTGTGGATGTCGGCGGGGGGGGCTTGCTGCGCCGCCTGGGCTTGGAGGGCCTTGGACAAGCGTTGGCCCGGCTGCTGGGCCGCTCTTGGAAAACCGGCGTCATCCCCTGGGAAGATGTAGCCCCCTTACATCAAGAAGACCCGCTGCGTTTGCGGGTTTCGCACGACCGCATTGTACAACTGCACCCGGCAGACATGGCTGCCATTCTCAATGACCTGGATTATCACACCAGTACCGCGCTGATGGAGACGTTCAGCAATGAGACGTTGGCCGACACACTGGAAGAAAGCCCTGCCAATATGCAGGTCTCCGTCCTTTCTCATATGGAGCCGGAACGGGCAGCGGACATCCTCGAAGAAATGGACCCCGATGAGGCCGCCGACCTGCTGGCCGACTTACCCGAACAGACCAGCGCACAACTGCTCGCCTTGATGGAAGACGAAGATGCCGCCGAAGTGCGCTCATTGTTGGTTTATCCGGAGGATTCCGCCGGCGGCATCATGACGACAGAATTTGCTCACGCACCAATCGGCTTGCATGCGGAAGAACTATTGGATTATCTGCGCCGTTCTGAAAACGCACGTGAAGATGAGGTGATGTACTATATCTATCTGGTGGATGAAAATCACTGCCTACGAGGCGTAATCAGCCTGCGCGATTTGGTGATGGCCTCGCCGGATGCCGATCTGACCCCTTGGATCGAGACCGATCCGGTAACTGTGGACCCTTACACACCGCAAGAAGAAGTCGCATATATGGTGGCGAAGTATGATCTGCTGGCTGTGCCCGTGATCGATACGTCAAGGGGCATTCTGTTAGGCATTGTCACTGTTGATGATGCCGTGGATACCGTGTTGCCCACGGCCTGGAAGAAGCGGCTGCCACGCTTCTTCTAGCACATTCATTTTCGGGGAGGACATAGATGAAGCGCTTCTTACGAGCACCAGCCTGGTTGCAACGCATTTTGTTCTATCTTTCGATTTTGGGACCGGGGTTGATTACGGCCAGCGCCGACAATGACGCGCCGGGCATCGCCACATATTCCATGGCCGGATCGACGTATGGCTACCGCTTTCTGTGGTTGGTGATGGTCATCACAGTGGGCGAGATCGTGATCCAGGAGATTGCGGCGCGGATGGGCGCCGTCACCGGCAAGGGAACCGCCGACTTAATCCGCGAGCGTTTCGGCGTGCGCGTGACGGCCTTTGCGATGCTTTGCCTGCTGCTGGCGAACGTGGGCACGACGATTGCCCAGTTCGCGGGTGTGGCAGCCGGGACAGAATTGCTCGGCGTGAGCCGGTATATCACCGTGCCGTTCGCGGCACTGATGGTGGGCTTTTTGGTGCTGCGCGGGTCTTACGATAACGTGGAAAAAGTGTTGCTGGTCTTGTGCCTGGCGGCGCTGAGTTACGTGGTCACGGCGGTGATGGTGCGTCCCCCGTGGGGTGAAGTCCTGCGCCATGCTGTCACACCGACCTTCAGCCGTGATCCGAACTTTATTTTTGCGGTGTTGGCGACGATCGGGACGACGATTACGCCGTGGGGCATCGTCTATATGCAGGCATCGGTGGCCGACAAAGGTGCGGAATTGGAACGCTACCGCTTCACCCGTCTGGACGTGATGTTCGGCGCGGCGTGGGGCAATGTGGTTTCGGCCTTCATCATCATCAGCACGGCGGCGACGTTGTTCATTCACGGTATCCACGTGGAGACGGCGGAGCAGGCGGCGATGGCGCTCGTTCCGTTGGCCGGGACGGGGGCACGCTACTTGTTTACGACCGGGTTGTTGGGCGCGTCGCTATTGGCGGCTTCGGTGTTGCCGCTTTCGACGGCGTATGCGATCTGCGAAGCGTTCGGGTGGGAGCGCGGCCTGGATCAACGTTCGCACGAGGCCCCGTTTTTCTACGGGCTGTACGTGGGCATCATCGTGTTGAGCGTGCTCGTGGTGTTGATTCCAGGCATTCCGTTGTTCCCAATTATGTGGATTTCGCAGGCGGTCAACGCGATCTTATTGCCGGTACTGCTGGTACTGGTGCTCAAGCTGGTGAACAACCGCCGGGTGATGGGCGACTGGGTCAACCGGCGCTGGCAGAATATCCTGGCCTGGGGGGTGACCGGCCTGATCGCGCTGGTGACGGTGGTTCTCTTGGCGTCACCCTTGCTGAATTGAAAGGAGCATAATGTACACATCACATAGATCGGTTGCCAGACACGAAATACGCTTGCCGGACATATGCGCCTGGTGTGGGCAACGTCCTGGTGACAGTTTACGCACCGTTCAATTTTATGCAGGGATGCCGCTATCTGGTGTGCGCCACACAATAACGTTGCCTATCTGTTCGAAATGTGAAAGCTATGTCAGAGCTTATCTGGCAGCCCAATTACGGATCTGCATTCATTTAACAATCGTGTTGTTTCCAGTGACGTTGGGATTGATTTATGTGTTGTTGCGGCCATTGAATCATCCTTTTGCTTGGATTTCCTGGCTCGTTTTGGGGGGTGGCAGCGCGTGGTTGGTCGCGAAGTGGCTGCTGCCGCAGCTTTTGCGATGGCGACGTGTAGATCGGATATTGTCGTCGATGATCGGCTCACCCCCATCTGGTTACACTGGATGGGGCAGTGATCCGGCGCAGTTGATGGAGCGTGGATGCCTCTGCTTCAGCAGCCGGGACTTTCAGCGCGCGTTTATGCTGCTCAACCCCGATCTGCCTTTGTGTGTCATGGACGAGGGATGCTGTGTGTCCGCATAAGTAAACTATCATGAAAAAGCATACACACACTCCGGCGCGATTTGTGATCCCCGTCTGCCTCGTTTTGCTGGCGGCGGGGTTGCGTTGGGGCTATCTGGCGGGCGCGCCGCGGGGGATGCAGTTCACCCACGTCGATGCGGAGGGCTATCACTACCTGGCGGTCAACCTGCTCGAGCACGGCGTCTATTCGATGAACTTGGAGCCGCCGTTGCGCGCCAACAACATCCGCGCGCCGCTATACCCGTTGTTCGTCGCGTTTTGGTACAGTACCGGCGGGCCGAATCCCGATTTCGTGGCGTTTGTGCAGCCATTGTTGGATGTGCTCACCGTCGTAGTGCTGTTCAAGTTCGGGACGCTCGTCGCCGGGTCGCGCGCGGGCAGGATAGCTGCGCTGCTTTACGCGCTCAACCCGTCGTCGTGGCGTTTTTGCAACGAACTGCTCACCGAAATTTTGTTCGGGCTGCTGCTCACGGCGGGCTTATGGATGTTCGCGCGCTATCTCTTGCATTGGCACAAACGCGACGCGCTGTGGTGCGGCATCTTGTTGGGCGCGGGAATTCTGTGCAAGCCGAACATCCAGTTCTTGCCGCTGGCACTGGTGGCGCTGCTGGCACACGGGATTTTCGTCCACCGGCAGCGCTGGTGGTACGGGGCCGTCATCGTGGCGGGGACGATTGGCGTGATATTGCTGCCCTGGTTTGTGCGCAACACCATTGTTTTCGGCGAGATCTTTTACACGCGCACCTTCGACGACAATCTGGCACACGTCAGCGCCGTGTCGACGCTGGCTCGCGTCAACGGCGAGGCGGTGGCCCCGTGGACACCGCGTTGGGAAGAAATCTACGACGGTATCATCGCGGAGACGGCACAGCGATATAACTGGGAGCCGGTGCCTCAGGCGACGCTGACGGCCCGCGATCTGGACCGTCGCTCGCAGGAGATTGCGCAGGTGGCGGGCGAGATCGTGCGCGCGCATCCGGTCGATTTCGTCATCAGCCACACGCAAAGCTGGCTGTGGTCGTTCGTCCCGCAGGATCATAAGTTCTGGTACACGCATCTCACGGGGCAGGAATGGGAAACGGCCGTGCCGCAAGGCGACGTGCTAGGGCGCGCGCTAACGGCGTTGGGACGTGGGCAGATTGGGCGAGCCGTGCGGATGGTGATCGATGAGCGCTTGCGCGGGCTGCCGCCGTTGGCGCTCGCGTTTTGGGCGCTCTGGGGCGTCATATATGGTGCGGCGACGGTCTTGCTCGTCATCGGCGCGTTGCGGATGCGCCCGCGCCTGCTGGCGGCGTTCTTGCTCATTACCATTTTCTACGTCACCTTCGTGCCCGGCCCGATCAGCCAGATTCGCTTCCGGCTGCCGGTGACGCCGGTGATTTTGTTGCTGGTCGCGGTGGGAGCGCTGCGCGGCAGGTACAGGATGTAAGAGGCAAGATGCAGGATTAAGGACGCATGACGTAGGATATAGAACACCTTTTCACTTGTAGACGGCGTTAATTCAGTATATAATGAAATTGTAATATTTATTTAATGCATTGACACTCGTCGTTCCCCTCGCTCTCACCCTGAATGACCGCGCTTGGCTGTTGGACGAATTGCCTTACAGCGTATGTCGCTCACAGCGATGTTGATTGACTTTCCGCGCTTTCTATGATTTACGTGTGACCCGTTAGGCTACAGGAGGGAATGCCATGAAACAACGGATTCTGTTATTCTCGTTGGTTATCGGCCTGTTGATCACTTGCCCCGATGTGACGCAGGCAGCGACGGGGCCGGTGGTGGTGTTGGAGGTGGATGGCGTCATCAATCCCTTTACGGCGCGCTATCTGGAACGCGGCCTGCGCCTGGCGAACCAGCAGGGCGCGCAGGCCGTCATCGTCACGCTCGATACGCCCGGCGGGTTGGAGTCTTCGATGCGGGAGATGGTGCAACTATTGCTGGAGTCGCCGGTCCCCACGGTGGTTTACGTGACGCCCGGCGGCGCGCGGGCGACCTCGGCAGGGCTGTTCGTGTTGATGGCGGCGGATGTGGCGGCGATGGCACCGGCGACGCACGTGGGCGCGGCGCATCCCGTGCCGCTCGGTGCGGAAATCAGCGACGTGATGGAAGAAAAAGTGGTCAGCGATGCGGCGGCGTTGGTGCGCAGCGTGGCCGCCACGCGCGGGCGCAACGCCGCCTGGGCCGAGCAGGCCGTACGCGAGAGTCTCTCCGTCACTGCGGCTGAGGCGCTGAACCTGAACGTGATCGACCTGATCGCCGTGGACCTCGGCGAACTACTCGCCCAACTCGATGGCCGCGAGATCGATGACGTTGCCTTGCGCATGGCCGGGGTGATCCCGCAAACCGCCCCGATGAATCTCACCGAGCGGTTTTTCCAGGTCATCACGGAGCCGAACATCGCCTACTTGCTGCTCTCGCTCGGCACGCTGTTGTTGTTGGCGGAGTTGGCCGATCCGGGGCTGAGCGTCGCGGGCATTGGCGCGGTGGTTTCCTACATCGTCGCGTTTATGGCGTTGGGCAGCTTGCCCGTCAACTGGGCCGGCATCGGGCTGTTGGCGCTCTCCGTCGTTTTCTTTCTCGTAGGGCTGCTCACGGATACCGAGGTCATCGTCTCCGTCGCCGGGTTGGTGCCGTTCATCCTCGGTTCGCTGCTGTTGTTTGTGCCATTCACACCGACCTCGCCGGCTGCGCCCGCCGTGCGGGTAAACCCCTGGCTGATCGGCGTGATGGCGGTCTGTATTCTCGCCTTCAGTTTCCTGGTGTTGCGGGCGGTGCTGGCAGCGATGCGGCGCAAGCCGCAAGCCGGCGCGCAGAAGCTCGTGGGGATGCAGGGCGTGGCCCTGACCGATCTCACGCCCACCGGGCAAGTGCGCGTGGATTTGCAGGACTGGAGCGCCGTCACCGAAGCGGAGGACATTCACGCCGGCGATCCCGTGCGCGTCACCCGTATCGCCGGCGTGCGTCTCCATGTTGTGCGGGATATCCCGCAAGATGAAGTCTGAAATCCAAAATCAAAGGAGGGTGCCATGGGTGCATTGTTAGTGGTGTTGATTCTAGTTTTAGTCCTGATCGCAATGGCGGTGCGCATCGTGCCGGAATACCGGCGGCTGGTGGTGTTCCGCCTGGGACGCTGTGTGGGTGCACGGGGGCCGGGTATCATCTTCCTGATCCCCTTCCTGGATCGCGGTGTGTCTGTAGATCTGCGCGAAGTCTACTTTGACGTGCCGCCGCAGACGTGTATCACGGCGGACAACGCTTCGGTCTCGATTGACTTTTTGGTCTACGACAAGGTCATCGACCCGGAGCGCAGTGTGCTCGAGGTGGAGAACTTCACCGGCGCGGCGCGTGGTCTGGCGATCACGACGCTACGCGCGGTCGTTGGCGCGATGGCGCTGGACGACGTGCTCTCCAAGCGAGACGAGATCAACCGCATCCTGCACGAGAAACTCGATGACGTCACCGACCGCTGGGGCATTCGCGTCATGGCGGTGGAAATCCGTGAGGTAGTCCCACCGCGCGATATCGCCGAGGCGATGACGCGCCAGATGGCGGCGGAACGTAACCGGCGGGCGACGGTCACAGAAGCGAGTGGGCAGCGCGAGGCTGCCATCACCGTGGCCGAAGGCGATAAGCAAGCGGCGATCCTCAAGGCCGAAGGATCGCGGCAAGCGACCATTCTGCAATCGGAAGGCGACCGCCAGGCCGCCATCTTGCGCGCGGAGGGCTTCGCGCTGGCGCTCAACGAAATCTACAAGGTGGCGCAAGGCGTTGACAGCAAGACGTTGACCCTGCAATACCTGGAGGCGCTCAAGGCGCTCGGCGAGGGTGAGGCGACCAAGTTCGTCATCCCCACCGAGTTCCTCAATCTGGCGCAGCCGTTGAGCGCATTTGCCAAGCAATCGCATACGGAGTAAGTAAGTCCTAGACTACAAAAGTCTCAGCAGGCCCTGTGTTTTGCAGACTCAGCGTTCAGCGCAGATATCTGCTCAACCAGGTATCCCGTGAGACTTTTGTAGTCTCAGTAGATCGAAATTTGCTTCGAGGGGATCGTCAGATCCCCGTTCCGGTCTGGATCGGCGATCCAG
>JBNGDO010000011.1:6555-52817 GCA_049975385.1 Anaerolineae bacterium | reverse complement strand
CAAGGGCTTTATCCTTGTGGGGGTGGTCGCCGTCACCGCGCCGTCGTGGAGGGTGAACTGCGGGCGGTGTCGTCCGTCACATCAGCGCGCCGGCGTTATGGGAAGCGGTACGCAACAGGGCGGTTATTGAGGATTATCCAGGCGATAAGTATGGGCCGCGTTGTTTGATTTTTGGGACGGCACGGAAGTTTTCCCACGGTCAGGCCAAACAGGAGAATGGTCGGTCGGCTTATGCTGTGAGGAGGTGTACCGGATCGGTGACCTGGATCGGTTCACCGGTGATACGGGCATAGAGCACGTCGGGGTCGAGATCGGCGCCATTGGGCCAACAGATCGTGCCTGATTCAGCATCCACGCGGACCCGCGCGAAATAGTCCTTATCCTTGAGTGGCGCAAAAACACCCGTGAACGGGATAAGGTCGGCCACGTCGATGTGGCCTGCGACGCCATCCTCGAAACGCAGAAAAAGCCGCCATTCGTCCACCACGCGCACTTCAATGATATCCTCTAACATTACCTTACTCCAAAGGATCTATGCTATGCAATGGAGCCTGTTGACGTGCCAGGTTCCAGTTTTCCATCAATTCCACTTGATGTTGTGTCGCCCACTCGACGACCATCCCCAGGACTCTGGGTGAAAGATGTCCGGCCAACAGCGTTAAGGATTCAATAGCCATCAGAGCTTTCTGTTCGCCGTACCGCACGTGAAAATGCGGCGGGGCGTGATCATTGTAGTTGAGGAACACAATGATCCCGAAAAAGCGACTGACTTCTGGCACGTTTCCTCCTCCACATTCGTAGACTGCATTACCCACATTCTAACACAATACATAGAAAATGACCACCCCACAGTGTCGCGTACGTTCCCTAGGCGATTGTGCTCGTGCCCTGTGTCCCTATGTATCGCGTCATCGCGTCTTTCACCGGCCCGCGTCGCCGCCCGGCGGCAATGGCTTTTTCCTCGCGGGGAGTGTCGCCGTCACCGCGCCGTCGTGGAGGGTGAACGGCGGGCCGGTGTCGTCGGTCACGGCGGAGGTCGGCATCCCCGCGTTCATCATCACGTGTGTAACGCTCGTCTATCAAAACAAATGCTGCGTGCGCAATCCTCAGCGCGTTGGGTGTGGACATTGTGCGGCTTTTGAGGTATGATAAAAGCATACACGAGGAGGGAAAATGCTCAACGTTCAAGATTTGGTGGCGGCTCATCTCTATGCCAGCGAGGAAGCGGTCATTCAGGATGCAGTGCGCCTGCTGCTGCGCGAGCGTTCTGATCTCCGTATCGGGTTGGCAATCTACCGCTACGAACACGAAGACATCTCCCTGGCGAAAGCTGCGGCGTTGGCCGGAGTCAGTTGGCCGCAAATGCGAGAAATCCTCGTCGAACGTGGCGTGCAACCCCGGTTAGGGCCGGAGACCCTGGAAGAAGCACGCGCTGAGGCGCAAGTATTGCGTGATGACTTCGAAGGTTAGCCGTGAACGTCATTAGCAACACCACCGTTATCTCCAACTTCGCCGCGATAGGCCAGTTGGAAGTCCTACACGCGCTCTATGGGCGCGTTTTCATTTCTACCGACGTCTACGCCGAGATCCAGGAAGGGGTGGATGAAGGCTACGCTTTCTATGACAAAGTAGTCAATACTATTGCGCCGCCCAATGCAGCCGGGTGGATTCACCTGACCGGATTGCAGACCGAAGTAGAACTGCGCTACCTCGGCACACTGCCCCGGCGTTTGCACAAAGGGGAAGCTTCGTGTTTGGCAATCGCTAAAGCGCGTCACTGGTTGTTACTTACCGACGATATGGCTGCGCGGCAAGAAGCACGCCGGTTGAAGATCAAGCTCTCCGGTTCGTTAGGAAGTTTGGTAATAGCCATCGAACGTGAGTTTTGTACGCTCGATATGGCGAACACGTGGTTGTTGGATATGTTGCAGCAGGGCTACCGCTCCCCGGTAACGGATTTAACGCCCCTGGTGCAGATGAAGTAATCCTTTTCGGTTTCAGCACCCCGTCGCGCCTGTCATCACCGGCAGATACCGCGGGTATTCTATCCGCTACGATTCCCCCCCGCGTCTTCATCGGTCCAGGCCGAAGTTCCGCGCGCCCGTCGAAGTTCACCGCCCCCCCCTTTGCCAGGCGCTTGCCGAGTCGCCACCCGGCGGCGATGGTTTTGTCCTCGCGGGGTTTGCCGCCGTCACCGCGCCGTCGTGGAGGGTGAACTGTAGCCGGTGTCGTCGGTCACGCCGAAAGTCAGCATCCTCACGTTCATCTTCAACCGCAGCGTTCGCGGAGAGGAATTGACGTTACTACCAACGCAAAATCACTCTGCGGCCCTGCGTTTTTTGCAGGCCTACGCTCTCCGTGGTGCAATGAAGGTGAAGGGTTACCTCCATTCTGGAATACATCCAAACGTACACCGTGTGTCACCTTCATTGACGTTTGTGCTATAATGAAAGCAATTATGCTATAGGAGCAATATACTGCCAGCAGCGAAAAGAGTTTACCTGGACGTCTGTGCGTTATGTCGTCCGTTTGACGATCAAACTCAGATGCGCGTGCGATTGGAGACCGAGGCCGTACAACTGATTCTGAGCCACGTCCGCGCCGGTGAACTGATCCTTGTCGTCTCGCCGGTTCACGATGTTGAAGTCGCAGCCATTTCTGATCGCATGGAACGCGAATACCTGGTGAGTCTGCTCAATCAGATTGGGCAACGGCTGTCTTTTGACCTGAACAGCGTTCGCGTACGGGCCGAAGCGTTGGTAGCGCAAGGACTTGGCCTTGCCGATACCGCGCATCTGGCGTTTGCGGAGGCTGCCGCTACGGATTTCGTGACATGCGATGATCGTCTGTTACGGCAGTGCCAGCGCTTGCCATCAACGTGCTGGTGTGGCACACCGCTGGCTTTATGTGAAAAGGAGAACTTGCGATGACGGTGACTGAACATCGCTACTTGCAGGAAGACGAACTGATTCGCCGGGCTGTAGAAGCCTTGCTGCGCACGCTAGGGCCGGTGGAGACAACGCGTTTTCTAGACCTGGCGCGTTCTCGTCCCTTGGATTCGGCGCAGCGACATCGCGTCTGGCAAGAAAGCCTGGATAAGGACACCTTTTTCCAGCAAGTGTTTGGATAACCACATTTCTTAACCTCGCAAACGCTGCACTTGTCCAGACAGGTGCAGCGCCCGTTCCCTGGGTGATCACTTCCGTGACTTCACCGGTCCGGGCCGCAGCTCTGCGCGCCCGTCGACGTACACCGCCACCCCCTTTGCCAGTCGCTTGCCGAGTCGCCGTGCGGCGACAATGGCTTTGTCCTCGCGGGGTTTGTCGTCGTCACCGCGCCGTCGTGGAGGGTGAATTGTGGTCGGTGTCGTCGGTCACGTCGGAGGTCGGCATCCCCGCGTTTATCTTTGACGACCGTGTTCGATTTGACTTTTCGCCGGTTCGTGGTTAAATAGAAAGCGTTAAAGGCTGTGATCGGGAAAAGTATGTATCAGAGCGGGGTTTCAGAGAGCCGGAGTTAGGTGTGAGTCCGGTACCAGCGCCGATACCGAATGGGCCCAGGAGCCGTCCGCCGAAAGCTGGTAGGGGGTAACCTTCAGCGAGTAGTCCGGGCCGGAAACGCTACCGTTATCAGAGCGCAGGGCATCGTCAAACGACCGTGCTCGCAAGAGTGAGGCTGGCTTGATTCACGGACGCGCTTTCACAGCGCGTTTTTGTTTGGAAGCAAGCGCCTAAACAGGGTGGTACCACGGGTGATCAAACGCTCGTCCCTATCAGGGATGGGCGTTTTTTGTTATCAACGGATCAGGCAACCAGAGGTTGCAACGGATTTTTTAACTTTCAACTTTCAACCTGTAACCTTCAACTATCTTGAGGAGGCCTTATATGAATCAAAAGAAACGTATTTTAACCGGAGACCGGCCCACCGGAAAGCTGCACTTAGGACATTACGTGGGCAGTCTGAAGAACCGTGTGGCGCTGCAAGATGCGTATGAATGTTATTTCATCGTCGCCGACTTGCACACGCTCACCACGCGACCGGAGAAGGAACACGTCTCGGAACTGGGGCAAAACATCTACGACGTCGTCCTCGACTATCTCTCGGTGGGCATCGATCCGGAGAAGAGCGTCATCTTCCTGCAATCGGCGCTGCCGGAGACCTCAGAGTTGACGCTCATCTTCGGAGATCTGGTGACGCTGCCCCGGCTGTCGCGGCTGCCGAGCATCAAGGACATGGCGCGCGCCGCCAATATGGATGACGAGACGGTGCCTTTCGGTCTGATCGGCTATCCCGTGCTGCAGGCGGCGGACATTCTGCTGCCGCGCGCACACCTCGTGCCGGTGGGCAAGGATAACGAGGCGCACGTCGAAATCACCCGCGAGATCGCGCGCCGCTTCAATCGCCTCTACGAAGCGGACGTGTTCCCCATCCCGAAGGCGCTCATCGGTGATGTGCCGACGCTGGTAGGAACCGACGGGCAGGCGAAGATGAGCAAATCGCTCGGCAACGCCATCATGCTGTCCGACGACGCCAAGACGGTGGAGCAGAAGGTGCGCGGTATGTATACCGATCCCAACCGCATCCGCGCCGACATCCCCGGGCGGGTGGAGGGTAACCCGGTCTTCATCTACCACGACGCCTTCAATCCTGATCTCGACGAGGTCAACGATCTCAAAGAACGTTATCGCCTGGGCAAGGTGGGCGACGTCGAGGTGAAGCGCAAGCTGGCCCGCGCCATCAACGCCTTCCTCGATCCGATCCGCGAGCGCCGGGCAGCTTACGCCCAGAAGCCGGGCATGGTCGAAGACGTGCTGGTGGAGGGCACGCGCAAAATGCAGGCCCAGGCGCGCCAGACGATGGAGATGGTCTACGACGCGATGGGGATGGCCGGCCCGCGCCTGCGTGCAGCCTTGCAGACCGGCGCACCCTTTAGCCTGCGGGCGGATTCTTAACCGCGAATCTCGCGAATCTGCGCGAATCTCTTTTAAAAATTAGCGAAAATTCGCGTGATTTGCGGTTTATTAAGGAGATGACGATGTACATCATCCAGGTGAAGCTGCACAATGAATATTACCCGACCGACCGGTATTATCCGTTCAACATTCCAACTTTGCGCCAGACAGCCGCGTTGGTCTTGAAGAAGCCGGTGGTCTTTTTCGTGGGCGAGAATGGATCGGGGAAGTCTACGTTGTTGGAAGCCTTGACCCGCAAGTGCGGCGTCCACATCTGGGACAAACAAAAGCGCCGCGCGGGATACGATAATCCCTACACCGACCGTCTGGTGGATTTCATCGATGTGACCTGGGCCAACGGGCACGTCCCCGGCTCGCTCTTCCGCGCGGAGACCTTTCAGGACATGGCCGACTTCCTCGACGACGCGGCTTTGTGCGATCCAGGACGGCTGGCCTACCAGGGCGGTCATATGCTCAACACGCTCTCGCACGGTGAGAGCATGCTCACGTATTTCAAGGGACGCTATCACCTGAAGGGACTGTATTTTCTGGATGAGCCGGAGGCGGCGCTCTCACCCGCGAGCCAGATCCGGTTCCTCAAGTTGTTACAAGGGTTAGTGGCGGAAGGACAGGCGCAGTTCATCATTGCCACCCATTCGCCGATCTTGCTGGCGTATCCCGGCGCGCAGATTTTCAGCTTCGACGGGGGCCGTATCGAGGAGGTGACATACGAAGAAACCGCGCATTATCGTATCTACAAGCAGTTCTTTGCCGACCGCGGCGCATATTTGGCAAGTAATCAGTAACGGGTAACGAGTAATGAGTAGTCAGTAACGAGTAACTGGTAACCAGTTACCAATCACCGATTACCGATTACCAATCACCAGTTACCAATCACCAAGCTAAGGAGGAGTTGAAATGAAACAGTATAAGTACGTGCTACAAGAAAACGAAATGCCGACCCATTGGTACAACATCATGGCGGACATGAAGAACCCGCCGCCGCCCTATCGCCACCCGGCGACGTTGGAACTGCTCGGGCCGGACGATTTAGCGCCCATTTTCCCGGCAGGATTGATCGCGCAAGAGGTCAGCACCGACCGCTTTATCGAGATCCCCGACGAGGTATCGGATGTGCTGAAAATGTGGCGGCCTTCGCCCCTCTACCGGGCGCACCGTTGGGAAAAGGCACTGGACACACCCGCCAAAATTTACTACAAGTGGGAAGGCGTCAGCCCGGCAGGGAGTCACAAGCCCAACACCGCCGTGGCGCAGTGCTACTACGGCAAACAGGAAGGGTTGGAAGGCTTTGCCACCGAGACCGGTGCCGGGCAGTGGGGCAGCGCCCTGAGCCAGGTCACCAACATATTTGGACTGAAGTGCAAGGTCTTTATGGTGGCAATCAGCTACCAGCAGAAGCCCTACCGCCGCATCATGATGGAGACGTGGGGCGGGACGGTTGTGCCGAGTCCCAGTTCAGAGACGAACGCGGGCCGCGCGATCCTGGCACAAGACCCCGAATCGCCGGGCAGCCTGGGCATTGCCATCAGCGAAGCGATTGAGTACGCCGTCACCCACGATGGCTACAAATATTCGCTCGGCAGTGTGGTGAACTTTGTGCTGCTGCACCAGACTGTCATCGGTCTGGAAGCGATGAAGCAGATGGAGATGGCGGGTGATTACCCGGATATCCTCATCGGCTGCGCGGGCGGCGGCAGCAACGCGGCCGGCCTGATTTTCCCCTTCATGCGGGACAAACTCACCGGCGATAAACCGGACATGCGGGCGATTTTCGTGGAATCCACCGCCTGCCCCAGCATGACGCGCGGTATCTATGCCTACGACTGGGGCGACACCGCCAAGACCGGTCCCGTGACGAAGATGAACACCGTTGGCCACGATTTCATCCCCGCACCTGTGCACGCTGGCGGCTTGCGTTATCACGGTATGGCGCCGAGCATCTGTGCGTTGTTGCAGCAGGGGTACGCCGAAGCGCGCGCCTACCACCAGCTCGAAGTCTTCGACGCGGCGCAGAGCTTCGCGCAGGCTGAGGGCTTCATCATCGCGCCGGAAACTGCGCACGCCGTCAAAGCAACGATGGACGAGGCGCTGGCCTGCAAAGCATCCGGCGAGGCGAAGACCATTCTCTTCAATGCCAGTGGGCACGGGCATTTCGATTTGGCTGCCTACGATGCTTACCACCGCCAGTCCTTGACGGATTACAAGCTCGAGGAGGCGCAGATCGAGCGAGCGCTGCAGAAGCTGCCGAAGATTTCTGAGTAAGAGGCTTTACCCTTGTCAGCAGATTGAGCAGATGAAGCAGATTTTTGTGGCTGATATACAGCAAATCCGCTAAATCGGCTTAATCTGCTGACAGAGGTTTTGAGGGTGTAGACTAGGCTTCCAGCGCCGTCAGGCGACGGGTTTGTTCGTCCAGAGTCAGGGCGTCGATGAATTCGTCGATGTCGCCCTCCATCACGGCGGGCAGGTTGTACGAGTTCACCCCGATGCGGTGGTCGGTGACGCGGTTCTGCGGGTAGTTGTAGGTGCGGACTTTTTCGCTGCGCTCGCCCGTCCCCACCTGGGAACGGCGCGCTTCGTCGATTTCGGCATCCTGCTTGGCTTGTTCGATTTCGAAGAGCCGGGCGCGGAGAACGCTCATCGCGCGCAATTTGTTCTGTGTCAGCGAGCGTTCGCTTTCGCACGCGACCACAAGCCCCGTAGGCGTATGGGTGATACGTACGGCGGTCTCGTTTTTCTGCATGTGTTGCCCACCCGGACCGGAGGAGCCGTAGGTGTCGATCTCCAGGTCTTTGGGATCGATGTGGATTTCCACGTCATCCACTTCCGGCAGCACTGCCACGGTGACCGTTGAGGTGTGGATGCGCCCGCTGGACTCGGTGGCGGGGACGCGTTGCACGCGATGCACGCCGCTCTCGAACTTGAGGCGCGAGTACGCGCCCTTGCCCAGCACCGTGAAGACGACTTCTTTAAAGCCGCCGATGCCGGTACGGCTTTCGCTGATCAACTCTGTCTTCCATCCACCCTGGCGCTCGGCGTAACGAGTGTACATGCGCAGCAAATCGGCAGCGAAAAGGCCGGCCTCGTCGCCCCCGGCCCCGGCGCGGATTTCCACAATGACGTTGCGCTCGTCGCGGGGGTCTTTAGGGATGAGCAAGTGGCGTAGGCGTTGTTCCAGCGCTTCCCGTTCTGTTTCCAGCCGGGATAGTTCTTCTTCGGCCATTGCGCGGATCTCTTCGTCCTCGTCGGACAACATCTCCTCAGCCGCAGCATGTTCCGCTTTGATTTGTTGGTACCGGTGGTAGATGTTGACCTTTTCCTCCAAATCCGCGCGTTCTTTGGCATATTCGGCCACTTTCTCGTAATCCTGCGCGACTTCGGGGTCGGCTAACAAGCGCGTCAATTCATCGAATCGCGCTTCAACCGCGTCCAATCGCGCTACTATGTGCTCGCTCTCCATACGAATTCCTTCCCCCAATTCTGCCACATGACAAACGGCCTGCTTACTGCCAGGCCGTGATTTGTGGTCGAGTGGGCCCACCAGGATTCGAACCTGGAACCGGCCGGTTATGAGCCGGATGCTCTAACCATTGAGCTATGGGCCCATGAGAGCGGGCGACGGGGATCGAACCCGTATCATTGGCTTGGAAGGCCAAGGCTTTACCATTAAGCCACACCCGCGCTTACCCAAAACATTATACCATAAATCTAAGACTGCGGAAGTCTTTGATTCCGAACGGGGGGCTTTCTGAATGATTAGAGAATGTGCATAAAGACAATATCAGGTTATAATATTGGACAGTCATCAGTCATTATTGAGGAGCTATCATTGGATACTTTCAATCCCACAGAACACCCACACCGGCGGTATAACCCGCTGACTGGCGATTGGATCCTGGTTTCGCCGCATCGCACGAAGCGTCCGTGGAAGGGCCAGGTGGAGCGCCCGCCGCAGGAGAACCGCCCCAGCTATGACCCAGCGTGCTACCTTTGCCCCGGCAACGAACGTGCCGGTGGCGTGACAAATCCGGCCTACACCAGCACGTTCGTGTTCACCAACGACTTCGCGGCCTTGCTGCCCGATACGCCTGACGTTGTTGTTCACCAGCATCCGCTGCTGCGGGCCGAAACCACACGCGGAACGAGCCGCGTGATCTGTTTTTCCCCGCGCCATGACCTGACCCTGGCGGAGATGCCAGAATCGGGGATTCGCACCGTCATTGACGTGTGGGCTGAGCAGACGGCCGAACTGGCGCGGCAGTATCGCTGGGGTGCAGGTCTTCGAGAATCGTGGCGCGATTATGGGGTCGTCGAACCTGCATCCCCATGGCCAGATTTGGGCCGGAAGCGCGCTGCCCAACGAACCGGCCAAAGAAGAGCGCGAGCAGCGCGCATACTTCGCGACGCACGACGAACCGATGTTGCTGGCGTATGCGTCCGTCGAGGCGGCGGAGGGCGTGCGCGTCGTCGTCGAAAACGCGCATTGGCTGGTGGTGGTGCCTTATTGGGCCATCTGGCCGTTCGAGACGCTGGTGCTGCCGCGCCGTCACGTGACACGCTTTCCGGACCTCGACGACGCGGAGCGGGATGCGCTATCGCAGGTGCTCAAGCGGTTGCTCGTCAAGTACGACAGCCTTTTCGAGACGTCGTTCCCCTATTCGATGGGGTGGCATGGCGCGCCAAGCGATATGGACGATGCCGCGGCTGCTGGCGCTACCGAGGACGCTGGCGCTACCGAGGACGCTGGCGCTACCGAGCACTGGCAATTGCACGCGCACTTTTACCCGCCGCTGTTGCGTTCGGCGACGGTGAAGAAGTTCATGGTCGGGTATGAGATGCTCGGTGAAGCGCAGCGCGATCTGACGGCGGAGCAGGCTGCTGCTCGACTGCGTGATTTGTCGGAAATCCACTACCGGGCGGGGACTGTATAAACTGGTGGTAATCGCGCCAAGCCAAGATGAACTACATTGAGCGTAAAAGTTATGAAGTATTGTCCCGATTGTGGTACAGCCCTTGAACTTAGAGAGTCCGGGCAAAGGCAACGATCTTTTTGCCCCCAGTGTCAGCATATCCACTATGTCCAATTGAAGGTCGGGGCTGGAGCGCTTATTGAACAAGATGGAAGCTTATTATTGCTGCAAAGAACCCAGACGCCGTTTCAGGGCTGCTGGAACTTGCCGGCAGGTTACGTAGAAGCTGATGAAAATCCGCTTGACACAGCCATCAGAGAGACGTATGAGGAAACCGGATTACGTGTCGAGGCAAAGCGATTGGTGGATGTTTACTTCTTTGCTGATGATCCCAGAGGGAATGGCATCCTCATGGTCTACGAATGCTGTCCTGTGGGAGGTGAGTTGGGGGCTAGCCAAGAAGCAGTTAACCCCACCTTTTTTGCAGTCAAGGACATACCGGGAAATTTGGCTGGGGGAGGTCATAATCAAGCTGTACGTGTCTGGAAAAAGTGTTCGCGCAAGCAGTGTAGGTGAGGGGCGCGGCTAACACACGCTGCAGGCGACGCTGCTTCGCGACCTTGTATCGGGGCTCGATTTGGTTATGTGAGGCACTTTGAATTGATGGACTCGACGGGTAACTCGCCGCGCGCCTCAGCTCCGCCGTTAGGCGGCGAATAAGGAGATGAACAAAAGATGGGCGATGACAAGGTTGGTCGCGAGTGCTATACTATCCGTCGCGTGGCCTCAATCGAAGAATTGAAAGAGACCTTTGATGTCCTTGGGGTACAATTCACCCCTCCAGTTGCCGACGAGGACCGTGTTTTCACCGATCTGGTGGATCATTACTCGCAAGATCGTCAGCTTATGCTAGTTGTCGAAAAGGATGAGCAGATTGTCGGTGGCGCACTCGGTTTTGGTGACACTCTGCGAGTCATTGCTCTGAAGCCAGAGGCTCGTGGGAAAGGTCTTGGTCGACGACTTATCCAAACTTTTGAAGTCAGTGCAATGCGGCATGGCGTTCGCATGATCAGCTTGGGGGCAGCTCAACACGCGAAAGGCTTCTATAAGCGTATGGGGTATCGAGGAAAGTCATCAATGCACAAGGATTTACCACTCCCAGGGCGAGTGCTAGAGTTCCGGCTTCAGAAGTTGGAGGCTCTCATTGGCGATCTTGAGGCGGGGCAGTCTGTTGAGACGGATGAAACAGGCAATGTCCCATCATTGTTCTAGAATCGCTGTCTAGTATAGATCAGAATGTATGATTGAGAGAAACTGATCAAGGAATAACGATGTTTACTTCTATCCGTTGGCGTATGATTGTTCCCTACACGGTGATTATCCTAATCGCCGCGCTGGGGTTGACGTTGTACCTCTCCGGGCAGGTGCGGCGCGTTCGGCGGGCAGACCTGGAGGCGCAACTGTTGACCGAAGCACGTCTTATGGCCGACTATGCCGCCGACTGTTTGGTGGATCCGGCTTCGGACACTGCAGATGTGGCAGAGCAGGCAGAGCGATGGGCTTTGCTTTCCGGCAAACGCGTGACGGTCATCGGGATGGACGGCACGGTCCTCGGCGATTCGGAGGCGGACCCAGCCGATATGGAAAACCACCTTTACCGTTCCGAGGTCTCGCAAGCCATTCGGGCGGGCGAGGGAGTCGCGACGCGTTTCAGCCGTACGCTTGGCACGGATGCTCTGTATGTCGCTGTGCTTGTCCAGGATGATGTCTCGCCTGAAGGTCAACCACTGGGCGTGATGCGCGTCTCTATACCGCTGGATGAGATTGAAATGCTGGTGGGACGCTTAAGCGGGACGATTATGCTTACAGGACTGCTGGTTGCCATTTTTTCCATCGTGCTGGCGGCGTATGTTGCTTCGCGCACCGTCAATCCGATCCGCCAGTTGACCGAAGTCGTGGAGCGGGTGGCGCAGGGCGACATGCACGCGCGGCTTTTGCCTACCACGCACGATGAGATGGGGCAGCTTACCCGCGCCTTCAACACGATGGCCGACGAGCTCAACGACAAAGTGACGATGTTGGCGCAGGAACGCGCCTTCCTCTCCGGTGTGTTGAATACGATGGCCGATGGCGTCATCATCACCGATGAGAACGGCCTGGTGCTGCTGACGAATCCCGCCGCGCTGCGGATTTTGGCCTTCCCCGGCAAGGAGGTGCAGGGCCGCACGTTCGCGCAGGTGACCCGTGAGCGGCAACTGATCGAACTGTGGGATGCGTGTCACCAGAGCGGTGAGGAACAAACGGCCATGGTCGAAGCTGGAGGGCGCAATGCGTTCCTTCAAGCCGTCATTACCCCGCTCAGCGAACCTGTCCCCCCCCGTTTCCTCGTCATTTTGCAGGATCTTACCCGCATCCGCCGGCTGGAGACGATTCGCCGTGACTTTATCAGCAACATCTCGCACGAGTTGCGGACACCGCTGGCCTCGCTCTCTCTGGTCGTCGAAACGTTGAAGGACGGGGCGATCGACGACCCCGAAGCCGCCCAGCGTTTCCTGAGCTTCATCGAATCGGAGCTGAGCACGCTAACGCAGATGGTCGAGGAACTGCTAGAACTCTCGCAGGTTGAGTCTGGTCAGGTGCCCTTCCGGCTGAAGATAACACGGGTTACCAAGCTGATCAAGAAACCTGTGAAACGCCTCGCGCCGCAGGCTGAGCGGGCGAACATTGATGTCGAGGTGGACATCCCAGAGGATATTCCCCCGGTCTTGGCCGACTCGCGTCGTATCCGACAGGTGGTGATGAACCTGCTGCACAACGCACTAAAGTTTACGCCGGAGGGCGGCCACGTTACCTTGAAGGCTGAGGTTGTGGGACCGGAAGTGGTGATTTCGGTGAAGGATACCGGGGTGGGTATCCCGGCGGAGGATGTGCCGCGCATCTTCGAGCGGTTCTACAAGGCCGATCGCGCCCGCGCAGATGAAGGTGTGGGGCTTGGCTTGTCGATTGCCAAGCACATCATCCAGGGACACGGCGGGCGTATTTGGGTGGAAAGCGTGGAAGGGCGTGGGAGTACGTTCTACTTCTCGTTGTTGATTGGCGAACACGGTCAAGCGGAAGCTGATGAGGATTAAGTTGCCAGTAATCCTTGCGAAGGAAGGGTGTGCATGTCAGGATTAACCAAACGGCATAGAACTACAATCGGATTAGGGCTGGGTATCGCCGGCGGTATTGTCGCTGCAAGGATATGGCGGCAGCGACAGCGTGCTCGGAAGACATCACCGCTGCGCTGTGCGGGTGCCGGACGCGTGGCGCTTGTCACCGGGGCTTCTAGCGGCATCGGTGAGGCGTATGCCCGGGCGTTGGCCCGTAAGGGCTATGCCTTGATCCTGGTGGCGCGGCGTGAAGCGCGGTTGCAAGCACTGGCCGAGGAATTGTCTTCCCAGCATAACATACCCGTGGAAGTGCTGGTCGCTGATTTAGCCGATTCTGCTGGCGTTGCCAAGGTCGAGGCTCGCATTGCGGAGACCAGCGCGCTTGCTTTCCTGGTAAACAACGCTGGATTTGGCATACGGGGAACATTTGTCGAGAACGATATTGCGAGCCATGAAGCGATGATCCGCCTGCACGTAGATACCACCGTGCGTCTGACGCGCGCCGTGTTGCCGGGGATGCTGGCGCAGGATTGCGGCGCGGTCGTCAATGTGGCCTCGTTTGTGGCGTTTTTTCCCGTCACTGGCAGCGTCACTTACAGCGCGACCAAAGCTTATCTCAAGAGTTTTTCCGAGGCTCTACATCAGGAATTGGCCGGGACCGGTGTGCGCGTCCAGGCGCTTTGCCCCGGATTTACTCGCACGGAGTTCCAGAACACGGGTAAGATCGACGAACAAGGAATCCCCAACTTCGCGTGGATGTCCGCCGAATCGGTGGTGGAACAATCGCTGCGCGACCTCGACAACGGGCGGGTGATCTCCGTGCCCGGCGCAGGCTATCGTCTATTGTCGATGCTCTGCGGTCTGATTCCGCGAGGTTTGCTGTATAGCATGGGCCGTTGGACGCGACGTTATCGAGCCACTTTTGCAACGCCCTTCGGCGGGTTTCACAAACGCACGTACGCGAGCCTTGCGGATTTCCTGGCCGACGTGCGCTATATGCTACAGCATCGGGAGCAGATTCGTGCGGCGATGCACTTGATTGATGAAGCGTTCCGCGAACGCCTGATGCTGGCGGTAACGCAGGTCAACGCGTGTCGCTATTGTTCGGAATTTCACGCCAAACAGGCTCTTAAAACTGGCCTTTCTCCGGATGAAGTACAACAGTTGCTCGACGGCGACGTTGAGCAATGTCCGCCAGAACACCTCACAGCCGTTCTCTACGCCCGGCATTGGGCTGAGGCCGCAGGACATCCCGATCCCGACATCCACCAAACGTTGGTCGAAACGTATGGCGCGGCCAAAGCTGCGGCTATCGAGATGGTTTTGCGCATGATCAACGTCGGCAATCTTTCCGGCAATACCTTCGATTCGATTTTATATCACATATCCGGCGGGCGTCTGGGACGATAGCGTCTTCGAGTTTGAGTATGTGCATACAAGCGATTATGGGAGGAACGTGTTGAAATTGTTCAGTCGCCTTTTCCGCAAAGAACCCCAGCCAGTGGTTGTTGTTTCGGGTCTGCCGCGCTCCGGTACCTCGATGATGATGAAGATGCTCGAGGCCGGTGGGCTGGAAGTGCTCACCGATCATCTGCGCCGGCCCAACGAGGATAACCCCAAAGGTTACTATGAATTCGAGCGGGTCAAGAAGTTGCCCGAAGGGGATACACATTGGCTTAAGGATGCCGAAGGTAAGGTGGTGAAGATCATCTCGGCGCTGTTGATGCATTTGCCGCCCGATCACACGTACAAAATCCTCTTCATGCGCCGCAGCATGGAGGAAATCCTGGCTTCGCAAAAGCAGATGTTGGTGCGCCGTGGCGAGCCTACCGACAAGGTAGATGATGCCGAGATGGCGCGCTTATTCGCTAAGCATCTCCAAGAAGTACAGACCTGGTTGGATGGCCAGCCGCATGTCACGTATCTGGATGTCGATTACAACGCGATGTTGCGCGATCCTCGTCCTCAGCTCGCGCATGTGATTCCGTTCTTGGACCGCGCGCTTGATATGGAGAAGATGGCAGGGGTCGTCGATCCAGCGTTGTACCGTCAAAGAAAGGGGTAAAAGGGGAATGTAATGCAGGCGGGCAAATACTTCCTCTCAAATCGTCGCGCGCGCATCTATCTCGATGCGATTGCGGAAACCAGCGGCCAGTACGGCTTTCCAGCGGTTCTCACACTGGCCGGTTTGCACGCCTGGCTGGAGGCGTTGCCACCCTACAATGACGTCCAAGAAGTCGATTTTGTCGATTTCGGCGCGCTCAATGCGATGCTGGTGAAGATGTACGGCCCACGCGCCGGTCGGGCTTTGACGCAGTGGGCTGGGCGGGTCTCGTTTATGGCGCTTTCCCCTTTTATAGATGACCTCCTGAATGCTCAGACTGTGTCTTTCCAGGCAAAAGCACTGGTGGAGCGCGTTCATGCAGTGCTGGAGACCATCGTCGACAACCAAGGTCTTGGCAATTTTGAGGCGACGCTGCAAAGTCTTGGTGATCAATTCACGTATACCCTCAACCCCTGCCCCTTTTGTTTCGGCCAGAAACGTTTTGCGCACCCTATCTGCCACGGCGCGGTAGGTTTTCTCCAACAGGCGGTCGAATGGGTAGGCGCGGGCGATCATTATATGGTCGAAGAGGCCTCTTGCGCCGCCACCAAGGGCTTGCAGGATACCAGTTGCGTGTTCGTCATCCTCAAAATGGAGCAGTACAATGACCACTAATCCTTACAAAGCATTGGCAGAGCGATTGGATGCGTTACCCAACGGTTTCCCGCCCACCGAAGATGGTGTGGAATTGCGGTTGCTGGCGCATATCTTCACGCCGGAGGAGGCCGCGCTGGCTGCGCAATTGCGCCTGACGTTGGAAACCCCGGCTCAGATCGCCGCTCGTTTGGGCGGTGATGCGAAGGCGTTGCGCAAGCAACTCAAACAGATGGTGCGGCGCGGGCTGATCAAAGCTGGGCGCACGGACGCGGGCCTCGGCTACGGCCTGATGCCGTTTGCCGTCGGCATCTATGAGATGCAGGTGAATACGATCGACGCAGAATTCGCGCGCCTGTTCGAGGACTACTATCATCAGGCGTTCGGCAAGATGGTGGGGATCACTCCGCAACTGCATCGCGTCGTCCCCGTCGAGCAGAGCGTGCGCGTAGACATGGAGGTGCGCCCCTTCGAGAGCGCTGCCGACATCGTTGCGCAGGCCAAAGCCTGGGGCGTGATGGATTGCTTGTGCCGCAAACAGCAGGCGCTTATCGGCCAACCCTGCGAGCACCCCATCGATGTGTGTATGATCTTTAGCGATACTCCCGGTGCGTTCGATGGAAGTTCAACGGTGCGCGCGCTCACCCATGAGGGCGCGATGGAGACGTTGCACCGTGCGGCTGAAGCAGGTCTGGTTCACTCGGTGAGTAACAACCAGCAGGGGACGTGGTATATTTGCAATTGCTGTACGTGTGCCTGCGGTGTTTTGCGTGGGATGGTCGATCTGGGACTGGCGAACGTGATTGCACGATCGGCGTTTGTCAACCAGGTGGATGAGGATGCGTGCATTGCCTGCGGCGCGTGTGTGGAAAAGTGCCAGTTCGGCGCGTTAACCGTTGATGATGTCGCTCACGTGGACGAGATGCGCTGTGTGGGTTGCGGTGTTTGCACCGTCGCCTGCCCGGTCGGGGCGCTGTCGATGGTGCGCCGCCCTGAGGAAGAAGTCATGCCGCCGCCCGCCACCGAGCGCGATTGGATGGCCGAACGGGCCGCTGCCCGCGGTCTGGATCTGAACGACGTACTGTAGAGACTGATGCGTGAGGCGTGATACGTGATAGGCTCAGTCACGTATCACGCCTCACGTTTTACGGGCTATACCACCACATTCACCAGTCGTCCTGGCACGGCGATGATCCGGCGTGCGGAATGCTCCGCCAGCATTTGCTGGATTACAGGCGTTGCCAGCGCCGCCTCCCGCATCACCTCTTCGTCGGCATCCGCGTCGATGCTGATGCGGGCACGCACCTTCCCGTTGATTTGCACCGCGATTTCCACCGTCTGCGCCTGCGCCAGCGCTTCATCCCACGCGGGCCACGCCTGATGGTGGATGCTGCCCTGTCCGCCGGTTCGTTGCCATAGCTCCTCGGCGATGAAGGGGGCAAACGGGGCCAGCAGCTTCAGCAGCGTCGCCCGCGCCGCCACGAAGTCGGGTGTATCCCCGTAGTTGCGCCGGTAAGCCTCCAGCCCATTCGTGAACGTCATCAACGCGCTGATCGCTTTGTTGAACCGCAGCCCCTCGACTTCCTCCGTCACCTCCCGAATCGTCCGGTGCATGGCCCCTACAATCTTTTGCGATTCGCCATTCGTAATTCGTGATTCGTGAGATTCGCCATTTGCCATTTGCCATTCGCCATTCCCCACCCGCCACACCCGTTGCAGGAACCGTCGCACGCCCTCGATGTGTTGCGGTGTTGTCCCGTCATCCTCGGTCTCCCAGACGACGTTAGCCTCGAACGGCCCCATAAACATCAGGTGCAGCCGCGTTACGTCGGCGCCATAGCGCGCGATGACGTCCTCCGGCGCGACGACGTTCCCCCTGGACTTCGACATGCGCACGGGACGGCCCGTCTCCGGGTCACGCGCGTGCAGCACGCCCTGGCTGCGCAGTACCGGCAGCGGTTCGCGGAAATCCACCAGCCCCGCGTCGGCCAGCATCTTCGTCCAGAAGCGAGCGTACATCAGATGGCCGACCGCGTGCTCCGCGCCCCCCACGTAGACGTCCACCGGCAGCCAGTAGCTGACTTTCGCTGGATCGAAGGGTCTCTCGGCGTTGTAGGGATCTACGAAGCGCAGGTAGTACCACGACGAGCAGACGAAGCCCGTCAGCGTGTCGGTCTCGCGCTCGGCGGGGCCGCCGCAGCGTGGGCAGGCCACGTTGACGAAGTACGGCAGGTTTGCCAGCGGCGACTTTCCGTCTCCGCGCGGGCGGTAATCGGGCAGCGCGGGTAGCGTGACCGGCAGATCGTCTACGGGGACGGGCACTTCGCCGCATGCCGGGCAATGGATGATGGGGATGGGCGTCCCCCAGTATCGCTGTCGCGACACCAGCCAGTCATGCAGGCGGTAGTGGACGGCGCGCCGCGCGTTGCCCTGCGTCGCCAGCCAATCCGCGATGGCATCTTGCGCGGCGACGGAGTCCATGCCGTCGAAGTCGCCGGAGTTGACCATCACGCCAGCCTCAGTGTACGGCAGGTCACCCGTTCCCACGCCTTCGGGCGGGACAATGACGACTTTGACCGGTAGGTTGTACTTCTGTGCGAAGATGAAATCACGCGTGTCGTGCGCCGGAACGCCCATAATGGCGCCGGAACCGTGTTCCGCCAGCACGTAATCGGCGACGAAGATTGGGACGCGTTCCCCACCGGGCAGGACGGCGTAAGCGCCGGTGGGAACGCCATCCGGCTCGCGGGTGTGGCGTTCCAGATCGGAGCGGTTTTCCGCCTCGCGGATGTAGGCGCGGACGGCCTCGCGCTGCTCCGGCACGGTAATACTTTCTGCCAGCGGGTGCTCCGGGGCCAGCGCCACGAACGTCACGCCAAAGAAGGTATCGGGGCGGGTGGTGAAGACAGAGATTGGGTGATTGGAGATTGCGGATTGTGGATTGGGTGATTGGTAATCGGTAATTGGGGATTGGGAAGCCGCGTGACGCTTAACTTTCAACCTGCAACTTTCAACTTGCAACTGTATTTCTACTCCTTCACTCCGCCCAATCCAATGACGTTGCATCGCCAGGATGTGCTCGGGCCAGTCCAGGCTCTCCAGGTCGGCGTACAGCTCTTCGGCGTAGGCGGTGACGCGGATGTACCACTGCTTGCGTTTGCGCCGCGCAACGGGGTTGTGACAGCGCCAGCAGTTGCCATCCTCGATCTCTTCGGCAGCCAGCACCGTCTGGCAGCTTTCGCACCAGTTGACGGGGGCTTCGGCGCGGTAGGCCAGCCCCTTCTCGTACAGCATCAGGAAGAAGTGCTGATTCCAGCGGTAGAAGGCCGGATCGGCGGAGGTGAATTCGCGTTCCCAATCGTAGGAACAGCCCAGCAGGTCCAGTTGGTGCCGGTAGTTGGCGGCGTAGTGCGCGGTGCTTGCGGCGGGGTGGCTGCCGCGTTTCATCGCTTCGTTTTCGGCGGGCAGGCCGAACGCGTCCCAGCCCATGGGATGCAGCACCGCTTCGCCGCGCATGCGGTGATAGCGAGCGATGACGTCGCTGGGCACGTAGTTGCGCCCGTGCCCGACGCTCAGCCCGGCCCCAGAAGGGTAGGGGAAGAAGTCCAGGCAATAGTAGGTCTTTTGTCCAGGCCCGGGCGTGGGTGTGCGGTATGTCTGCTCTCGCGCCCAACGCTCGCGCCAGTAGGCTTCGATGTCCCAGGGGACATAACTCTCAGTTTCGGTGTTCATCCGTTCATCTCCTCGTGTTGTGAATTGCAGATTTGTTGATTTAAGATTTGTTGATTGTCAATCCACAACGCGAGACCGCCGGACGCCGGTAGGGCCGGCGTCCGGGGGAATACCTCCTGAGCACGCTTAATATTCTTCTGCATTGCAAACCTCTCGTACAAAATGACTTTACTTCAACGCTTAAGGCGGATCACAATCCGCCGTCCCAGCAGCGCCGGATTGTGATCCGGCGCAAGTTATTCGTGATCGCTGGTGTGGAATCTCACATAGAGACTCCTTGCTGGCGGTGGCTCGGTCGGAGACCGGCCACAGCGTAACTGACTGGTTAAAGCGGGTTCAGCTTTGTGCTCGGGCCGGTCTCCGCCCGCGCCCGCTATCTCATGAAAAAACGCCCCCCGTTTGGGAGGCGCTTTTTGGAATGACAGTAGCCCTATGCGCGAGTCAATGTGCACCCAAACAGCAATTCCTCCTGTGGGTAAGGAGGCTCGCAACGGCAAGGGTGAATTGGCTTTGACTGTATCGCATAAGACTGTACCTGCTTGCTCGATCTGGCTTTACTATAGCACCAAAATGCTGAAAGTGCAAGTGTTTTGCCATCTGTTTTATAACCTTTGCTCCAGCCACGCCTCAACGTCGCTCAAAACCTGCTCGCGGTCCGGCTCGTTGAAGACCTCGTGATAGAAGCCTTCGTAAACTTTGAGTGTCTTATCAACGGAGCTAACCGTGTCGTACAACATCTGCGCGCCTGCTGGATCGACGAGTTTGTCTGCGCTGCCCTGCACGATGAGGAGCGGCAGGGTGATCTTGGCGGCTTCCGTCTGGACCCGCTGCACTGCTTTGATGAGTTCGGCGGCAAGGCGCGCCGTCATTTTTCCCGTGTACACCAGTGGATCGTTCACGTAGGCTTCCACGACAACGGGATCGCGGCTCACGCTCTCTGCATCCAGCGCCATCAGCCCGGCTTTGGGTGTCAGCACCGAAAGCACCTTCCCCATAAAAACCACCACAGGCGAGGTGTCGTCCGACATCTTCACCAGCGGTCCGGAGAGCACCGCGCCGGCCAGTTCGTCCTGGTGTTCGAGCAGGTATACCGCGCCGATCAACCCGCCCATGCTGTGCCCGACCAGAAAGACCGGTGTGTCGGGGTGCTCCAGGCGAATCGCGTCGAAGTAAAGCTTGAGCGTGTCCGTGTAGTCCTCGAAGCGGTCCACGTAGACGCGTGTCCCCTCGGATTTGCCGTGCCCGATGTGATCGAGGCCGTAGACGGCGTACCCGAGCGGCACGAAGTGGTTGACGACGTTCATGTACCGCCCGCAGTGCTCCGCCAACCCGTGGACGACCAACAGCACGGCCTTGCATTCCGTTTCCGGCAGCCAGGCCTGATAGTAGATCTTGCTTTCCCGTACGCCTTTGAAAAATCCATCTCGATGTTCCATCATATCCTCCTCGTAGAAAATAGTCCAAAGTCGAAAGTTCAAAGTTCAAAGTTGAGAAGACGCTGTGTCTACGTTCCTGCGAAAATCTGAAAATCGGCAAGTCAAAAAATCTGAACAGCCTGCCTTGCTTCACCAACGTGCCTGGTGTTCCTCGGCAAAACCGATGATGTCGCGCAACTCCACCACTTGCCCATCGTCCAGCCGGACGTGACCGGCGTAGCGGCCAAACATCTGGTGGACTTCGCTGTCGATGATCCCCAACTTGGTGGCGGCGAACCGGTCTTTGAACGGCGTGAATGTCAAATCCAGGCGGCCCTCGTTGTCGGTGAAGCGCCACGGGCGCATGTAATCGCCGGATTGGTAGTCGAAGCGCACCTGATCCAGCTTGTGGACGCGCCCGTCCAGGATCACGCAATTCTCGGTGGCGCGGCTCAGGTCGCCGAAACCGCAGCCCAGGTTCAGGCCGATCGCGCGCCCATCCGGCAGGTACGCCGACGCGCTGGCCCAATTCCAAAAGCTTTGGTAGTCCCACACGCCGCGCCCCCAATCCAACGATCCCAAGCATTGATCGGGGTGGAGGTCTTCGCGCTGCTCGCCATAGCGGATGTGGCCCTGCGCGGGCAGGCAGTTGATCTTGCGGTTGTAGTAGAAGCGTTTCTCGCCAATCGGGATGACGATCGTCATCGACTCGTGCTCCGGCGGGCACGCGAGCGCGATCTCCGCGTGGATGCCGCGCCCCTCGTGGTAGCCGGGCCACTCGACGAAGACGCGCCGTTCCGCAGGATCCGCCTCGAAGCGCAACGTCGCCTGTTTGCCGGCGAAGGTCGTCTCACCGGAATCGCTATCGCGCGGCAGGCGGATGCCCTTGCCCAGGGGGATCACCAGCCCCTCTTCGTGCAAGTCGCCGGTGGCGAAATCCAGCGTGTAGACGAAGACGTTGCCCGCGTAGCCGAGATCGGCAATCGTGGCGGAGAAGAAGCGCTGCGGGGTGAAGACCGCGTAATAGTCCCAGCGTTTGATGCGGAAGCGCTGCAAGAAGCGCAGCGCGTAAAAGCGCGCGTTTTCGAGATTGCAATCCAGCATCGGCTGGCGTGACCAACCGACTTGCGCGAGGCGGCCTTGGGCATCCAGGAGCGGACCGGGTTGTGTGAGTTCGATTTGCATAAGCGTCTCCTTGTGCTTTTGTGGGGTGTAGGCTGCTTGTTTGGTTCAGTCCTCCGTGAAATAGTCCGAATCGATGCGCTTCAACTCGTATGCAGCGACTGAGGCTACGCCGATATTGTAATCGATCATCAACTGGGCCAGCATATCGCCATCGATCAGGACAATCTTGTTATCGATTAGGGAAACGTAATCCAGTGCTGCCTGAGAGAAAGCCGAAGTTGTGATGAAGACGCCCTTCTTTGCACGTTGCCCTTGCAAGGCACCGGCAAATTTCTGAATCTCGGGTCTGCCTACAACACCCTCCCATCGCTTGGCCTGAATGTAGACGATGTCCAGTCCCAAGCGATCTTCCTTGATGATGCCATCGATGCCCTCATCGCCGCTCCTGCCGATCGCCTGCCCGGCATCTTTGCGCGTACCGCCGTACCCCATTTTGACCAGCAGATCGATGACCAATCGTTCGAAAAATACCAGGGAATGGTCTTTGATGACCTGTAGAAGCTCATCCGCCAATTCCTGGCGCATTGCCTGATAAGCTGTTTCGATCACTTCTTCAGGAATTTGCGTTTCGTTGTTTTCCTGATCGTCTATCTCGTCGGATTTATCTTTCGACGGTCTCTGAAACTCGACAAATTCAGGAAATTGCCTGAGAAAGGCCGCATTGATCTTGTCGGGATTGCTTTGAAGCACCTGTTGACCGCGTGGCGTGATTTTGTAGTACCCGCGCCGGGTGCTTTCCAACAATCCGGCCTTATTCATATACGTGCGCGCCCATCCTACACGATTATCGAAGACAGCCTGTTGTCCACTGGGCAATAACTCGTTCCGTTCTTCATTGGTGAGGCCGTATTGGTCGGCCAGCATCTCAATGGTTTCTCGTAGTGAGCGTTCCTGTCCATCACCGGAAAATTTGAACAGGGGCAGCATTATGGATTGGAAGTCTGGAATAGGCATACGTCTCTCTCCTCTTTTCGATTCGATAACGGTTAATCCAGGTGGCGTGTGCAATCTGATTATACGCTCCGTTCTTCATCCAGGCAAGCAAAAATCGAACGCAGATGTTCGCGGATGAACGCAGATTCTCCCATCATCTGCGAAAATCTGCGTCCCAGGAGAATAAAGGGGTAACTTCAGTTTCTCACCGCGCCAGCTCTATGCTACCGACAGACTTGGGGTTCGCGTGAGCAGTGCGCTTTGGTAGATGATAGGCCGATATCGCGGAGCCGGAATTGGCTTGCCGGCTGCGCGCGCGGCTTCCAGTCAGGCTGCTTTGGCATTTTCCACTTCGCGCAAAGCCTCGGCCGGTGTGTGCCCAAAGGCAGAACACACTTCCAAATCAGGGATGTCGGCAATATAGCCGCCGTCTTCCTCGCTGTAAAAAATGTTGATATGATAGTCTTGCATTCAATCCTCTCCGAGGCGCAAATTGTACCGTTCGACTAACATGAAAAACTGCCGGATTTATCTCTGAGATCTGCATCTCTGTCACGGGGTACGCCAATTTTCAATGCGGATACCCTCCACCATAGTCAAATGGTGATCATCTGTCAATATGATCAGATCATTGATCCGCGCAACAGCGGCAATCTGTGCATCCAGCGGGGGAATAGGCCGTCCTCTGGCTTTCTGTTCTGCCTGGATGCGCCCAAACTCTTCCGCCGCCAGTGCATCGAAAGGCCATAGCAGCAACGCTTCGACCAATGACTGCAATCGCTTGAGATTCTCTGAGCGTCGTTGGCTGGCGTATACGGCGAAATATAGTTCCGCCAAAACAGTTATCGAAATGCCGAATTGAGCGCCGGAGGCCTGCGCCTGACGCAAACGTGCGACAATGGATTCCTGGCGAGCCATGAGCCAACTGGCGTGGTTCGTGTCAAGCAGATAGCTGGTCATTGGTTTCTACATCCATTTCACGCAACGCCTGAACCTCGGCCAACAGCGCGTCCAATTCGCCGGGTGCAAATTGCAGCGGTCCGGTTTGGTCGAGAGCTTGCAAAATTACCTCGGCTGATCCACGCTGCGGCACGTCGGCGGCATATTTGGTGCGCAAGTAATCGGCGAAATCGATCACTTGACGCACTCTGGTCGGGGGCAAGCCCCGCACAGCCGTCACCAAACGGGACTCTATCCGATGTTCCATTGTGAACTCCTTTCACGTAAGGACGTGAAACACAGATCGTGCTCGTCCTTCCGTATGCCAAACGCACAATACCACGTTCACTTTCTATGTTAAGCTGTTTTGCTCCAAAGGTCAACCCTGCTCGATGACCAGCGTAGTTAAATTCAAGCTATTCTCCTTCAGCTACCTTCTTCGAGTGTCGCTGGATAACATCGTCACGTATTGCGGCGAAATCTTGCGTCTCGGTTGTTGGGATACTACCGCGCAGGTCTGGCAGAGATTGGACTTCCGCCCGCCGCCTCGGCAACAACGCCAGATACCCATCGTCCTCATCCAGCGCCGGAGGGCGGTAATCCGGCGATTGGTGGCGGAAATACGTGTTGTACAGTTCCGCGTAATGCCCCCCTTGCGCGAGCAGCGATTCGTGGCTGCCCTCTTCGATGATCGCGCCTTCCTTCAACACAATGATACGATCCACGGCGCGGACCGTCGAAAGGCGGTGCGCGATGAGAATCGACGTGCTCTGCTTGAGGATCAGGTTCGTCGCGTCTTGAATCTGCATCTCTGTGAAGGGGTCAATGCTGGCGGTGGCTTCGTCGAGGATGAAGATCGCCGGGCGTTGCACGAGCACGCGCATCAACGCAACGAGCTGGCGCTGCCCCATCGAAAGCCGCGCGCCGCGCTCCCCCACGTCTGTTTGGAGGCCGTCGGGCAATGTGTCCAACCATTCGCCATTGCCCACCTGCCGTGCAATCGCCAGGATTTCCTCGTCCGTGGCGTCCATCCGCCCGTAACGAATATTTTCTGCGACCGTGCCGGAAAAGAGGAAGGGCATCTGCGAGACGATGCCCAGGTGCTGGCGGTAGGTGTGCAGGTCGAACGTGCGAATGTCGCGCCCGTCGATAAGGATGCGCCCACCTTGGAATTCGTAGAAGCGCGCGATCAGCTTGGCGATGCTGCTCTTGCCCGCGCCCGTGTGCCCCACCAGCGCCACGCTCTCGCCGGGCTGGATGTGCAGGGTGAAGCCGTCGAGCACCTGCTCCTGCTCGGTGTAGCGGAAGCGCACGTCGTCGAACGCAATCTCGCCCTGGAGCTGCGTCACCGGCTCCTCCGCCGTCTGCTGCACCGTCGGTTCGGCGTCGATGAGGGCGAAAACGCGCTCCGCCGACGAAAGCCCGCCCTGGAACTGGCTCCAGAACGACGACAGGTTGAGGATCGGGAACCAGAAGCGGTCCATGCTGGTGATGAAGAGGTACCAGTTGCCCACGCTGATCGTCGCGGCGGCGGCTGCCATCCCGCCAAAGTAGACGACGAGCGCGGAGCCGATGCCCGAAAGCCCGTTCAGCAGCGGGAAGCTCAGCGACAGCGCGTACCCGCGCCGCAGGTTCACGCCGTAACTTTGCCGGTTTACGGCGCTGAACTCGTCGTAGATCGTCGCCTCCTGGCGGAAGTTCTTGGCGACGCTGATGCCCGTCACCGCCTCCTGGATCGCCGCGTTGACCTCCGCCATCACCCGGAAGCCCTCGCGGGTCACTTTGCGCGCCAGCCGTCGCAGGCTGAGGGCGACCAGCAGCACCGGCGGGATGAAGCCCAGGATCATCAGCGTGAGCCGCCACGAGATGCTGAACATGTAGCCGAAGAGGATGACGATTTGCAGCACTTGCCCGATCAGGTTGGTGACGAGTTGCACCATGCGCGAGAATTCTTCCGTGTCGGTCGTGATGCGGCTGATGATGCGCCCGGAGCGGAACTCGTCGAAGAACGACATATCGTGACGCATCGAAGCGGCGAAAGCGTCATCGCGCAACGTCTGCATAATGTCGCCGATGATGCGCGCTAGGATGCGGCGCGATACCCAGTTGCTCGCCCAATCGACCACGCCGAACGTCAAAATGACCGCCGCCAGGCCGAGCATCAGCCCCAACTGCTGCGGATTCGGTGCAAACTGATCCACGCCCCACGCCAGCACGATGCGCGGCAGCACCCCCAGCAGCGAACTCGCCACGGTGATCACCGCCACCAGCACCATCTTCGCCGTGTGCGGCTTGAAATAGAGGAAAATGCGCTGCAACAATTCCTTGTCGCTGTATTGCCGGTCGTACGCTTCCTGATTTAAGCCGTAGAAAAAGCCCATTATTCCTCCGATGGTAGACGGTAGACAGTAGACGGTAGACAGGGGAAGAAACCCCGTTTGCCGTCTACTGGCTACTGGCTACTGACTCCCTGAGTCGATACAACATTCGGCTGACGGTTTCTGCGTCCGTCAGCAATTGGCCGTTGTCGGCAATGTACCCCAAATCCTTCGCCAGGATGAAATAGTACTTCACTTCTTCCAGCGATGTTGTAAAAGCGCGCTTTCTCCGCTTTCCCGAGCCGTTTGAACCCCTCTGCGATATTAGCTGGGACAGACACCGCCGCTCGTTGCAGCTGCGAAGTCAGCCCAAATCGTTCTTCCGCCGGAAACGTTCGCGTTATCTTGTAAACCCCTAACCCGGATAAACCGGAGCCAAATAGGCTTTCGCCGCCCGTTTTCTTGCTCGCTGTGCAAGGATCTGTGAGGTTAGGCCCTAACACCAACTGGTGCGCCCTCTGCCATACCTCCAAATCCTGAAACCGCTCAACTTTCCCCATATCTCTGCACCCCCTCTCCCCTCCCGTCTACTGTCTACTGTCTACCGTCTACTCATATCTGGCGAAAATATTCCGGTATGCCTCAGATGTTTCCATCAATTCCTCGTGCGACCCAATGGCGTCAATGCGGCCTTTCTTCATCACAATGATCAGGTCGGCCCAGCGGATCTGCGACAGGCGGTGGGTGATAAGGAACGTCGTGCGGCCGGCGGCGGCGCGCTCGATGGCGCGTTGGATGCGATCCTCGGTCGCGCTGTCGATGGCGCTGGTGGCGTCGTCGAGGATCAGGATCGCCGGATCGGTGAGGAACGCGCGTGCCAGGGCCACGCGCTGGCGTTGTCCGCCGGAGAGCGTCGCGCCGCGTTCGCCGACGACGGTGTCGTAGCCGTCCGCGAACCCGGTGATGAACTCGTGCGCCTGCGCCGCGCGCGCGGCGGCCTCGATTTGCGCCTGAGACGCCAGCGCCAGCTCTGAGTCGTGCAACTGCCCGAAGGCAATGTTCTCCGCAATCGTGCGCGAGAAGAGGAAGATGTCCTGCTCGATGATCGACACCTGCTGCCGCAGCGATTCCAGGTTCCAGTCGCGTACATCCACGCCATCCACCAGCACGCGTCCTTCGTCCACGTCGTAGATGCGGTTGATCAGCTTGGCGATGGTGGACTTGCCGGAGCCGGTCTGCCCGACGATGGCGACGGTCTGTCCCGGTTCCACGTGGAAGCTGATGTTTTCCAGTGTCGTGGTTTCCACCTCGATTTCGCACCCTTCGCCCGGCGGCTTATAGCAGAACGCCACGTCCTCGAACGTCACCGCGCCGCGAACGGGGGCCGCGTGCCCGCCGAGATTCTGGTCGAGGTCGGTCGGCGCGTTGATCACTTCTAGCAGGCGCCGCGCACTCGCCATCCCCGCCGCGACGCGCGTGTAAGCGAACTGGCCTGCAAATGTCGGAAATCCGAACAGCATCAACAATCCGACGTAGGCGACGACATCGCCGACCTGGATCTGCCCGGCGCGGAACAGCAGCAGACTGTGAAGCAAGCCCCCCGACGTCAGCAGGGCCAGCAGGAGCAGTGGCAGGAACCGCGCTTCAATGTCAGCCTGCCCGATGTAGGCGCTTGTCCAGCGATTGAGCGCGCGCCGGAACCGTCCGATCTCGTAGGTCTCCTGCGAGGCCGCTTTCACTGTCTCCACACCCTCGATGGCTTCAGCGAGCACCGTATTCACCTGCCCAAACTCCGCGCGCACCGCCTCGGAGACCGGGCGCAGTTGGCGCAGGTAGGCGGACACCACGAAGGCGTAGGCGACCAGGTAGATGATCGGCGCCAGGACCAGTTGTGCGTGAATTGTCGGTGCGACGATCAGCGGCATGATCAAAAAGTTGGCCGATCCGATGACCATGTTCAGGCCGGGATTGAACATGAAGTTGATCTCGCGTACATCGTTTGTCGCGCGCGCCATAAGATCACCGGTAGGATGCGCGTCGTGGAAGCCCATACTTTTGCCGATGAGGTTGGCGTAGAGTTCGTCGCGGATGTCGCGCTCCAATCGCTGGCCCAACGTCTCGGCGGCGAAGTTGCGCAGCAGTTGCAACCCCAGGCCGCGTCCTACCCCAATGAGGGCGATGAGCAGCGCCGCGTTGCCGAGTGTCTTGAGGTCCGGCGGTGTGGCGTTGACCGCGTTGAAGGCGCGCCCTGTCTGCAGGGGAGTGATCGCAGCCAGCAACGCGTTGCCGAGTGCCCCCACGAGCATCGCCAGGATGATCCACCAGTGACGCCATGTGTGGGAGAAGATCCAACGCGCGGCACTGCTGCGGTTGGACTGCCACTGCTGCTTGACGGTGAATTCGCTGACGGTCATAAAACCTCCGTGATATAGTCCAAAGTCATTGATTGGATACCGGTCAGGATAGCGCCAAGTGCCCTTGCTGTCAAGTTCCTCCAAGAGAGGGCTACAGGGCTTTAGCTCAATTTGCTCTGCGCCCCCGTCCCCGGGGGCGCGTTACGTGGAACCTTGCCTGGATCCTGGCAATGCCCGCCCCCGAGACGGGGACGGTGAGCGTGAGCGCCCAATTTGGGCGGTAGATGTGACCTGCGTCATAGCCCCCACGCCCAACTTCGTCTACGATAAAGATGTAACCAAAACAGAATCTCGACTATCCGACTAACGACTACCCGACTAACCGAAAGGAGCCTACGATGAACACAAACCTGACGACTACCAGCACGCCGATTGTTCCGCCCCCGGATTTCCCGGTGGTATGGGCGAATCCCGACGACGCGCAATACCACTGGACGCGCGACCGCGAACATATGCCCGATCCCCTCACGCCGATGTTCAACAGCGTGGCGGCGCTCACCGCGACGGAGGCCCTGACCCGCACCTCCAACGTCTACGATGAAGCCGTCGTGAAGCGCTGCTACGCTACGATCAACACCTACAGCTACGCCCACCTCGTCCCCTTCACCGGCGCGCCGGAGGAAGTTGAATCCCGCGCCCGGCGCTACCGCGAGAAGGTGTGGGCCGTCGTTTCGCAGTTGCGCCGCATCTGGGAGGATGAGTGGCGGCCCGCCTTGGACGACGACTGGGCGTTCTGGGCCGCGTTCGACCTCGAAGCGGCGGACCTGGACGCGCTGCGCGTTCACCTGGAAGACAGCCTGCCGCGTGTCTCGCACCTTTACGAAATCCACTACCTGATGGGGCCGCCGATGTGGTTCGCCATCGACGCGTTCGAGACCTTCTACTGCGACCTCTTCCCCGGCGAGACCACACTCGACGCCCATCGCTTGTTGCAGGGCTTCGACAACAAGACGCTCGAAATCGGGCGGGCGCTGTGGCACTTGCGCGACCTCGCCAAAGCTACACCGACGGTTTTCCGCGTGCTGCTCGAACGCCCTGCGGCCGAGGTGTGGAACGCACTCGAAGCGTCGGCAGAAGGACGGCACTTTCTGGACGAACTGCGTGGGTTCCTCACCATCTATGGCCGGCGCAGCAACTTGTGGGATTGGGGCTACCCCAGTTGGGAGGACGATCCCACGCCAGTCATCAACAATCTCAAGAACTACTTGATGCAACCCGACCGCGATTTACGTGCTGAACTAACGTTCGCCGCCGCCGAGCGTGAAGCCGCCATTGCCCAGGCCCGTTACGACTTGGCGGGCTATCCACAGCCCGTCATCGACCGCTTTGAGCAGCTCCTTGACGCGGCGCAGATCGCGCTGGTGCTCACCGAAAATCACACCTACTATATCGACTTCAACGGCTTTGGCTGGGTGCACCGGCTGATCCACGCGTGTGGCAAGCGGCTCGTTGCTACTGGCTGCCTCGACGATTCGAGCGATGTCTTCTACCTCACGCTGCCCGAACTGCGCGAGATGCTCGCCGACCCTACGCTCGACCGGCGCGACCTCGCGACCAGCCGCCGGGTGCAGGCGGAGCACTGGGCCGCCTATCCCGAACCTGCGGAGCTGGGCACGCGCCCCGTCGAACCCGTTCATCTTTACTCACCGGATGCGCGCCGGATGCTACGCTACATCGGTGGATTGGTTGCCGAAGCGCCGTTGCCCGCTGCGGAACCGGGCCAACTGCGCGGGCAGGCCGGGTCGCCGGGTAAAGTGCGCGGCCCGGCCCGCGTCATCCGCTCGTTGGCTGAAGCCCACCGCCTGCAACCCGGCGACATCCTGGTGACGACGACGACCGCGCCGCCATGGACGCCGTTGTTCCTCACCGCCGCTGCCGTCGTCACCGACGCGGGCGGCCTGCTCTCGCACGGCGCCGTCGTCTCCCGCGAGTACCGCATCCCCGCCGTCGTTGGTACCCGCGACGCCACCACTCGCATCGTCGATGGGCAGATGATCGAAGTGGACGGCGATCAAGGTATTGTGAGGTTTGTTGCATGAGTGGTAACGGGTAATCGGGGATTGGTAATCGGTAACTGGTGATCGGTGAACAGATTGCCCTGATCACCAATCCCTAATCCCCGATTACCAATCACTAATTACTATGATGAGGAGGATGCGATGAACACGATACACTGGCTGGAAAATCCCGATTGTCGGGATGCGGCGTTGGTTGGCGGGAAGGCGGCGAATCTGGGGAAGCTGGCGGAGACGCATCCTGTGCCGCCGGGCTTCTGCTTTACGCCGGAGAAGCCGGGGCCGCGTGGCCTTTCTCCCGACCTCTACGACGAACTGGTCGCGGCTTACGCCGTCCTCGCCGCCCGCTGCGGGACGCCGGAAGTGCGCGTCGCCGTGCGCTCTTCCGCCGTCGATGAGGACGGGCAGCAAACGTCCTTCGCCGGATTGCACGACACCTTCCTCAACGTGACGGGGCCGGGCGCGGTGGCGGCAGCCGTGCGCCGTTGCCTGGCCTCCGGGCGGACGCCGCGCGCGCAATCCTACCGCCGGGCGCTCGGCCTGCCGGAAGAGGCGGACGTGGCGGTGCTCGTGCAGCAGCTCGTGGTCGCTGATGTTTCCGCCGTCGTCTTCAGCGCCGACCCGCGCACGGGCGCGCGGGACCGCGTCGTCATCAATGCGACGTGGGGACTGGGGGAAAGCCTCGTCGGCGGGACGGTGACGCCCGATCTGTACGTCGTCCGCAAGCGCGGCCTGCACATCCTCTCGCGCCAAATCGCCGAGAAGACCTGTATGACCGTCGCTACCCCTGAGGGAACGCGCGAAGTCCCCGTGCCCGGCTGTATGCAGCGTGAACCGGTGCTCGACAACGCGCAAATCAGAGCCTTAGCCGACCTCGCGCGCACGCTCGAAAATAGCCAGGGTTGGCCCGTGGACCTGGAGTGCGCGTATCAAAAGGGGCGGTTGTACCTGTTGCAGTGCAGGCCGGTGACGACGGTGTAGCGGATAGCGGTCAGCTTTCAGCCGTCAGCGATCAGCCTTCGCGGTTGGGCCGGTCTCTTGCTCTGCGCCCCCCTGCTTATGCTCTGCGCCCCCGTCCCCGGGGGCGCAAAAGGCGCGCTATGCGCAATAACCCGTCCCCGAGACGGGGGCGCAAAGGCCCGCCACAGCGCAGTAGCCCGTCCCCGAGACGGGGACGGTGAGCAGTGCTCTGTTGACACTACCCCTGCGCCGCCTGCTGCCCCAACCGGAACGCGACTTTGTTCACGTCCGCGTACTTCGACGGAACGCGGCGCAGGATCGCGGTCTCCCAGATCGCCGGGTCCGTTTCCAGCAACGTCGAGAGCGCCGCGAGCATAATGGTGTTCACCGTGCGGGGATTGCCGGCCTGTTCCGCCAGCGGCAGCGCATCCACGGCGATGACCCGGCCCGCGTGTTGCTTCAGCGCCGTGAGGATCGTATCCTCTTCTGGGTAGACGGCGTCGCCCACGCTGACCGACATCGGCGTGAGTTTCTGCCGGTTGACGATGACGACGCCGCCCGGTTTGAGGTAGTCGAGCCAGCGGGCGGCTTCCAGCAGCTCGAACGAGAGTAGCACGTCCACCGTCCCTGCCTCGCACGTCGGCGATCCCACACTGGGCGCCCAGCGGATGTGGCTTTCCACCACCCCGCCGCGCTGCGCGAAGCCGTGGACTTCGGACTTCTTCGCGTCCAGGCCCAGGTCGAGACCGACTTGGGCAGCGATATCCGATGCGGTGAGTACACCTTGCCCGCCGACACCGACAAAAAGAAAATTCATGTGATCAATCATCAGCCCTCCCTGGGCGAAAGCCGTGTTTATAGAAGATAAGTCTCCACGAATTCGTCGGGAGACAAAGCCGGTATTGTGGTTGCTTGAAATCCGGCGTTGTCACGTGTGACAATGGCTGAAACGCCGGCAAATATTGCGCAGGCAATTTGGATATTGTCCTCGAAATCCTTGCCTGGTAGTTGCATAGCTTCGTCCACTGTGCGCCGATCTACCGGACAAATCTCGAATGTTTGCAAACAGAGGTCCAGTGCAACATGCGCCGTTGTCCGGTCTTTCAACCGGCGTGCGATATAGGCAATGTCAGCAAGTGTACAGGCTGCTATGTAGCCGGTGACACGCTTTTCATCAATGGCGTGCCAAATGATGCTTGCTGATTTAACCCAAGGTTCACGATTCAGCAATACATCGAGAACGACATTGGTATCCAGCAAAACTTCCATTAGCCGTATTTCTCCATACGACGTTCATGAAGCCATTGTTGAACGGTGTTATCTGTTGGCGCGGGATATTGCGAAGTCAGAAGTCCTAGAGCTTTGCCTAGGGTTCCTTCTTGGCGGTCTGGTGTGACTATTTGGGATTTCAATGTGCGGAGGATATCTTGTACCAGAGCCAGACGTTCATCGGCCGGCCATGTTTTCACTTGCTCGACTACCGTTCTATACTGTATGGTTTCTGCTGTTTGCATAGGTCACCTCGGTTCAGTTGCTACCTCGAAGTTGTTTTCTTTATATTATACACCTTGCATCTACATTTCTTCAATAGGCGCAATTGCCTGAGTTGGGCATACCTGCATACAGACGGTACAGCCGGTACACAGCAGCGGATCAATGGACGACTTTGGCTTGTTATTCGTCGGGTAGATCTCCTCGCTTTTGAGAATCGCCGGGCAGCCGACGCGGAAACACGCGCCGCAGGCGACGCACTTTTCGAGATCGACTTCCATGCGCGGCTGGTAGTGGAAGTGCGGCGTAAAGACGCACGCCCCGCGCACGATGAGCACCGCCGGGCCATCTTCGTGCTTGAGCGCGGCCTGCAGCGCCTTGTTCATCGCGTTCACGTCCCAGGCATTCACCTCTTCGACGTAGGTGACGCCCAGCGCCCGTACTACTGCAGCGATGTCGATGTGCTCGCCTTCCTCGCCCTGGAGCGTCGTGCCGGTGCCGGGATTGTGTTGCTGGCCCGTCATCGCGGTGATGCGGTTATCGAGGATGGCGACGACGATGTTGGCCTTGTTGTAGACGGCGGACGCGAGCGGCGCCATGCCCGCGTGGAAGAACGTGCTGTCGCCAATAGTCGCCACGACGCCTTCTTGCCCGCCAGCTTGCTTGAAGCCGTGTGCCATCCCGACGCTCGCGCCCATCGAAATCAGCATATCCATCGCCTCGAAGGGGGGGAGCACCCCCATCGAGTAGCAGCCGATGTCGCCGGAGATGACGGTCTTGCGTTTGTTGCGGCTCAGCGTATAGAAGAAGGCGCGATGCGGGCAGCCGGGGCAGAGCGCAGGCGGGCGGGGGGGAACGGTAATCGGAGAATCATGAATCATGAATCGTGAATCTTGTTTCATGATTCGTGATTCATGATTCAAGCCTGCCTTTACCGCGCTCTGTCGCACGTTGGCCAGGGTCAGTTCGCCGCAGAGGGGGAAGATGTCTTTGCCGTGGGTGACGGCGATGCCGGCGGCTTTCAGTTGCTCTTCGATGAAGGGGTCGAGTTCTTCGAGCACGATGAGCGTCTCCACTTGCGCGGCGAAGTCGCGGATGGCCTGCAACGGCAGCGGGTAGCTCATCCCCAACTTGAGGATGGAGGCGTGGGGCAGCACCTCGCGCGCGTACTGGTAGGCGATGCCGTTGGTCACGATGCCGAGCGCCTTGTCGTTCCATTCGACGCGGTTGACGCCCAGCTCGAACGCCGTCGTCTCGGCCCATTGTCTTATATCCAGCAGCCGCTGTTCGATGACCGGATGCCGCACCCGTGCGATGGCAGGCAGGATAACGCGGGTGATTTCTGCCTCGCGCTCGAACGGCGGGAGGGGTTGGAACTCGCGCTTTTCGGGCACGGTCGCTTCCACGGCGGACTTGGAATGCGAGAGTCTTGTGGTCGAGCGCATCAACACCAGCGTTTTGAACTGCTCGCTCAGGTCCAGCGCCACGCCCATAAACTGCCGGGCCTCCTCGCTGTCGGCGGGATCGAAGCACGGGAACTTGCCGAAGCGCGCGTACTGGCGGTTGTCCTGCTCGTTCTGCGAGGAGAACGCGCCGGGATCGTCGGCGCTGATTAGCACCAGACCGCCCTTCACCCCCGTGTACGATACCGACATCAGGCTGTCGGCAGCAACGTTTACGCCGACGTGCTTCATCACGGCGATGGTGCGTGCCCCGCCGAACGACGCGCCGATGGCGTTGTCCAACGCCACCTTCTCGTTGCTCGCCCACTCCGCTTTGATGCCGGGATAGCGCGCGAAGTTTTCGAGAATCTCCGTGGAGGGCGTCCCCGGGTAGGCCGAGGCGTACTGCACGCCCGCCTCCCACGCGCCCAGGGCAAAGGCTTCATTGCCAGAAAGTAGTCGTTTCATGCTATGCCTCCAAAAAAATGTTAAATTGTCTTTAGTCGAGTTGTCTCAAGATCATTCCTCTGTAGTAAATGTTACCTTGGTTTATGATCTAAGGACAAGTGATAGGTTGCGCCTTCTGCTACTATAGATATAATCAGTTTGTACGTTATGGTCCGTCAATTCATTCGCACGTCAGTTTGGTGACGTTCCAACGTTAAAACGCTCATTTGCTTTCGGTTATCGAAAATGGCCTTGCGCACACTCTATCAAACGCTTCTCGACAGCGACCTGGCGCGTCTGCAGGTGATTGCCCAACAGTGGGACATACCGTTAATCGCCGAACGTAAATCCGATGTCGCGGCTGAACTGGCGGACGCGATGGTGCACGCCGAAGCTGTGGAGGGCATCCTTGCTGATCTTGATGCCGACGCACGCGCGGCGTTGGATGATCTGTTGCGGCGGGGTGGGGCATTGCCCTGGGCTATCTTCACCCGTCGCTGGGGAGAACTCCGTGCCGTCGGACCGGGGCGCCTGGAACGTGAGGAACTGTGGCGCACACCGGTCTCGGCGGTCGAGCGCTTGTGGTATCTGGGGTTGGTGCAGCGCGCTTTTGCGGCGTGGCCTGTTGGTCAGGTGGAAATGGCGTTTGTGCCGGAAGAGTTGGGGCTGTATATGCCCATCCCCGCACCGTTGGAAATCACGCCGCCGTCGTCGTCGACACCGCCCGCGCACCAGGTCCTAGGGACCGATGACTTAGCCGATGACCTGGTGACGTTGTTCGCGGCGCTGCAAATGGAGACGCTCGGTTCGGTCGTGGCGGACGAAAAGACGGCGTGGATGCGTCTACCAAAGGCAAGTGCCCTGCTCGAGACATTGGCGCTAGAGCTGGGGTGGCTCCAGCGTGATGAACAAGAGACGCTGCGCCCGGTGGTCGACCCGATGTTGGCGTGGTTGCAAGCGGATGCCTGGTCGCAGTGGGCGGCACTGGCCCGCGCGTGGATGGAAAGCGCTCGCTGGAATGATCTTGCTGCTGTTCCCACGCTGCGTCTCGATCCGATGCGCGAATGGCCTGCCGAACCGCGTTTTGTTCGCCAGGTGTTTCTCGATTTTTTGTGCCACTGCGCGCCAGATACCTGGTACACCCTGGCGGAGTTTGTCGCTTTTGTGCGCGAACAGAATATGGACTTTCTGCGCCCGGATGGAGATTACGATGCCTGGGTCCTGCGCGACGCGGTGACCGAAAAGCCCTTGCGCGGCATTGAGGCTTGGGACGCCGTCGAAGGCGCGTGGATCGCTTTTGTGCTGACCGGTCCGCTTTTCTGGTTGGGGATGGTCGATCTAGGAAGCGATACGTCGAGTAGTGAGCCCACGCATTTTCGTCTGAGCATCGCCGGCGCGGCATTGTTGGAGCTTGGTGACCCCCCGGCTGTGCCGGACCCGCTACCACTGCGCTTGAGCGAGGATGGCGTGATTGCCGTACCGCTGCGTTGCCGCTACGCACGTTTTCAGGTGCGGCGGATCGCGCAGCCGTTGGCGTGGGACGAGGATTACCGTTACCGGCTTACACCCGCGTCTTTGACATTGGCGCGCCAGCAGCGCATCCCGGTTGCGCGCATCCTGGCATTTCTCGAAGAGGCGACCGGACAGGCGCTCCCGGCGCATCTGCGCGCCGCCATCGAGAGCGCCTATCAGGGCGGCGAGCCGGTACGCTTGGAGCAGGTGTGGTTGTTGCGCTCGCCTGATCCGGCAGTGTTCGAGCAGCCGGCGCTGCGGCAATTTATCCGCGAGTCACTGGGTAATGGGATGGCGCTCATTCGCGCTACCGACCGCGCCAAAGTGCTGGCGGTGTTGGCGCGCAACGGCATCTTGCCGGAAACGGATTCACAGTAGACGGTAGACAGTGGACAGTAGACAGGGCTTGCTATCGCAAGTCCCCCGTTTACCGTCTACCGTCTACTGTCTACCAAAAGGGGGACTTATGGCCGAACACGAATTACATAGAAGGGTAAAACAATCTTACAACGCCCGTTTCCAGCAGCCGCCGGAACTGGTGGTGCGTGCGCCGGGCCGGGTCAATCTCATCGGCGAGCACACCGATTACAACGACGGGTTCGTGTTGCCGGTCGCCGTCGATCAGGCGGCGTGGCTGGCGGTCGGTGTGGCCAAGGAATCGTTGACGACGGTGCGCGCACTCGATATCAAAAACGATGAAGCGGTTTTCTCGACTATGGAACCGCCATCCTCAGTGGGCGGTTGGGGGGATTATCCTAAAGGTGTTTTGTGGGCCTTCCTCGAGCGCGGACTTCAACCTTCCCCGATCAACGCGGTGCTGGCTTCTGATGTGCCGGTCGGCGCAGGGATGTCGTCCTCGGCAGCGATTGAGCTGGCTTTTGCCTTTGCGTGGTCCACGCTGGGAGACTTCGATATCTCGCTTTCCGATCTGGCGTTGTTGTGCCAGAGAGCGGAGAACCAGTACGTGGGCGTGAATTGCGGTATCATGGACCAGATGATCAGCGCGTGCGGCAAGGCCGGTCACGCCATGATGCTCGACTCACGCTCGCTGGAACGACGCTACTTCCCGATGCCGGAGGGCGTCGCCATCGTCGTGTCCGACAGTATGGTGCGCCGTTCACTGGCGGCGTCGGAGTACAACGTGCGCCGGGCACAGTGTGAGCAGGCGGTGGGCCATTTACAGACTAACCTGCCGGAGATCCAGGCTTTGCGGGATGTGTCGCTGCGCCAGTTGGAGCAGTTTGGCCGCGATCTCCCGGAAGTCGTGTACCGGCGCGCGCGGCACGTCGTCACGGAGAACGACCGGGTTGTACAGTTTGCCCGCGCGCTCCATGCGGGCGATATCGACGCGGCCGGCGCGTTGATGGTCGAAGGCCATCGCAGCCTGCGCGATGATTACGAGGTGAGCGCGCCGGAGTTGGACGCGCTGGTCGAGGCGGCAGTGGAAGTCTCCGGCTGCTATGGTGCGCGATTGACCGGCGCGGGATTTGGCGGGTGTACGATCGCCCTTGTGGCCGAAGCTGCCGTTCCCGAATTCGAAGCGCACATTGTCAAAGTCTACGACGAGCGTTTTGACAAACAGCCCGCCGTCTACGCCACGCATCCGGCTGACGGCGTTGCCACCATCCAATGACACGATTACGGCAGTGATTTTTGAAGACTCAGTAGATCTAATTTTGCTTGGTCTGGATTGCCAGATCCAGACCAGAACGGGGGTCTGGCGATCCTCTCGGAGCATTTTGTGATCTATTGAGACTATGTGACTATCGGACTAAAGATTAACTGACTATTTCAAAGGAGCGGAAGTATGAACATAGGCATTCCTAAGGAGCGACTCTGTGGCGAAGAGCGCGTTGGATTGACGCCAGCCGGTGTCGGTTTGTTGACGAAGGCCGGTCACAAGTGTTATGTGGAAGTGGGCGCTGGCTCTGGGGCCGGTTTCGACGATTACGACTATGAGCGTATGGGCGCGACGCTGGTACCGACGGGTGAAGAGCTCTACGCCAGTAGTTCGCTGGTGCTCAAAGCGTTGCGGCCCACGTTGGAGGAGATTACGTGGATGCCCGTCGGCCTGACATTTATGTGTTTCCTTGGGCTGATGTCGATGCCCCAGGAAGAGGTGGAAGAGCTCAAAAAACACAAGGTGACGGCTATTGCCTACGAGATGATCTCCAAAGATGGCCGCGACTTCCCTATCCTCAAAACGATGAGCGAAATTGCCGGGCGCCTGGCACCATACATTGCTGGAACGCTGCTGATGCGTACCAACGGGGGGCGCGGCGTGTTGTTGAACGGCGCGCCGGGCGTCTCTGCCGGTGAGGTGGTGATCCTCGGAGGTGGGACATTGGGCATGAACGCCGCGCGTGCCTTCGTTGGGTTGGGCGCGAAGGTCTTCATTCTCAGCCGCTCGCTGGACCGGCTGCGCTATCTGGAGGAGTACTTCCAGGGCCGTGTGACGACGATGATCGATCACGACTTCAACGTGGCTTACACCACGCGCTTTGCCGATGTGGTCATTGGCGCGGTGCGCGATCCGGGCAAACGCGCGCCGGTCGTCATCACCCGCGAGATGCTGCGCACGATGCGCAAGGGCGCGGTCATTATGGACTTTGCCATCGATCATGGCGGTTGTGCGGAGACGAGCTGTGCGACCTCTTTCGACAATCCCACCTATATCGAGGAAGATGTGGTGCATTACTGCGTCCCCAACGTGCCCGGCGGTGTGCCGCGCACATCGACGCACGCGTTCAACAACGCGGCCTGGTCCTACATCCAACACATCACCACCATGGGGCCGGTCTCAGCCTGCGCGCAAAACGACGCTTTGCGCAACGGCGTCGCCATCCGCAACGGCGAGATCATCGAACCGCAGTTTGCCCCGCGTCACTGATGCGCTAGAAACGGGATCCGCCGAAAATCCCAGTTTTCTGATTCGTAATTCGTTATTCGTAATTCATAAGGAGGTGGAATTTGTTTCACGCACTTGTTGCCGTTAAGCAGGTGCCGGACACGACCAACATCCGCATTGACCCCGACACGGGAAATCTGGTGCGGGAGGGCGTGCCGGCGATCATGAACCCTTACGACGCGCACGCGTTGGCCTCTGCCGTAGAGTGGAAGCGTAAACTCGGCGGTAAGGTGACGGTGGTGTCGATGGGGCCGGCCTCGTTCACGGTGACGATCCGTGAAGCCGTCGAACTGGGAGCCGACGCAGGTTACCTCGTTTCCGATCGTAAGTTTGCCGGTGCGGATACCCTGGCAACCTCTTACGTGCTTGCCCAGGTGATCCAGATGATCCACGAGAAAGACCCTATCGATGTAGTCTTCTTCGGCAAGCAGGCGATCGACGGGGATACGGCCCAGGTGGGGCCGGGGGTGGCGGTACGGCTCGACCTGCCGATCATCACCTACGCGGTCAAAATCCGCGACATCGATCTCGCCAAGCGCCAAATCGTCGTCGAGCGCAAGACCGAGCGCTGGACAGAGGTCGTCGAAGCGCCGCTGCCCGCGCTGGTGACGTGCGAAAAGGAGATCGCCGCCGTACCTTTTGCGCCGCTGCCCGATCTCATTCGCTCGCTGCGCTACGAACCGGAAGTTTTGACGATGGAGGGCGCGGGAATCTTCGATGCGGAATACGTCGGTGTGCGCGGTTCGCCCACCGTGGTCTTCAAGATGGGAACGCCGCCGCTGCCCGAAGCCGGTGAGAAAATCAACAGCCGCGAGGTCGGTGTGGACGCTGCCGTTGCGACGGCGTTTGCCAAGGCCGACGCTGTTGGCATCCTCACATCCGTTTTGGGAGGTGCGAAATGAGCGCGCGCCGATTCTGGGTTTTTATCGAGCAGGAAGAAGGTAAAGCGCATCCGGTTTCCTGGGAACTGTTGGGCGTCGCCAGCCGGCTTGCTTCTGAAGTCAAGGAAGAGGCCGATGCTGCCGGTGATACCGTTCACGTCGAATGTATCCTCTTGGGCGACCAGGTCGAGGGCATCGCGCAGGAGGCCATCAAGTATGGCGCAGAGCGCGTTTATCTGGTGGACGAGCCGGAACTGGAAAACTACCGCAACTGCCCGTACTACAAATGCATCGTGGGCGTAGTGCGCAAGTATGAGCCGGAAGTCCTGCTCATTGGCGCGACGACATTGGGCCGCGACTTGGCCGGCGCGGTGGCGACCTCGTTGCGCACCGGGTTGACCGCCGATTGTACGGGATTGGAAATGGGTGAGGTGAAGGGGGCCAAGCAGCGACTCTTGCTGGCGACCCGTCCCGCGTTTGGCGGCAACATTATGGCAACCATCCTTTGTCGCAAACACCGCCCGCAGATGTCGAGCGTGCGCCCGCGCGTGTTCCCGATGCCCCCTTACAATCCGGAGGCTGTTGGGGAAATCGTTCGCGAGGAAGTCCCGCTGGACGAGAAAGATACCGAAGCCTGCATCCTGGAATTTATCCACGAGCAGGCTGAGAGCGTCGACATCGAGTATGCGGACGTCATCGTCTCCGGCGGGCGCGGCCTGGGCACGCCCGAAGGCTTCAAGTTGATCGAGGAACTGGCGCACGAATTGGGTGGCGTCGTCGGTGCATCTAGGCCCTGCGTGGATGCGGGCTGGATCGGCTACGCGCATCAGGTAGGACAATCCGGGCGGACGGTGCGGCCTAAGCTCTACATCGCCGCGGGTATTTCCGGGGCCTTGCAGCACAAAGTCGGGATGCAAAACTCCGATTTCATCATCGCCATCAACTCCGATCCTAACGCCCCTATCTTCGAGGTAGCCGACGTTGGCATCGTGGGCGATCTCTTCGAGGTGATCCCGGCAATGATCAAAGACATCAAGGCGCGCAAGGAGGCTCTGGCATGAACACCAATGATGAAAAGATCCGCTTCGATGCGATCGTGGTCGGCGCGGGGTTGGCCGGGTCTGCGGCGGCCATGATGATGGCCCGCGCAGGCCTGAACGTCGCACTGATCGAGCGCGGGCAGAAAGCGGGCGGCAAGAACTACTTCGGCGGCGCGATCTACACGCACGCCATCGGCGAAGTGCTGCCCGACTTTATGGAGCGCAAGCCACCCTTTGAGCGACCCGTCACCGAGGCGGGCTTCTGGATGCTTTCGAAGGACGGCGGCCTCACGCGAATGACGGTGCAGGGCGGCAAGCTAGACGCCGAACCCGCCGATGCCTATATGGCGTCGCGCGCGGTCTTCGATGTGTGGTGGGCCGACCAGGCGCAGAAAGAAGGGACGCTGCTGATCCCCAAAACATCCGTCGTGGACTTCATCCGCGACAGCGCCGGGCAAGTCATCGGTGTGAAAACCGACCGCCCGCAAGGCGACGTCTACGCGCCGGTCGTCATCGTGTGCGAGGGCGTCAACAACATCTTAACGCAGAAGTTAGGCTTGATCGATCACGACCTGGAGCCGGCGCACATGGCGCTGGCGTTCAAGCAGGTCATCGCGCTGCCGATGGACACCATCAACGCGCGCTTCGGTCTGCCCGATGAGAATCACGGGTTGGCGGCTTCGGTGCTGGGTGACGTCTCGCTCGGCCTGCCGGGGATGGGCTTCGTCTACACCAACAACACGAGCGTTTCCGTGGGACTGGGAATGATGTTGGATGCAGTTGTCGAATATCGCCTGAAGCCCTATGAAGTCTTGCAGCGCTATCTGAGTCACCCGGCGATTGCCCCGCTGATCAAGGGCGGGCAGTTGATGGAGTACGGCGCGCACCTGATCCCCGAAGGCGGGTATCGCGATATGCCCAAGTTGTACACCGGTGGGGCGATGATCGCGGGCGATGCAGCCTCGATGGTCAATGCCCTGCACTGGGAGGGCACCAATATGGCGATCGTCGCCGGAAAGTTGGCCGCCGAGACCGCGATCGAGGCGCACAAGCGCGGCGATTTCTCCGAGCAGGCGTTGTCGCAGTACGAGGCGCGGCTGAAGGATCGCTTCATCCTCAAGGATATGAAGCAGTATCGCAACTTCGCCCGCTTCCTGGAAACGCACCCGGAGTTTATGGAAGCGTATCCGAGCTTCATCAACGACGCGTTGGGCCAATTCTTCAGCGCCTACGGGATGCCGAAGAAGAAGCTGTTCAAAAATATCCTGGGGAGTCTGACCAGTCGCCGGCAGTTGTTCAAGGCCGTGGGCGATATGCTCTCTATGGGAAGGGCGGTGATGGGATGGTAATGAAAACAGGAGACGCATTCAGTATAAAGGAACTACCGCAGGACCTGAAAGAGAGCCTGCCCGATGTGTACGTGGACGATCTACTGGTCTCGCTCAAGTACTTTATCGACGAAGAGCAGTCCCATCTCAAGATCAAGGATCACGCGGTCTGCGGGCGCTGCCAACACAAGCCCTGCATCGACTTCTGCCCGGTGGGTGTCTACACGTTGGCCCACGACGGCAAGATTCAGGTGGCGTATCAGGCGTGCGTCGAGTGTGGAAGCTGCCGGGTGGGATGCCCGTACGAGAACATCGAATGGACATTGCCGCGTGGTGGGTTTGGCGTCGCGTACAAGTTTGGATAGTTACCGTCGGTTAACCGAAGACCGCGCAGTCACACGACTGCGCGGTCTTGTTTTGTGGCGGTCAGGCGTTGGCCTGTTTCCAGAGCGCGACGGCCTCGTCGCTGTCCACATCCTCCGTCGCCGTGAAGAGATCGGTGGGTTTGGGCGACTCGCTGACGATGGGGTTCTCCAGTGCCTTGAGTGCGGTTTGCATCGGCAGGTCCGCCGCCAGCATCTTCTTCAGGAGCAGCGGTGGATGCTTTTCGATGTCCAGGTCCAGAATCTCCCCGAAGAAGTTATTGATCTCGAACAACCCCTCGAACGGCCCGGCAGAGAGGTGGACACCGTTGTTGGCGATGCTGACCGTCCCCAGTCCGTAGTCTTCGGCGTGAGCGTAGAGCGTGCCACGGATAGAGTGGGGGACGGCTTTCTCCGGGAACGTCGCGCCGACCATCTCGTTGCGCAGCGTGGCCCATGGCGTGTCTGCGTGGATCAGCACCAGCACGATACGGTGGCTGGGATCGGTGAAATGCATCAGTTGCGCCGGGTGAAAACCGTTGACCAGGATGAAGTCCTCGCCGTCTTTGTGGTAACGTTGCACGTAAAATCCGCTCCTGATCTTGATTGATTTCTTTGTGAACCATAGCTCATCCAGTGCAAAGCAATCCTCGTCGGGGTGTGCTTTCAAGTATTCGTGCCCGCCGTAGATGGTGATGCCGTCCAGATTGGGGATATCCAGTGCCTCGGCGATCTTTTGCCGGTCGTCAGCGCCCCCCGCGGGGTCGTCCACCATCTGCGAAGCGAAGCGCGAGAGCCGGTTGATGTAACCATAATGTCGGTTCATAATTTCTGCTTCTTCGAGGACTTTGCCGCCCACTATAGCGACGCCGCTTACGACGGCTTCGAACTCTGCAAGTTTGGTGAAGACGAGGTCGAGCACTGCTTCCATCTGGGCGACGTCTTTCACCATGAAGATTTCCGGCTTCACAAAGAGCAACAACTCATTGCAATGTGTCTCCCGGCCAATCTCAACCGGTTGTAGGATAGCAAAATCATCGCAGGTCGGGGCTGTGGTGGCGATAGTTTTAATCAAGGCTTTGTCGATTGTCATTGTGTTTTTTTCCTTTACTATGAATGCGCGACAGAGTCGCGTTCGGGTTACATTCCTCGCGGCTTGCCGCGATAACGGGTCCAGGGCTTGCCCTGGTGTTCATATCTATGAATTTTCGATCGTGCGAAACTCACACTAAAGGGCGCACTTTTGTTTCGTGCGCCCTTTGAATGCAATAGCTATGTCTATAGCAGGCCCATTGCCTGGTTGAAGATCTCGATGGCCTGGTCGATCATGCCGTTGGCCATGTAAGCATCGCCGAGTACCTGGTAAAGCATAGCGTTATCCGGTTGTTCGGCGATCGTCTCTTTCAGATCGTCGATAACGTCATCCAGTCCGGCTTCCGCCTGGATAAGTTTGCTGTAATGCTCCAGCGCCGCATCGACGTCACCGGCTTTCCACGCCGCGCGCGCCTGGGCCAGCAGTTCGGCATATTCCGCTTCTTCTTCCGGTTCTATCCCGACGACGATGCCCTCCTGTGGGAGTACCTCCTCTGGCGCGGCCTCAGGCTCTACCTGTGGCGCTTCAGCGACCGGTTCCGGTGGTGCTTCGACGACTTCTTCGACCGTCTCTGCTGGTGCTTCTTCGACGGCCGGCCTGAGCGCGGGTGCTTCCGCGATGACGGGGCCAGCTACTTCTGGCTCGGCGGGTTCTTCCGGCACGCCAGTTTCCTCTGGCGCAGCGACTTTGAGCTCGGGCTTGCGGCCCAGGATCTCGTCGACACGGGCTTGTGCTTCGGCTTCGGCCTGGGCACGGAGCTCCTCTTCTTTTCCGGCGGCGAGGCTCTCAAGCCAGGCAAGTGCATCATCGCCGGACATCATATCACCCTCGGCGACGGGAACTTCAGCGGCTAAGGCTTCAGGTTCAATGGGGGCCTCCACGACCGGTTCCTCGATAACTGGCTCTTCGACGGTTGGCTCTTCGGTGCGTGCTTCTGGCCTGCGGCCCAGGATTTCGGCGACGCGAGCCTGCGTCTCCGCTTCAGCCTGGGCCCGGAGTTCCTCTTCCTTACCGGCGGCGAGACTGCTGAGCCAGGCGAGCGCATCGTCGCCGGAGAGAAGGCCACTTTCAGTGGTGCTTTCAGCGGCGCTTTCAGTCTTACTTTCAGCGACGTCTTCAGCGGCAACGCTTGTAGCGGCAACTTCGGCAACGGTTTCAACCTCACCGGAAACGGCCTCTTCAATAACGGGCGCTGCGGCTTCGACTTCGGCGATTTCCTCGCCGAACGCTTCCCAGCCAAAGAACCCTTCGGTGGCAGGGGCTTCTTCCGCGGCTAACGGAGGTTCTTCGATAACCGGCTCCGGTTCGACGGGCTTTGCTTCGGGTTTGTGGCCCAGGATTTCAGCGACGCGAGCCTCCGTCTCCGCTTCAGCCTGGGCGCGGAGTTCGTCTTCCTTGCCCGCGGCGAGGCTTTCGAGCCAGGCAAGCGCGTCATCGCCGGACATCATATCGCCTTCGGCGGCAGGGGCGGTGACTTCAGTGATTTCCTCGCCAAACGCTTCCCATCCAAAGAAGCTTTCGGCCCCAGGCGCTTCCTCCAGACCCTCCACAGAGGCTTCGGCGAGCGATTCCAGCTCTGCGGCTTCTTCGGCTTCGGTGAGGAACTCCTCTGCCTCGCCCGCGTCAAGACTTTCGAGCCAGGCGAGCGCGTCCTCACCCTCGGCAGTTGGGGTCACGGTGGAGACTGTGCCTTCAGCTTCCTCAAGTTGCTCTGCCAGACTTTCCCAATCGAGTTCGCCCTCTGCGAGTTCAACGGGCGTGGTTTCGCCTTCCTCGCCTTCTTCGCCGAACGCTTCCAGCTCGGCGATGTCTTCAGCGGCAGGCGCTTCTTCTACAACAGGCGCAGGTTCTTCGACAGCCGTCTCAGGTTCGGCGGCTTTGTGACCGAGGATTTCGGCAACGCGAGTCTGCGCTTCAGCCTCAGCCTGTGCTCGAAGTTCCTCTTCTTTGCCGGCGGTAAGGCTCTCCAACCAGGCGAGGGCATCATCACCAGAAAGCATCTCTCCTCCAGCAGCAGGCGCCGGGGCGCTGACTTCTTCTTCGCCAGTGTGAGGCGCTTCGACCTCGGTGATCTCCTCACCGAATGCCTCCCATCCGAAGAAGCCCTCGGCGAC
>JBNGDO010000011.1:0-6455 GCA_049975385.1 Anaerolineae bacterium | reverse complement strand
AGGTCTTCCTCGACCGTTTCGGCTTCAGCTTCAAGCTCTGCGGCTGGTGGAAGTTCGCTGAGCCAATCGGGGATATCCGCCCCGGGTGCGCCTGGTTCGGGCGCTTCCTCAGTGGGGGCGACGGCGGCAGCTTCGGCGGTTTCGGCAGTCTCCTCGGCCTGGAACTCGGTGAGCCAATCCGGCAGGGCGCCCTCCTCAGTAGCGAGGGCCTCTTCTGCGGTTTCGCCCACGCCTGCAAAGCCCTCCATCCATTCGGGCAGCTCTTCTTCGTCCTCTACAACCGCCTCGGCTTCTTCTGCCGGTGCGGCGGGTTGGAGGCTTTGCAGCCAATCTGGGACCTCTTCGGCGGGCGCGACCTCAGGAAAGGGTTCACCTTCGACTTCCTCTGCGACTTCGCCCGGGGGCTTGAGTTCGCGCAACCAATCCGGCACGCCCGCTCCGGGCGCACCCGCTCCGGGTGCACCCTCTTCGGGCAGGGGAATCTCCTCGGCGGGGGCGGCCGGTTGAAGGGCTTGCAGCCAGTCGGGGATGCCCTCTTCGGGCGCGCCTTGGGGAGGCGCGCCGGCCTCAGCTTGGGCCGTGGGTTCTAGCTCGCTGAGCCAGTCGGGAATGCCCGCTTCGAGCGCGTCCGCTTCAGGCGCACCCTCGGCCTCGGGTATGCCGAGTTCCTCTTCTAATTCGAAGCCTTCGATTTCCAATTCTGGGGCAGCTTCTTCGACTTCCTCCTCGCGCAGCCAATCAGGTATCTCTGCTTCGGCGATGGGTTCAGACACGGGCTCCTCCGCCTCAGCTTCTACGCTGATGTCGGCCATCCAACTGAGTGCGCCTTCTTCCTCGTCACCTAGCTCGCGCAACCAGTCGGGGATCTCGATTTGTGCTTCCAGCCCGGCGGTAATATCGACCAGACGGGCTTCGGACTCGGTCATTTCGGGTTGCATTGCGGCAGGGCTGACACTCACGGATGCCGCTTCGAGCCTCTGGAACCATCTGGCCTGCTGATCCACGTCCAGTGTGTCGGGTTTGTACGTCAGGTGTTCTATACTCACTTCGCGCGGTTTGAGGGGCGAAGCCGCACCGAACATCTCGTTGGCAAGTGTGTTCTCCAGGTCGATTTCCTGGGCGCGAGTGAGGTAGGTCTGCCCTTCCTCTTGCCCGCTGTCGATCCACAAGGCACCCAACAGCAGATTAGCTTTGAGACAGTACTGCGCGTCATCCAGAAGTGTCTGGCAGGCATCCGCCGCCTGGACGATTTGATCGTCGCGCCAGTACGCCTCCGCCAGGGCCAGGCGTAGATCGAGGCGCTGCGGATTCTCTGCGAGTAGCGCGCGTAATTCTTCGACGGCCCGGCCGGGCCTGTTGCCGCGCATGTAGAGACGCGCGAGACCGGCGCGGTTGAGTGGCACACGTTCTGGTTCGAACCCATCGCGGCGTCCATAAAGCTGGCGCAGTTCATCGATCAGGTCCTTATCGCCAGGATTGAGTTCGATGGCGCGCTCCAAGTTCCAGATCGCTGCGTCGAGGTTGTTCAAGCGCTGATGGGCCAACGTCAGACCGATGCGCGCCATCAGGTGTTCTGGGTCGGCATTCAGCGCGCGCTGGAACATATCAATCGCCAGCTCCGGTTGGTCCGCTTCCAACATCGTTTTGCCGAGCAGGTAATAGGCACCGATGTAGCGTGGATGTTGGCGGAGAATGTGGCGTGTATGCGCCAGCGCCTCCAGGTAGCGGGCTTCGTCTATGAGATGGTCGATTTCACTTTCATATTGGCGTAAAGCAATCTCAGGCACGCTTTCCCTCCTAAAAATCTTCTCAAATCAAAGATCCAACGTTTTGGAACCTTTGCATCTTCTGCGGTGAAACATCATATTCGATCATGATTTCGCCGGAACAAACTCATTTCGCATCTATACTCATTATGCTATGTTTTGGAGGAAAAGTCAAAACAACTTTTCTTTTAATAATTCTGAGTCTTGCCAATCCATGAGCCTGTGATAAAATGGCGCTATTGCGTTTTGGGGCGCGCTAATCTGTGAGGTTTCATTTTTTGATCGATTTTCGATTGTACAGTTGGTGCGTCCTGTTATGCAGTTGCAGAAACAGGCATTGACTTTGAGTGGAGGTTTAGATGAGTGACGAGAATCAGCCGAATGAGGTTGTAGAATCACAGCTTAAGCCCGAAGATGTGCCGGAAGAATCCCGGCCGGTGCCGGAGCCGATTGAGGCGCCACCCGCTGCACCACCGGTGAGTGCTGTGCAGGCCGATTTGCCGGCAGATGTTGAAACGACCATCGATGCAGAAACGCCCGCAGGGAGTGCTGCGTCGTCTGTGGTCAGCATTGCGGATCTAGAAACTTCGAAACCCTCGTCGGGTGAGAAGCTCAGCGGCTTGTTGGCCGGTGTCGGCGCGTTTTTCAAAGGGCGACGTTGGTTGCTTGGTGTGGTTGCCGCACTGGTGGTGGTTGTGATCCTGGCGCTGTTGTTGCCCAGGCTGGCATCGACGCAGCTTTCGGGCATATTCGACAGCGGGTTCACCGCCTTGGATGCTGACAACCGTGCGTTAGAACATCCTGATGGGCTGCGTATCAACCTTGTTGATCCGGTGGAGCGCAAGGTGCGGGTAAAGCTGGAATCTACGCCACGCGCGGATTTTGTCGCTGGGACGTTGCTGGAGGACTTGCTGCCGGCGAAGACCATGCTTCCAGCGAATCTGACCCCTAAGAGCCCTTACTACGCTATCGACCTGCGTGGCGATGACGTTTCCGGCCCGGCGACGATGGAAATCGATATTCCCAATGAGTCAGAACCATGGGAGACACTCGATCTGTATGCCTGGGATGGCGATGCATGGCAATGGCTACCCACGCAGCTTGACCGCGATGCCGTAATGTTGCGGGCTGATGTGGAGACGCTGCCCAAGTCGGTAATGGTGATGCAGACTGGAATGGCGGCGCAGGAGATTGCGGCCGAGGTGGAGTCCTATCCCCTCCCAGCGTCAACGACGCCTGCGCCGGAGACTGCACTGACCGAGATTGACGTGCCCGGCATCCTCGTGGGGACGATGGGCGGCGTGACCGGCGATGTGACGCAGTTACCGGCGGCGCAGGGTGCGGCAGTATCGCTCGTTCCGACCGTGCGTAACTGGGCACCGGGCCGCGATCCCAACTGGGCGCTGGTCAGCGATATGCTTAACAACAACGACGAAACGGATCGCGCCACACATGTGCAGACCTTACTCGGCATCGTGCAGGATGGGGGGTACCAGGGTCTGGTGCTCGATTACCAGATGGTACAGCCGGAAAATCGCGATGCCTATGCTAAATTCGTGACTGACCTGGGTGCGGCCTTGCAGCAGAATGGCTTGTGGCTGGCAGTCGTCGTCGATACGCCGGTGCGCGCGGCGGATGGTTCCTGGGATACCGGGGGTTATGATTGGATAGCGTTGGGCGCGGCTGCGGATCAGGTGCGCGTCGTGATGCCGCTCGAACCCGGTGCATACACGCCGGGCGGGCTGGCCGAGCAGATGATTGTTTGGGGCGTGACGCAGGTGAATCGCCACAAGCTGGTTCCTGTTTACTCGACACTGAGCACCGATGGCGAAAACCTTCTCACGTTGGGTGATATCCTCGCACCGATTGAGGGAATTCAGGCTGTGGAGACGCTCACAGAAAGCGTCACGCCGGGAACGGCATTGAACTTCAAACTCGGTGCGGTGTCGGCAGTGGAAACCGATGTGGCGACAGGCGCGACCCGTATGACCGTGGGTGAGGTTGCCTATTGGCTGGGGACGCCGGAATGGTTGCGCCAGCGAATGACGCTGGTCGAGCGGTATCATCTGGGTGGCGTAACACTGCGCGATCTGTTTGCTGATGGGAACCTGCCCGACATACTGACGAGCGTTGCGGAATACAAGACGCAGACGGCGGCGGCGGCGTATGCTATGCCCGAGATTGCGTGGCAAGTGACCGATCCTGGTGGGCAGACAGAGACCGAGGCGATGACAGCGTTGACACAGCCGCAGTTTGCCTGGACTGCACCTTCTCTCACTGGTACGTATACCATTGCGGCAAACGTCGCCGGGCTGGACAAAGGCTCTCTGGCGGTCTTGGTCGCTACACCCGCGCCTGTGGTGACGGAAACCGTTACCGAGACGATCGAAACGGAAGAGGATGGGACTGAGGCCACAACCCTGGAACCTGCTGAAACCCCGGCTGAGGGTTACAAAGCCGGCTTTGTCGCCGATGTGACCGTGCCAGATAACACGCGCTTCGAGAAAGAAGAGGCGTTCACCAAGACCTGGAGGATGCGCAACTCGGGGAGCGAGGATTGGCCGGCCGATACCGTATTGGCATTCGTTTCCGGTGAGCAGATGACCGACGTGGCCGAAGTTGAGGTTGGTGAAGTCAAGGCTGGTGAGGACGTCGACATCAGCGTGGATATGGTTGCGCCAAACGCTGATGGCTCGTATAGAGGCGACTGGCAAATCCAGGTTGGTGACGACGCGGTTGAGGGTGGTAAAGTTTACCTCATCATTCAGGTGGGCGAACAACAGGCAGAGACAGAAGCTCCGGTCACGCCCATCGTGGCGCCGGTCTCCAGCGGCAGCTTCGAGTTGGGCGGGCACGTGCGTGATGTAGGTCTGCCCTACAAAGACACGATGCACTATGCCGGGATGAACTGGATGAAAGTGCAGATTCAATATGGGCAGGGGGCAGATCACCTCATCAGTATCGCTCACGCCAACGGATTCAAAATTCAGTTGAGCGCGTTGGGCGGAGCGAGTATGGTGACCCAACCCGGTTTTGAGGATCAGTTCGCCGGTTGGGTTGCGGGGTTGGCGGCCGCGGGTGCGGATGCCATCGAGGTGTGGAACGAGCCGAACATCGATCGCGAGTGGCAGGGTGAACTCATCAGCCCGCAATCGTACACCAATCTGCTGTGCAAGTCCTACAACGCGATCAAGGGGGCTAACGGCGGTACGGACGTCATCAGCGCCGCGCCTTCACCGACCGGCTGGTTCGGTGGCTCAAAGCTCACCGACTGCGCCAATGGTGGCTGCGGTTATGATGATCAACCGTGGATGGAAGGGCTGTACAACGCCGGGGCTGCCAATTGCATGGACTACATCGGCGCGCACCATAACGCTGGGGCGACATCACCCTCGGCGCGCAGCGGGCATCCCGCTGGCGGTACGCACCACTCGTGGTACTTCCTACCGCAGACCGAGTTATACTACAATATCTTCCGTGGGACGCGCCAGTTGTTCTACACCGAAATGGGCTATGCTTCGCAGGAAGGTGTGCCGGCGTTCTCCGATCAATTTGCCTGGGCGCGCGGCACGAACAACGCGCAACAGGCGGCGTGGCTGGCTGAAGCCGTGCAGTTGGGCATCAACACCGGAATGGTGCGCTGCATCATCGTCTGGAATATCGATTTCGTCCGCTATGGAACCGATCCTCAGGATGGATTCGCCATTATCCGGCCCGGTGGTGGTTGTCCGGCGTGCGAAACGCTGCACGCAACTTTAGGGACGCGCTAATCGAAGTCTCAGTCTACTGACTGAGACTACAAAAGTCTCGACCGGGTCTGCATAGACAAGTGTCCTGTTGATCAAAGTTAGTTGTAGACGTAAATACCTTGTGAGACTTTTGTAGTCTGGTCTGTTCAGAAGACCCTAAGGGTTTCCTAAACCCTTAGGGTCTTTTAGAAAGAGAGAAGTTATGTTTTACGATCAAGTCAAAATTCACGTGACAGGCGGCCACGGTGGAAAGGGTGCGGTGGCTTTCCGCAGGGAAAAGTACATCCCTTTCGGCGGCCCTTCCGGCGGGGATGGTGGTAAAGGCGGCGACGTGGTCTTTACCGTAAGTAGCCATCTGAATACGCTCTACCATTTTGCGCACAAGAAGGAGTTTGTCGCTGCCGATGGCGAGCGGGGACGCAACAAGGACCGGGTAGGCGCCGGCGGCGAAGATTTGGTGATCGAAGTGCCGCCCGGCACGCTGGTCTACGATGCGGAGACGGGCGAGCTTTTGGCCGACCTCGTGGATGTGGGGCAGTCTGCCGTGGTCGCGCAAGGCGGGCGCGGCGGGCGGGGCAATATCCGCTTCGCGTCTGCGACGAACCAGGCCCCGCGCATCGCCGAGAACGGCGATCCTGGCGAAGAGCGATGGCTGCGCCTGGAACTGAAATTGCTCGCTGACGTCGGGTTGGTGGGGATGCCCAACGCCGGGAAATCCACGTTGCTCTCTGTGACCACCGCCGCCAAGCCAGAAATCGCCGAGTATCCTTTTACCACGCTACAACCCAATCTGGGCGTTGTGGCCCTGGGGATCAACGAAACCTTCGTGATGGCAGATTTGCCGGGGCTGATCGAGGGCGCCAGTGATGGCCGGGGCCTGGGTCACGAATTCCTGCGCCATATCGAGCGCACGCGCGTGCTCATCCACCTGCTGGACGGC
>JBNGDO010000010.1:13286-55092 GCA_049975385.1 Anaerolineae bacterium | reverse complement strand
CCTGAGGATTTCGCAGAGTTCAATTTCATCGACCTGGACTGGCTGGAGCACCAGGACGAGTACTTTGTCCACGAATATCTGGTCATCGATATGGAGGTGGCGCATCAGGCCCGTCAAGGCGCGGACATCAGCAAGTACCGGGGGCGGTGGATTACGACCGCGCGCGGTTGTGACTTCGAGTGCTCGTACTGCGGCGGGGCGAAAAGCGCGCACAAGGCGATTGCCGGGCGCGACGGCATTGTGCCCGTCCCGGTGGAGACGATTGTGAACCAGATCAAGCGCCTGATCGAGCATCGGGCGATTCAGGTGTGTTTTTCCTACGATCTCGCCGCGATGGGCGACCATTATTGGCGCTCGCTCTTCCGCGCGATACGCAGGGAGGGGATCAAGATCGGCCTTTACAACGAGTTCTTCCAGCTTCCGCCACCGGGCTTCATGAAGGACTTCGTCCGCACGGCGGATATGGAACATTCTAGCGTGGCGCTGAACCCCTATTCCGGTTCGGAACGGGTGCGCCGCCTGAACGGCAAACGCTACAACGACGCGCAATTGCTCAACGCGCTCGATGAAGTCAACCTCTACAACGTCCCCATCATCGTCTACTTTTCGCTGAACCTGCCGGGCGAGGATGAGGAGGCTATACAGGAGTCCATCAGGCTGGCACAGACGATCTACGATACTTATCCGCGTTCCAAGTTGAAGATCCTCAACTCGTGCCACACCGTCGAGCCGCTGTCGCCGATGACACAGCGGCCTGAGCCATACGGCGTCGAAATCAAGTGGCACACCTTCAGAGACTGGTACGAGTATTGCCGGAACACGCAGTTGCAGTTGCCGGGCGCGCGCACGGGCGAGTGGCGCGGGTTCGACCTTCTGCCGCCGGCGCACCGCTCCATCGAGGCGTTGGCCGACGCATGGGATGCAGCGGCCAGCGGGCGTGAAGATGTCTGGTGGCCGATCCCGCCGAGTTGGTAAAGGTGCGCCGTGGGGCATCTTCTCTCCGAGGCTATCCTTGCCAACGATTATGCGATGATTCGAGGTGTCATCTTCTTTCTGATCCTGGTCATTGCCATGACGACGTTTATCCTGGACTTGTCCTATCCCTTATTTGATCCACGTATCCGTTACGAGACAGTGTGATCGACCGGGCGTTGGGCAATTGGACGTTATTGCGTATAATTTGTTGAGGGGATGAATGCGTAGCGGCATTTGACGAACCTTTCGCCATTTGCCATTCGCCATTTTTCAGGAGGGTGACAGATGGAAAATCCACTACTCCACAATGCGATTGAAAGCGCCAAGCTGGGATTTTACGATGACGCGCGGGGATTGCTGCTGCAGATCATCCGCCAGGAGCCGAATAACGCGCTGGCCTGGTTGTGGCTGGCGCAGACGCTCGACGATCCAAAGCGGCAGGCGGATTGTCTGAGCCAGGCGCTGCGCATCGAGCCGGATAACCCGGATGCGCTCGCGGCTGTGGAAGCTCTGCGCGCCGGGATGCCGTTGCCTGAGCCGGGTGGGGGTGTCGTCGAGGAACCCGAACCCGAGTTCATTGAGCCGGATGAAATGTTCAACTGGGGCGTGTTGTCCGCCGAGGAGCCGGAGGCTGAACCTGAAGTGGAGGCTTTGCCTGAGGCGGAACCCGATCTTTTTGCGCCCGCTGATATCTCTGATTGGGGCGAGTTGTACACTGAGGAGCCGGAATCGGCACCTGAACTGGAGCCGGAGCTGGAGACTGAGCCCTATACCGATGACGATATGTTTGGTTGGGGGGACTTGTTCGCCGAAGAACCAGAACCGGAAGCGCCGGTCGTTGAGGAACCTGTACCGGTCGAAGCCCCGCCACCATTGATGTCGTTCATTGGCATGGAGGAGGAAGAACCCCCACCTGAACCAGAGCCGGTCGTGCCGGAGAGCACGCCTGAGCCGGAAGAAAGCTTTCTCCAAAGAGCACGCCGGCTGCGTACACAGGGTTTTGCGCCGGCGCCTGAGCCGGAAGAGCCTGCTGCTCCGCCGACGTCCGTTCCGCCTTTCATCGAAGCGCCGGCACCCGAGGTTACACCGGTTTCCCAAGAACCTGCAGCCGAGGTTGTTGAAGAGCCATCCGCTGCACCTGCGCCGTCGCCTGAACGCAGGTTCCGCATCTTCGACCGTCGGGTGCTGTTCAGCATCCTGGGCCTGATCCAACTCCCAATCCTGATCGGCATGCTCGTATGGTACTTCTTCCTGCGCGGTCCTTCAGTATCCGAGTCTGCCGTTCAGTTCCAGCCTTTGGCGAGGTCATTGCCGCGCCCTGCGTTGGGGACGTGTCGTGCTTTGGATCTGGAAGAGTTCACGTTGGTGGAGACGTTGGGCGGCAAGTTGACCGTGGATACGGTCTTCACCGGTACCCAGGTGGCGATCACTGAAACACTGGTGGTGCCTGAGGGAGTGCGATTGCTCATCTATCCTGGTGCGACGTTGGTCTTCACTTCCGAGGCGTCGCTCGAAGTTCATGGGACGTTGTACGCTTGCGGCAATGCGGACGCTCCGGTCACATTCTCGGCATTCGACAAAGCGCCAGGTGGGTGGGAGGGCATAAGGCTCTACAATCGCACAGAGGCGACGGTGTTGAGTCACGCGGTCGTCGAGTATGCCGGTGAACGCGCACTCTACATCGCCAACAGTGTTCCCATGCTGGCAGACCTCACCATCGCACACAGCGCGCTCTTCCCGGTCAGCCTTGATGGCAGTGTGGTCCCCGACCTGTCTGACCACGTCAGCATCGCAGATAATCCCGTCAATGGGATCGAGATCCGCCCCGGCACGTTGCAGGTTCCGAACGCGGTGTGGCCGTACATTAAGGGCAAAGATTCACCCCCAGTCTACGTTCTCCCCGGCCTGCTGCGGGTGGATGAGGGGGCAACGTTGGAGATTCAATCCGGCGTCATCGTGAAGTTCTGGCATGCGCCGCAGGGGCAACTGCCGGGGATCTGGGTGCATGGGTTGTTGCAGGCTGAGGGTGCGCTGTTTACCTCGGTGTACGATAGCGCCGAGGATGCAGGCGGGACGACGTATATGGAAGCCATCGATCCTCAACCTGGCGATTGGGGCAGTTTGACGTTCTTCGAAAGCAGCGAGAAATCGTATTTGCGGGATGTGGTGATCCGCTATGCTGGGCGGGCGCGCGGAGCTGTGACGATGCAGGCTAGCTCGCCAGAGCTGAAGCGGGTGACGATCACCAGTTCTGCTGGATACCCGCTGAGTGCCGATGCCCGGTCTTTCCCTGCGCTTGAGGCGATGACGCTGGAGGATAACGCCGCCGGTAATGGCCTGGAAGTCTACGGAGGATTGAGCATCACTGGCGAAGGTACGTATGTATGGGAGCTTCTAGGCGGAAGTACACAGGTCGTGCGCGTCGTCCGCGATGCGGTGACCGTTGGACCGGATGCGATGTTGAAAGTTCAGCCGGGTGTGGTGGTCAAATTCACCGGGCGGGGCCGGATGGTGGTCCAGGGCGCGCTGTCCGCCATCGCTGGCAGCGATTCTGCCGAACAGATTGTCTTTACCTCGTTGCATGATGACGAGTATGGTGGAGATACCGATGGCGCCACCGTCCCTGGGGATGACCGCGTTTGGCAGGGGATCATCCTGGAGGGGGTGGATGACACCACCGAACTACAAAACGTCTTTGTGCGCTATGCCCCAATCACGTTGTTGGACGCCTCACCGAAGTTGTTCAGCAACCGGATTGCGCTCGCGCCGGGCGCCGGGCTGCGGATGACGCCTGGATCGTCCCCAGATATGCGAGGCGCCCGCTTCGAGGACAACGGCCTGAACGGCATTGCTATCCTCACCGGTACGCTAACCACCGACCAGGAGTGGATACGGCTCGGTGGGGCCGGAGAGGATCAGATTGTGCGCGTTCTGGAGGGTGAGATCACGGTGGGGCCAGGCGCTGTTCTGGAAATCGAGCCTGACGTGGTCATTAAGGCCAATCCCGTGGGCAAGCTGGTGGTGCTTGGGCATCTGAGCGCGAAAGGGCGTGCCGATCAATTGGTGGTGTTCACTTCGTTGAACGACGACGTGCGCGGCGGCGATACCAATCGCCGGCCCTTGAACGCGGGCGCTGGCGACTGGCCCGGCATCGAGATTGGACCTGAAGGGAACGCGCACCTGGCCTACGTCGGCATTTACTATGCGGAGGTCGGCTTGAACGTGCAGGGGACATCGCTGCCCGCCATCGATGAGGGGCGCGTTCACATCGCGTATGGGAAGCAGCCGTTAGCGTGTACCGAGCGTATTGAAATTCCACCCGCGTACTTCTTCGAATACAATGAAGTTGAAGTCACGCGCTGTCCATCCCCGTGAAAAGGAACTGATGACGATGACGCAACGGGCGGCGGGTCTTCTGCGCATTGGCATGATTGGTGTGACCGGGCGGGGTGGGCTTTGGCGGCACTGGCATCAGCCTGACGGGCGCTCGGTTGTTGTGGCGGGGGCGGACGTTAACCCCAAGCATTTGGAGACATTCAAGGCTGCACACGGTGGTGGCCCCTTCGTTACAGAAGATTACCGTGAATTGCTCGAACGCCCCGATGTCGATGCCGTGGCCGTCACGTCGCCGGATTTTTGCCACGAAACCCACGCGGTCGCCGCGTTGGAAGCCGGGAAGCACGTCTTTTGCGAGAAGCCGCTGGCGATTACCATCGAAGGCTGCGATCGCATCCTGCAGGCGTGGCGACGTTCTGGAACGCGGCTTATGGTCGGCTTCAATATGCGCTATATGGCGATGTTTCGTGTGATGAAGGAGATTGTGGAGTCGGGGACCATCGGCGAGATCAAGGCCGTGTGGGTGCGGCACTTCGTCGGCTTTGGCAGCGACTTCTACTTCCACGATTGGCACGCCACACGCCGGAATGCAAACTCACTACTGCTGCAAAAAGGTTCACATGACCTCGACATAATCCACTGGATCACGGGGCGTTATACCACGCGTACGGCGGCGTTCGGGGGGCTGGATTTCTTCGGCGGCGATAGGCCCAACGATTTGACGTGTCCGGCATGTCCTGAGCGCGATGCCTGCACCGAGGCGCTGAATGGGCGGCGCGTGCAGTGCGCGTTCCGCCAGGAAGTCGACGTAGAGGATAACCAGGTGATGATCATGGAGTTGGAAGGCGGCATCAAGGCGTCTTATCTGCAATGCCACTTCACGCCGGATTATCATCGCAATTACACTTTCATCGGCACGGAAGGACGCGTGGAGAACTCTGAGCCGGAGATGAAGGTGTGGGTGAAGACGCGGCGCTCGAACTCCTGGCGCGATTTAGCGGATCGCACCTACGATGTCAAGCCGGCGGCGGGCGGGCATGGCGGTGCCGATCCCGTCATCTGCAAGGATTTTGTGGATATGTGTTTGGACGGCAAGGAGCCTCTGGCATCGCCATTGGCAGGCCGGATGAGCGTTGCTGCGGGCGTCTGCGCGGCATACTCCCTGCGCCATGGCGGCATCCCTGTGGATGTTCCGCCCGCACCGGAAGGATTTCAGTAGTCGCGAATTCCATTCTGCGAAAACGATCAATCGCGAATTGCGTGGGATTTGCACCAATGTTAAAAATATCGCAATCGGCGAGATTGACAGTAAGATTATCGATACTTTTGGTGTAGTGGAGGGTATGATGCGAATACGAATGATGATGAGAGCTTGGCTTGTGGTACTGTTGGCTATGGACGGTGTATTACTTGGTGCCTGTGGTGGCTCGACACCAGTTGCAGATACGCCAGTCGCCACGACTGAGCCAACTACCGAAGATACGTCCACGATCGATGGGCAAGCACTGTTAGAAGCGCGCTGCGTCGACTGTCACGACTTGAGCAGGGCAACAAGTGCGCGCTACACACAGGAAGAATGGCAAGAGATCGTCACGCGTATGATTGAGCATGGCGCCGAACTGAATGCCGATGAGGAGACCGCGCTCGTGGCTTACCTGGCGGAGACATATAAACCATAGCACATTCTCTGTTCTCTGAGTCATTCCAGACCTGATAGGCGGACCTGATAGGCGGACCTGATAGGCGTTATCTGAGCTTATCAGGTCTTTTTATATGGGATTTGTTCTCAAATCGCAACGTACTTGAAAGCTTTATGGTTTTTTCTCTTACGCGTTTTGCTGTAGAATAGAAGATGCGTGCCTGAAGTTTGAAAGGAGTTGGAAATGCATTTTGTCATTGTCGGCGGGGGAGTAGCGGGGATCACTGCGGCGTTGGAATTGGCGAAGCGTAGATTGGGCAAAGTCTCGGTGTACTCGGATGAGACGTATCCATACTACTATCGCCCGCAACTGACGGAGTTCCTGGCCGGGGGAATTACGCTGGAGCGCCTGTTGCGACGCGATCTGGCGTGGTATAAGGGACGTGGTATCGATGTTTATCTGGGCCGCAGTGTCACGCGTGTGGAACCAGATGTTAAGGCCATCGTCCTGGTGGACGGGACGCGTGTGGAGTACGACAAACTCCTGTTGGCAACGGGCAGCGTGCCTTTCGTGCCACCGATCAAAGGCATCGATAAAAGCAGTGTCTTCACCTGGCGTACGTTGGCTGATACATTGGAGCTTGAGCAAGTAGCGTCGTCTTGTGGGAAGACAATCGTCCTAGGGGGCGGCTTGTTGGGGCTGGAAGCGGCACGAGGCTTATTGGGATTCTGCGGCGACGTCACCGTGCTGGAGTTTTTCCCGCGCTTGTTGCCACGCCAGTTAGATGTCGAAGGCGCAGCGGTGCTGCAGCGGTTTGTCGAATCCTTAGGCATGCGTGTGGTGGTGGACGCGCAGACCGAAGAGATTCTAGGCGAGCACGCGGTGACCGGCCTGCGTCTGAAAGACGGCCGGAAATTTCCGGCCGGGATGGTGTTGGTGGCGGCGGGTGTGCGCTGTCAGGCGCACCTGGCCCAGGAGGCTGGACTGGCGGTAGATCGCGGCATCGTCGTCGATGAGTATATGGCGACGAGCGAGTCAGATATCTACGCTGCCGGTGACGCAGCCGTTTTCAAAGGCTATTCTTGGGCTATCGCCCCGATCGCACAGGCGCAGGGTCGTATAGCGGCGACGAACATGGCGGGCGACACCACTGCCTACGATGTCGTAGTGCCGTCTACGACGTTGAAAGTTGTGGGCATCGATGTCAGCTCGGTTGGTCTGGTCAATCCTGAAACCGATGATTACATTGAGGTTCGCGTTATGGATGCTGAGGCCAACCTGTACAAAAAGATTGTCTTGCATCGTGGGAGGATTATTGGCTCGATTGTCATCAACAACAAAGTGTTGGCGAAGAGCCTGGAAAACCGCATCGCGCAACGTGAGGCGATGACGCCTGATCAGGCGCGTGCACTGCTGGCCTGATAGCTATTGATATTGTTGTTATTTGTTGGAGAAACCTTTGGATTCTAGTGTGAATCTGCCGCGCCTTCCCGATCAATTCCCGGGAATCAGCATGCTTTATCGGTTAGCCCGTTTGCTGATTACGTTCGACAACCTGCCGGATTTGTTGCAGGCTGTGGTGGATGAAGTATGCGCGGCGCTCGATGCCTCGTGGGTGCTGCTAGTGACGTTTGATGCGCCTCACCGGCGGATACTCAACTGCGTGCAGGGTGGGCCGGATGCTAATCCTGACCCAGTCCTGTCGTTCGAGACCTTGGCGGAAATATCACGCGTGCATCTTTGGCCTCCTGAAAAGGCAGCGTTGTCGAGCAGCGAGTGTCTTCTCCTGAATGCTGATGCAGTCGCGTTTGGCGAGCAGTTTGGCCGTGACTTTGGCTCAGCCATCGCAGCGCCATTGTTATACCAGGATGAGATGATCGGTCTGCTGATCTCGGCGCGTCCTCCTGCTGAACCGGTTTTTACCGAACAGGATGTCGTGCTCATCTCGGTTGTTGCCAACCAGACAGTCGCTGCCATCGAGAACTCGCGATTGCTGGCGTCGCTAAGCCAGGAAAAGGCGCAGTTGGAGTTGTTGTATCGCTTAGGACAACATCTCTCTAGCAGCCTGGACATTCACACGGTGTGCCAGTTGGCGCTCGATGAAATCTGTGCGATTTTCGCAGAATCATACGGATTGCTCTTTACCGTCGATGCCGAGACGGAAGCCATACAGTTGATGGCGCAGGTGGGGTTCCACAATGACCTGTTGCAGTTTATGCTGGGACGTTTTCAATCAGGTGAAGGGCTGACCGGTTGGGTGGTCCAACACCGGGAGATGGTGGTGTTGGATGACGTTGCAACCGATCCGCGCTGGTTTATGTTGAGCGAAGGAGAAGCACCCCGGTCCGGGGTCAGTGTGCCTTTATTGAGTGGTGAAGACTTGCTTGGTGTGATGACGCTCTCTGCGCCTGGGCGAGCTTTTTTTATCCCCGAATACTGCCGGCTGCTGGAATCTGCGGCCGCAACCATCGCGATTGCCATCTTCAATGCGCAGTTGTTTGGCAAGGTCCAGCAGCGCGTGCATGAGCAAGAGTTCATCAGCGAAGTCGCGCGTGCTTTGAACGCACTCGATATGCAGGAGGCGTTCCCGGTATTGGTGCAAGGCTTGTTCGGGCTGGCCGAATGTGAACCAGTCGTGCTGGCGCTAAATGATGAACCACGCCACACACTCACGGTCGTTGAATCCACCTTCCTGGCGTTGCCTGCTGGGAGCGCGCTGCTTCTGCCGCCGCCCATTCAGACACACGTGCAGGCTGGAGAGCCGCATATGGCCGTTGATTTGGACGGCGAGTGCGATGATCCACTGTTGCAGGAACTCCACGCGCTTGGCGCGCGCACGCGCGTGGTGCTTCCGCTGGTTGCCAGCGGGCGGATAATGGGCGTGCTCTATCTGGGAAGCCGGCAGGCACTTACCCAAGCGCAGATTCCCACACTCCAACAGATCGCAGATATGGTGGCTATCGCCGTCGAGAATGATCGCCTGTTCCGTGCGGAGCAACACCAACGCGAGGTCGCCGAGCGACTGCAGGAAACAGCATTGGTCGTCAACGCCCTGGACTTGCAAAAGGTACTCACGTTGATTATGGACCAATTGGAAAGCATTTTCCCATACGAAAGCGGCACTGTCCAGATTCTCGAACAAGACGCGCTGTGTGTTATTGCCACACGTAATGCCCCTCACGCGCCCGTAGGGATGTGTTATTCGCTGGCAGATTATCCATATAATCGCCGTTTGGCCGAGGGTGAGGTGGTCGTCATCGAGGATATTCAGCAGAATGATATGGGCTGGGTTCCTTTCAATGAAGCGCTTTATCTGCGCTCAAACATCGGGGTGCCGTTGTGGGTGCGCGATAAAGTCATCGGTGCATTGACCATTGATAACAGAGGGGTGCGGAAGTATACGGAAGAGGATATCCGTGTGATCCAGGCATTCGCGCAACAGGCGGCCATCGCTATCGAGAATGCTCGTTTGTTCGAGGAGCAGCGCGTTCAGCGGGAGTTGGCTGAAGCGCTAGAAGCAGCGGCATCGGTGGTGAGCAGCGTGCTGGACTTTGACCAGGTATTGGATTACATCTTGGACCAAGTGGCGCGTTTTGTGCGCGGCGATACCTACAACATTATCCTGATCGAGGATGAAATCGGCCGCATGATCCGCTGGCGTGGTTACGAAGAGCACCAAATCCCTATGCCGTCTCAGGGTCGCGATAATATTCCGATTATGACGTATCCTAGCCTGGTGAAGATGATTGAGGATGGCCTGCCGACGTTTGTGAGCGATACTCACCACGATCCGCGCTGGCGTATGTCCCGTGGGCAGGAAAAGCTCCGTGCCTACGTCGCCGCCCCCATCCGCATCGCCGGTAAAACCGAGGGATTTATCAATGTCTCTGGCCTGACGCCGCACCAATTCGGCCCGCAGGAGGCGCAGCGGCTCAAAGCCTTCGCTGATCATGCCTCGATTGCGCTCCAAAACGCACGTCTTTTTCAGAAAACGTTGCGTCATGCTGAGGTGTTGGAGCGACGGGTGCGCGAGCGTACCGCTGCACTCGAGGCGCAGAATGCCTGGTTAGAAGCCGTCCTCGGCAGTACATCCGATGGTATGATCATCACCGATAGCGACGGCCAGATCGCGGATGCCAACCGAGTTGCCAAGATGTGGCTCTACCATTCGCTCCCGGAGTCCGATGTTGAGCGGCTGCGTGAGACGATTCGTGACCTGGCGCGACGTGCGCATACCCGCCCAGATGCTGTGCTTGAATTGACCGGCCTGGATCTGGAATTGAGCGCCTCGCCTATCTTTGGTGAAGAGGGTACCGTAGGTCCTGCTGTACTCGTTGTCGTCCATGACGTGAGCTATCTCAAAGCACTGGATCGCGTGAAATCGCAGTTTGTTTCCAATGTTTCGCACGAACTGCGCACGCCATTGACCTCGATTCGTCTGTATGCTTCGTTGATCCAGCGCAGTACGCCGGAAGATGCGGAACGTTACTTTGAGCCGCTGGATCGTGAAGTGGATCGTCTTTCGAAATTGGTGGAGGACATTCTCCAGATTTCACGAATCGAAGCGGGACAGTTGGAATTGGATAGGCGGATTGTCGATCTGAATCCGCTGACCGAGATGGCTGTGATAAGCCACCATATCCTGGCCAAATCGCGTGGCTTGACCATGGCGTATCAGGCCACCAATGGAAAAACAATGGTCTCGGTCGACTATGACAAGTTTATGCAGGTGGTCAATAATCTGATCGAGAATGCAATCAACTATACACCTGATGGGGGACAGATTCAGATAACCACGGAACGTCGCGTGAAAGACAAACGTACATGGGCTGCGGTCACAGTGCAGGATACCGGCATAGGCATTCCTAGACATGAGATTCAACATCTCTTCGAGCGGTTTTTTCGAGGTGGCGAACCTCAAGAAATGCACATTCAAGGTAGTGGTCTTGGATTGGCAATTGTCAAAGAGATAGTAGAATTACATGGCGGCACGGTAACCGTTGAAAGTGAAGTTGGCCTTGGTTCGACGTTTACGGTGTGGATGCCCTTGATGGAAGTCTAGGAACCTATCCGAAAATTCGTCGTTGAAGCACCAGAAACGCTCGCAAGCACGATTTTCGGATAGAATCCGAATCGATTGAGACGTGTGCGCTACAATGCTTTGTGATAGAGGAGGAATCGATGACAAAGAAGCAAATTCTCGTTGTTGAGGATCAAGATCTTTTGCTGATGGCTATCCGCGATGTGTTGGAAATGGAAGGATACAGGGTGATTACTGCTGGTGATGGCGTTGAAGGGCTGGAGGTCATGCAAACGCTTATTCCGGATCTCATCATTGCTGATATTTCAATGCCTCGGATGGATGGTTACAAGTTTTTCGAGGCCATCCATGCCCGTCCCGAGTGGGTGCCAATTCCGTTTATCTTTCTGACAGCACGGGCCGAAAAGGAAGATCGTCTGAAGGGCAAAGCGATGGGGGCAGAGGATTACCTCGTCAAACCCTTCGATCCTCAAGAGCTCCTCGTGGTCGTGCGCTCGCGGATTGGGCGGGCTGAGGCCATCCGTGAAGCGACAGAGGGTGAGTTCGAAGAACTTAAACAGCAAATTATCACACTGTTAAGCCATGAGTTGCGCACACCGTTGACCAGCGTCTACGGATACACCGAGTTGGCCCTGGAAGATGCTGCTGAGTTGCCATCCGGCGAATTTCAGCAGTATCTGGTGGGGATCCGGCGCGGTGCCGACCGGCTTAGAACATTGGTCGAAGATTTGTTGATGATCGTGCGACTGGATACCGGGCAGTTGGAACGAGAATTCCGGCTTCTAGCGACGCTGCGTGACAATCTCGGCGAGATCATCACGCGCACCGTTGGCTTGTTCAGCGCGCAGGCAGAGCGGGAAGGTATTACCCTGGAAACCGACATCGCACGGAGTTTGCCTCCAGTGCTGATCTACGATAGTTTTCTCACCGATGCGCTTAGCCGGTTGATCGATAACGCGATCAAGTTCTCCCGCAGAAAGGGTGACCGCGTGACGGTGTCGGCGGAAGTTGTAGACGGCTGGGTAGAAATCGCCGTCACCGACGAGGGGGTTGGAATTTCCCCACAAGGTGTGGCCCGTCTCTTTGAACGTTTCCGCCAGATCGACCGGGAAAAGATGGAACAACAAGGGATCGGTTTGGGGTTATCCATTGTCAAAGCCCTGATTACTTGTATGGAAGGCGAGGTCGGCGTCGCTAGTGAGCTTGGCGAAGGGAGTACCTTTACGATTCGTCTGCCGCCAGCACAAGGGAATTAGACGCTATTCTAAACTCTGAGCGCCCCGCGCCATCCGGCGTGCGCGAAGGCCTTATTGACAAACGCGACACAGTCACCAATGGCTTGTACTGCGACCCCACAAGTGTGATCTCATCCACGATCACGTTTGTGGGGTTGCACTTCCACTTCGCTATGAAAGGATCCCCCTTTTCTTGACAAATATCGTATACAGCGTGAAATGTAGCACGCAGTCCGTTATTCGTATTCATAGGTATGAACCCCAGGGCAAGCCCCGGATCCGTTATCGCGGCAAGCCGCGAGGAATGTAGCCCGAACGCGACTCTGTCGCGTATTCACAAGGAGCCTTGCATGAAGTCATTGTTCCGTTTGCTCAAATACATGAAACCCTATCGCCAGGAGGCCATCATTGCGTTGTTGTTGTTAGTGGGTGTGGTTGCTGCCGACCTGTCGATCCCCCGGCTAACACAGCGGGTGATCGATGAGGGGGTGAGGGCCCAGAATATGCCCGTCATCATCAATACCGCGCTGCTTATGTTGGGCGTCGCACTGCTGGAGGCGTTGATCTCTGTGGGCAACAGCATCCTTTCGGTGCGCGTGGGATTGCGAACCGGCGCCGACATCCGCAGTGCGTTCGTGCGCAAGGTGCAGACCTTCTCCTTTGGTAACCTGGATCGCTTGCAGACCGGGCAACTCATCGTCCGCGCCACCAGTGACATCAACCAGGTACAGATGATCTTGATGATGGGCCTGCGTATCCTGACCCGTGCGCCGTTGTGGGCTGCCGGTGCTTTGACGATGTTGATCATCACAGCGCCCAGGCTGGTTTGGTTATGGTTAGCGATGCTGCCATTGCTTTTCGTCATCGTCGTCCTCTTTGCTGTCAAAGCGCGTCCGCTGTTCTTGATCGTCCAGCAAAAGTTGGACAAGCTCAATACTGTGATGCAGGAGAATCTAGCAGGTGTGCGCGTGGTCAAAGCCTTCGTGCGGGCCGAGCACGAAAAGCAGCGCTTTTCACGGGCGAACGATGCCCTGATGGCACAGACCGTCAAGGTGTTGAATTTCGTCGTCGTCCTGTCACCCTTGATGATGTCCGTTGCCAATCTGGGATCGGTTGGGGTGATCTGGTTCGGGGGCAATCTTGCGATTACCGGCGAGATGTCGGTGGGGCAAATTATGGCCACGGTCAACTACATCGTCTTCTCGCTGTTCCCGTTGACAATGTTGATCAGCATGACCGCTCCGCTCTCCGCTGCGGAAGCCTCCGCTGGTCGTATCCTGGAAGTGCTGGACAACGAACCGGAAGTCCGGCCTCGTGCCGAAACGTATCTGCCGGCGACGAAAGCCGGGCGTGTGGCCTTCGAAGATGTCTGCTTCAGCTACAATCACGGCTGTGCCGATGAGGTGCTTAACAAAGTGAACCTGGTCGCCGAGCCGGGAGAGACCGTTGCTATCCTCGGCGCGACCGGCTCCGGAAAGTCTAGCCTTATCCACCTGATCCCGCGTTTCTACGATGTGGATGCGGGTCGTGTGACCATCGATGGGGTGGATGTGCGCGATTGGCCGGTACACGACTTGCGCTCACAAGTTGGCATTGCTTTGCAGGAAGCCGTACTCTTCAGTGGCACCGTGCGTGATAACATCCGCTACGGGCGTCCGGAAGCCACCGAGGACGAGGTGGTCGCGGCGGCCAAAGCTGCCCAGGCTCACGAGTTCATTATGGCGATGCCTCAGGGGTATGCTACCCGCATCGGGCAGCGCGGCGTCAACCTTTCCGGCGGACAAAAGCAGCGTTTGGCGATTGCGCGCGCGCTGTGCGTCCATCCGCGCGTGCTAATCCTTGACGATAGCACCAGTGCGGTGGATGTGGAAACGGAGAGCAAGCTCCAGGATGCGCTGGATGCCTTGCTGCGCACGCAACTGGCGCACCAGACGACCGTCTTCGTCGTCGCGCAGCGCATCAGCACGGTGCTCACCGCCGACAAAATCGTCGTGCTCGACAGGGGCCGTATTGCAAACATCGGCACACACGCAGAACTGCTGGCCCGCAGCCCGATTTACCGGGAGATTTATGAGTCCCAATTGGGAAATGGCGTTGGAGGGAAATAATGGAACGACGAAATCAAGATACAGCGCGTGAAAGACCGCAAGGCAGCCCTCCGATGCCCGGGCCGGGCGGGCGGCGTCGCGGAACGCGGATCGAGAAAGCGCGCGATGTGCGTAGTACATTGCGGCGTTTGCTTGGCTATTTGCGCCCCCATCGGGGAACGTTGGTGGCCGTGTTTGTGCTGGTGACAGTGAGCACGCTGCTCGATTTGGCCGGCCCCTATCTCAATGGCGTCGCGATTGACCGCTTTATCAGCCAACGCAACGTCGAGGGCCTGGGCCGGATTGCGCTGCTGCTGCTGGCAACGTACCTCCTGGCGTGGGCGATGCGCGTCTTGCTGGCGCGGATTATGGTGGGCATGGTACAAAAGGTGATGCGCGTGCTACGGGAGGAACTGTTTGCACATTTGCAGACGTTGTCGCTGAGTTATTTCGACCGCCACCCGCACGGCGATTTGATGAGCCGCCTGACTAACGACCTGGACGCGCTCAGTCGCTTGCTCGCGCAGAACGTCACGGAGTTGTTCGGCGGAATGCTCTCCCTCGTCGGCATCGTGATTATGATGTTCAGCATCAACTTCTGGCTGGCACTCGGTTCGATGTTTGTCTTCCCGCTGATGCTGTGGTTCACCGGCTGGGTGGGCAAACGCACGCGCCAGGGCTTTCGTGAGTTCCAGATGCGCATCGGGCAGTTGAATGGCGAATTGGAAGAGATCTTCAGCGGGCAGCGCGTGATCGTTGCCTTTGGGCAGGAGGCGACCACGCTGGCGAAATTCGACCGGGTCAACGAGGAGACGCGTGACGTGGGCATCCACGCCCAGACCTACGCGACGATGATCCCGCCGCTGATGGGCATCTTCAGCAACGCCAACATCGCCATCCTTGCCGGGTTGGGCGGCTGGATGATCATCCAGGGGTGGGCCACCGTTGGTACGATCCTCACGTTCTACAACTACTCGCGCCGCTTTGCTGGTCCGCTGCGTCACCTGGGCGACCTGTACAATCAGATTCAGGCCGCGCTGGCCGGTACGGAGCGCGTTTTCGAGCTGTTGGATCAAGTGCCCGAAATCCAGGATACGTCCGATGCACTCGTGCTGGACAAAGTGCGAGGCGACGTCGTCTTCGACCGGGTGAACTTCAGCTACGTGCCGGATATTCCCGTCATCAAAGATATGAGCTTCCACGCAGAGCCGGGGAAGACGATAGCGCTGGTCGGCCCGACGGGCGCTGGGAAGACGACGATGATCAACCTGCTTTCGCGCTTCTACGACATCCAGGACGGCGCCATTCGCCTTGATGACGTGGATTTGCGCGCTTACAACAAGGCCAGCCTGCGCCGTAGACTCGGTGTGGTGCTACAGGATACCTTCCTTTTCTCCGAGTCGGTGATGGAAAACATCCGTTACGGGCGGCTCGATGCGACGGACGAAGACGTAATCGCGGCGGCGAAACTGGCGAACGCCGACCAGTTCATCCGCCGTCTGCCGCAAGGGTACGAGACGGAGCTGTCGGAGCGTGGCAGTAACCTGAGCCAGGGGCAACGCCAGTTGCTCGCCATCGCCCGTGCCATTTTGGCCGATCCGGGCATCCTCATCCTCGACGAGGCGACGAGTAGTGTGGACACCCGCACCGAGCAGCACATCCAGGAGGCGTTGCTGCGGCTGATGGCCGGCCGCACCAGCTTCGTCATCGCCCACCGTCTGAGCACCATCCGCGAGGCCGACACCATCCTCGTCATCAACGACGGTGAGATCATCGAGCGCGGCACGCACCAGGAGCTATTGACGCAGCAGGGGTTCTACTACAATCTCTACATGAGCCAGTTCCGGGGGCAAGGGGTAGCGGTGGCGTAGCAGAACACGTCACACAGGGCATCATACAGTTATTCGCGCGTCAACGTCGTCCGCCATTCTCTTCGCGCCAAAAGATCAAGACTAGAATCCCACAGATAAGGAAAACCGGAACGACGCACAGCGATCCCGCCCAAGCCATAAAGAGATTGGTATCGTGTCGAACGAACGGCTCTGATTGTGGCTGATCGAGGTAGTTTTGGAGTGCAGTTGCGGCTTCTTGGACGGAGGGGAGGTTGTAGTAGCTCCTGGGTAGGGCGACAGGCGCGCCTTCGGTCGGATGCAGGGTGAGGGTGTCATACTCACAGGTGGTCACGGCGATGCGACCGCCTGTGCGGCAACTTGTTTCCACTGTGACGCGGGTGATGTTGGCGATGCGTTGGTGCTTGAAGGGCAGCATCCCCCATAGTCTGAGGTCGCGATCGCACGTGATGCCTGTGTCCCCGGTATGGACACAGGTGAGCACCTGCACCGCGCCATACATAGCAAGAAAGTAGATGCCCAGCGCGACCAATCCCAGCCCAACCAGCTTGATCAGCCACGGTGGCAATGGTGGTTTGAGTTTCCTGAGCCCTGAGAGTTGGGTGATAAACTGCTGCAAGGCTTCTTTCATGGTCGTCTCCCTGTTCCTGTAGATTGGCCGGCTTTGTGTTTCTTTGACGCAGCAGTAGCTGTAACGCAGATTCCCATCAGGTACCAAACGGGCGGTTTATCAAACGTGCGGGGTATGCCTGACGGTCAAAACGGGACAGTGGGCGTATTCGATAACCCGTTCGGCTACGCTGCCGATGCGCGCCAGACGTTGCGTTCCCAGCCCGCCGACGCGCCCGATGACGATGAGGTCCGCGTTGACTTCTCGCGCCAATTCCGTGATTTCGATGTAGGGTGTGCCATAGCGGATGATGCGGGCGGTGGATATGCCTTGATGAGAGGCTAAACGTGAAAGGTAGTCCAGATAGCGGTTAGCCGTGTCACTGAATTCTGCATGTACCTCATCCAGTGTCCTGCGCGTTGTTCTGGAAACTCCCTCCGCTTTGTTATCATCAATCACATAGACGAACGTGATTTTGGTCGGGCACATTGAGGCGATGTGGATGGCTAACTGGCCTGCATTGATCGAAGTCTCGGAGCCGTCGGTGGGGACGATGATGTGCGAAAACGGGCTTTTTCGTGCTTCCATGGCTACCTCCGTATGCTTTTCAACACTCATCTACCATGAACCGATAGGGTTTCGCCACATTATGTTTTTCAAAGGATACACATCTTAACCGAATTCGTGTGAGGTCGGTTTCCCACCCCCGATATCCCGGTAAGGTTGTTGGTACTCGCGGGTCGTCGGCCCGACCCGCGCGGTCGTCGTCTTCGACTTGAGACGCTTGAGCCGGAAGATTTCCTCGCGCTCGCGTTCTTCGAGTGCGCTTTCGATGAAGGCGACGATTTCTTCGTATTCGGGAATAAAGATGTATTGGAGTGCATTGACACGGCGTTGTGTCTTCTGCAACTCCCGCGCCAGCCGCCATACAGAGATCATGATCTCGGAGAGCATAGGAATTTCGTCGAGGACTTGCCGGAAGTGCGCGGCCGCTTCGTCGAGGGCCACAGTGGTATCGCCTAACCCATAGGGCATCTCCGGCGGCTCGCCATGGGCTTCAACCGTAGGAATGACGACGCCCATGATGCTGCGCAATTTGACTTCGACTTCGACGCTTTTGTTGACAGCGAGGGCCGTCCACTCAAGATGCTCCCGTCCCATGGAGAGTCGTGCTTCCTCCAGCGCCCGGTAGGCTTCTGCCAGTTTTTGCCAGACCTGGCTTTGCTGCGTTGCGGCGTTGTACGCCTGGTGAATGAGTTCGTTGGTCAGGACTTCCCGCTTTTTATCCAGGATTTCGTACCCCTCCTGCGCCAGCTTGAGCGCCTGGCGCATTCGGAGAAGATTGCTGCGGGTGGGGGCTACTTTTTGTTGCATCAGGTCGCACTTTCCCGATAGTAGCGTTCGATTTCGGTTTCCGTGACGCGGGTCAGTTCCTCGCGTGGCAGCAGCGCCAACATCCGCCAGCCCAGGTTGAGCGTGTCTTCAATGGAACGGTTTTCGAAGAGACCCTGGCCGATAAAAGTTTTCTCGAAAGCGCGCCCAAACTTCAAGTAATCCTGATCTACTGAGGTTAGCTCTTCCTCGCCGATGACCGAGGCCAGCGCCCGGATGTCTTGTACGTGTGCGTAGGCGGCATAGAGCTGCGCGGCGAGATGGGCGTGGTCGGCCCGCGTGCGTCCCTCGCCGATGCCATCCTTCATCAGTCGTGAGAGGGAGGGCAGCACGGCGATGGGAGGGTACACGTCCTGCTGGAAAAGTTCGCGGCTGAGCACCGTTTGGCCTTCGGTGATGTAGCCGGTGAGGTCGGGGACGGGGTGGGTGATGTCGTCGTTGGGCATCGTGAGAATCGGCAGTTGCGTGATCGAGCCTTTGCTCCCCTTGATGCGGCCTGTGCGTTCGTAAATCGAAGCCAGATCGCTGTAGAGATAGCCGGGGTAGCCTTTGCGGCTCGGCACTTCACCCCGGATGTTGGAGATTTGGCGCAGCGCTTCGCAGTAGTTGGTCATATCGGTTAGGACGACCAACACGTGCAGGTTTTTCCCGAAGGCCAGATATTCGGCCAGCGTGAGCGCCGCGCGTGGGGTGATGAGCCGTTCGATAGGGGGATCATCGGCGAGATTGAGGAACATCGTGACGTGCAGCAGTGCACCGCTGCTGGCGAATGATTCGCGGAAGAAGTCCGCGACGTCGTGCTTGATGCCCATTGCAGCAAAGACAACGGCGAACTGCTGCTGTTCTTTGCTGATGGTGGGAATGTTGGATTGCCGCACGATCTGTGCAGCGAGTTGGTTGTGCGGTAGGCCGCTACCGGAGAAGATGGGCAGCTTTTGTCCCAACACCAGGGCATTCATCCCATCGAAGGCGGAGATGCCGGTTTGGATGATGTCGCGTGGGTAAATGCGCGCTGTGGGATTGATGGGTTGTCCGTTGACATCCGCCCAACGATCAGCTAATGGCATTGGCCCGCCATCGATGGGCACGCCCAGGCCGTCGAAGGTACGCCCAAGCATTTCCTGCGAAACTGGAATTTGCATAGGGTGGCCCTGAAAGCGGACGTTCGTATCGTCGATCGAGAGTCCCGTCGTCCCGGCGAAGACCTCGACAACGGCGGCTTCTTCACCCACCTCCAGAACGCGCCCATGGCGTATCCTTCCGCGGGGATCGATGATCTCTACGACTTCATCGTAGCCGACGCCGCGCATGCCTTCCACGACCACAATCGGCCCTTCGACGCGTGCAGCGCCCAGAATCTCTTGTCCCCCATAATTGATGGCTGTTTCCATCACGCGTACTCCCGTTCTAGTTGATCCATCTGTGTGTTCAGGTCGGTGACTACCGCTTCAATTCTGCTGGCATTGTCGTTGCGTATGCTGGTCTTCAGCCGTACCAGGGTATTGACGATGGGCAGGTTGTGAATCAAAACAATGGGGCAACCCCTGGCAATGATGCGCGCGGCACGGTCGTGAAAATGCAGAACTGCGCGCAGCATCCGCACTTGCTTCTCGATGGTGGCATAAGAGTCGACTTCGTCCAGAGCGTTCTGTTGCAAAACGCCCTCACGCAGCAGGCGCGCGGTTTCGAGGATGAGGCGCTGGTCATCGGGTAGGGCATCCGGACCGACGAGTTTGACGATTTGTTGCAGGCGGCTTTCACGTTGCAGGATGTCCATCGCCTGCGTGCGCAGGCTGTGCCAGTCGTCATAGCCGTGTTCTTTCCACCAATCGATAACTTCGTCGACGTACTCGCTGTAACTGTCCAGCCAGTTGATGGCCGGGAAGTGCCGCGCAGAAGCGAGGGATTTGTCCAGTGCCCAGAAACAGCGGATGAAACGTTTGGTATGTTGGGTGACGGGTTCGGAGAAGTCGCCGCCGGGAGGGCTGACCGCGCCGATGATGCTGACCGAACCGGTTGTGCCGCCCAGGGTGACCATACGGCCGGCCCGTTCGTAGAATTCTGCCAGTCGCGCTGCGAGGTAAGCGGGATACCCTTCTTCGGCGGGCATCTCTTCCAGCCGTCCTGAGATCTCGCGCAGCGCCTCGGCCCAGCGCGAGGTGGAGTCCGCCATGATCGCAACATGATAGCCCATGTCGCGGTAGTATTCGGCCAACGTGACCCCGGTGTAGATGCTGGCTTCGCGGGCGGCGACGGGCATATTCGAGGTGTTAGCGATGAGGATCGTGCGTTCCATCAGGGGGTGCCCGCTGCGGGGGTCGACCAGCTCCGGGAATTCTTGCAGCACTTCGGTCATCTCGTTGCCGCGCTCGCCGCAGCCGACGTAGATAACGACGTCGGCGTCGCTCCACTTGGCGATCTGGTGCTGGGTGATTGTTTTTCCCGCGCCGAATCCCCCAGGGATAGCCGCCGTCCCGCCCTTGACCATCGGGAAGAACGTATCCAGCGCGCGCTGTCCGGTGACCAGCATCTCGGTGGGTGGGAGTCGTCGCTGATATGGGCGCGGACGACGCACGGGCCACCGGTGAAACATGGTGATTTCCTGCTCGCCGCTTTGCCCTTGCAGTCTGGCGATGGGGTCTGCGATGGTGTACTTGCCTGCCGGCGCTACCCAGGTGAGCGTGCCCTCCATATCCGGGGGAACCATCACATGATGTTCGATGAGCGCAGTCTCAGGCACTATCCCCAGGAGTGTGCCACCTTGCACGTGGTCGCCAATCTGGGCGTGCGGGGTGAAATCCCATTCTTGTTTGCGGTACAGGGGCGTCGTTTTGATGCCTCGTCCGATAAAGGTGCCGCTGCGTAACTCCAACACCGGCAGCGGGCGTTGGATGCCGTCGAAGATGCTCTGCAACAAGCCGGGTCCTAACTCGACGGAGAGCGGGTAGCCTGTGCTGTAGACGGGCGCGCCTGGACGTAATCCTGAGGTTTCCTCGTAAACCTGGATGGTGAGGATGTCACGTTCCAGTCCAATGACTTCAGCGATGAGGTGCTCATCGCCGACTTCGACCACTTCTAACATACCGACGTGCTGCGACCCACGCGCGCGCACGACTGGACCGTTGACCCAAACAACCTCGGCGATCTGAGTACTCATTTGAGTACTCATTTGAGTCCTCATTTGAGTCCTCATTTGAGTCCTCATGCGGCATCTCCTGCAAGGATGTGAAAGACAGCAGTGCGCATGTTGCCCTGAAGACGAGTTAACCGGGTTTCCAGCGTGTTGTCGTAACGCCGGTGACCGTCTGGCGTTATCAGCATGATGCCCGTGCCTTCCTCAAGTTGAGGGCCACGTTCTAGGTGTACATCAAGCTGTTCTGCCAGGTCTTGTAAAAAGGCATCATCCATTACATGATTGGTGGCGGCATCAGCTTGGACGACAAAGGCTTCATCGCCCATGGTGGTTGCGGCTTCGCTGATCAGTTGCCGTACGATGTCTGCATAGTCCGGGCGCTCAGGGATCGTTGTCAATCGTTGATGCGCTTCGTCAAAGGTGCGCATCAACACTTGTTCGCGACGTTGCAATTTGAGCATTTGCGCCTCCAGTTGTGCTTTGGCGATGGCCTGATCGAGGAGTTCCTTCGCCTTTTGGTGTGCCTCTTCGAGGATGCGGTCGCTTTCGGCTTCGGCCTTGGTCTCCGCTTGTTTCTGGAGACTGTCGGCTTTCGCACGCGCTTCATCCAGGATACTCTGGGCCTCCTGCTCGGCGATCTCCATGATGGCACGTTCCAGCACCTGAACTTTGTCCTGCTCTGTCATATTCGCACTCCCGTTGTCCGCCTGATCACCTCACTAAGAGAAGGCCGGTCCGCCTGAACCCCACCAGGTCCAGGAATTTCTACGACCAGTGGAACAGTACTATGGGCTGTGAGATGGTCTATTCGCTGGCGGGCTAGAGCCGCTGCTTCTTCCGTTACCAGGATAATGCCAATGTCCTTATCGTTTAATGCCGCGTCGAGCGCCTGATTGACCGCTTCGCCCGTTGTAGCAATCTGTCCTGCTACCCCAACCAGCGCAAATCCTCGAACGGCATCCTGGTGACCAATGACCATTAGTTTCATCGTACTTGCACCATTGCGCCTGCGCGCATTTTGGTCCTAGCGGTTGAGGATGATAAAGGCGATAATCAACCCGTAGATTGCCACACCCTCGGCCAAGCCGACAAAGATCAGCGCTTTGCCGAAAACATCTGGTTTCTCGGCGATAGCACCGATTGCGGCTGCACCGGTGGTGCTCACGGCGTACGCTGCGCTGATAGAGCCAACGCTTACAGCGGCTGCTGCGGCCAGAGATGCGTAAGGGTCGCCGCTGGCCTCTTGTGCCAGGCCAGATGCCGCCACGACTTCAGGTGCGAGGAACCACACCAGCCCTACGCCCAAGAGCATCAAGGCCATCAAGATATTGACTGTGCTCAGACCGAAGACCAATTTGCGGGTAACGTCAACCCGTGCTCTATTACGTTTGATCAACACAAAGAGTACGATTGGTATAAGGGGCAGCAGTCCCGCGAACATAACGAGTAAAGATTTCATCCTATGCCTCCTGAAAATATATAGCGAATCGCTACAAATATGAAAAGTCAGATGACAACGACTGGCAGAATTTCAGCCGTCAGTATTCTCTGAAGCACTGAGTTTACCCACTTTCGGGATCAGTGACAATGGTCGATAAGGTGTTCCGCCGCCAGAGAAGAACTTGCTGAAGAGTTCGTAATATTCCAGCCGCAGAGTTTGAATGCCCACGATCATGCCCTCAAAGCCGATGACAAAGAGATTGCCCAAAATCACGACAATCCAGTAGCCAACACTGCCCCGGGTACCAATAACTTCCGCAATGATGAAAACGACCAGGCTTAACGCACCGTGGGCGACCGCAAACGCGCCCATACGCACATAGGAAAGGGTATTGCTGAACAACGAAATCAGCGTTTCGAAGAGTTCGAAGAATGCCAAGGCGACATAAGTGCCCACGTCTTCTTCGAACAGCGGGCGGTGATGTTCCACCAGGCGCTCGAAAAATTCTGCAAAGGTTAGGCCAATACCGCCAATGACTGCCAGAATTGCTAGCACACTACCGGGAATCGGGGTTGGGGTGCCAAACGCGCGCGCAGCAATCCCTAGCAACGACCAATAGAAGACTAAGCCGGCCAGGCCGTTATGATTGAAAAGCAAATATCCCCAACGCCGTCCTAGTGCGGCATTGACCATATTGTAGATCATACCCGCGCTAATCAGCAAAGCACCGATGACAATGGCAAAGAGCAGAACTTCGGTGATTTCCTCCAGGGGGCGAAACCACACTGCTCTGAGCACATCCTCAAAACCGAAGATGCTTCCGTAGAGCGTGCCGAAGAACATTGCCGACGCGCCGCAGAGTGCAACAACAACGCCGAATCCGGCCGCGCTCTGCAACGCTTTAATTCTGCGGCTGGCGAGCAGCAGTCCGGCCAGCAGCAATAGCAACCCATGTCCGACGTCCCCAAACATCAGACCGAAGACCAATGGGAACGTCAGCGCCATGATCGGCGTAGGATCCAATTCGTTGTAATTAGGTTGTCCATATGTGGTCACCAGGCCCTGGAAACCGCTGAAAAATGGCGGATTCTTTAGCGACGCTGGAATGTGCCCGATATCTTCCTGGCGCGGTTCGAGGGTTTCGATGATGATCGTGTCGCTCACTTCAGCGATTTCTTGTTCGAGCTGGGCACGCGATGCTGCAGGAACCCAGCCGGTAACCAGGTAGGTGTGCTGCAAGTGATCGTAACCGGTGATGGTGTGGGCCAGTGCGTGACTTGCACGCACACGCCAGAGCAGATGCCGTAGATGGCGGATTCGCATTTCGTGGAGATGGGCAATTTCCCGCTCATATTCGACGATGTGCTGCCGCGTGCGTTCGATGCCAGCTTCCAGCGCGGCGATGGCCTGGGCAGGTGTTCCCCGATAACCCTCAGGCATTATCAGTGGATTGAGGTAAGCGCTGCGTGCGGCCCGATTCAGTACAGCAGCATCCCGTTGTAGACCGAAGAGTACGACCGTGGCGAGATGACCTTCTTGGCGCAGCGTGATGAGGATGAAGGGAATGTGTTCAAGGCTGCTTTCGAGACGTTCGATGTTCGCTGTCGGCATCGATCCTAACATTACAAAGCTGTAGCGCAGGTCACGCAGTGTTCCTAAGTCCACATCCAAGTCAGCAATCGGTGTTAACTGGCTGACATATTTCTGCAGTTGTGTCAATCGCCTTTGGGCTGCCTCTAATTCGTGAACGGGTGTTTCAGCTTCGTGCTCAAGCCGCTCGATATCCAGTTCTGCCACACGTGGCTCAATGATATGGGGTGGAGTGGAGGGGGGTGCGCCCTCATCAATGTTAAGTTCCTCCATTACAAGGAAAATACGCCGCTCTAAGGCAATCAGATTTGTTGTCCATGCTTGCCATACATCGCTACCCCGCGAAGATGCACCAATGGTTGTTTGCTTGGTAGGCATATGATGGAAGATACCGGAAGCAGCCAATGTCTCCGTCGCGCGCACGACTTCGTGTTCCGGTATGATGAGTTCAATCTTATCCATAGCTTGTGGCTTAAACATGTTCACCACCACTCGATATCGATGATCGAGGTAAGTTTCTCGACGGGAAGTTGGGATGCCTTGGCCTCGACGATGACGATCAGGTCTCGTAATTCGTATTCGAGGAGCATGAGGTAGGCCAATTGGACGCCAATATGGAAAGGGTTACCCAAGAAAGTCCCACGACATAACTTGATGATATGTCTATGTAAAGCGCGTTCTATCAACGCGAGTTGGCGTCGCTGGGGTGAGATTTCTTCTCTGGTCTGGGCAGGGATATCTTCGAGCGCCTCAACATGTGGGTAGATGTGTTTGACAACTGTGGTGATGTCCTCGCCTTCGGCAATGGCGCGAATATCTGCGTCCTGAACCTGATAACCGAAGGCCAGGGTGTAGTTGATGATTTCTTGCACGGAGAGGTGATGGTAAACGCGGTAGCGGACTGCCCAAAGCAGATTGTCTACGTCGATACTTGTGCCTACGAGCCGCAACGCTTGTTCATAATCCATACCCTTCAAGTTGTGGATACCTTGCCATAATGAGCGACGATAATCCAGGTCCAATGCAACTTCCAGAGGGAAAAGCGTTTTTTCTGTTTCATAGCGTTCGACTGCATGGATTAGCGTATCGTAGTAGGGGGTGTGACGGGTGCGCTCGATAGCGCGTACGATACTGCCACTGGCGAGCATTCGATGGATATCGTCGTTGGTCAGGGTAGCGTAGCGCAACATCGGTGATAAGAGCCGACGCACCTCATCCCACGATGCGTTTGTCTCGACCCCACGCAGCGTTGCTTTGAGATTATCGACTTCGTAAAGCTGCCAAAGTTGAATGATGAGTTGGCAGCCTGGTTCGGGCGTCAAGCGGATGAGTTTTTCGTAAGCGCGTGCCAGATGCTGACGCAATTGGTAGACTGTGCGACGGGGTGTGAGTAGCTGGTGATCCATTTTGAGGTAGGGAGCATAGGCTGTTTTTTCCAGTTGGACGAGGAGCGCGTCGAGATCGGGCGTCTGGATCAACGTGTGCCACACTTCCGGCGTCAGCAATGTCGCGTATAGCGCTCGTGTCGTGGCATTGACTTGAGCATAGGCTGTAACACTTGAGTGAATCATATACGGGTCTACGCAGATTAGTGGGGTCGCGACGGGCTTTTGTTCCACTTGATTGCCAAAATGCGCCCAAAAGCAAGGTGGGCGTCCCACTTTTGATCAAAAGAGCGGTCAAAATAGGGATCAGCGCTGTTTTTACCCCACAAATATGTGTAGAGCCTCATATACTTACTGTTGTCCTATAACAGAGGTAAGCACAAAATCTATGGCATGCTCCATGTTCTTTGCCGCTATCGTGTCCAGCCGTTGGGCGTCTGTGCCCGCCTGGGCAACCGTCTGTGCGTACTCGACTTCGGCTTTTTGTTTGCCCATTGTGATGATGCGTTCCGCTTCTTTGTGAGCTTGTTCTATCCTGCGAGTATGCAAGCTCGACGCTGTTTTTTCAGCCTCTGTGATCAAATCCGCAGCCTGCTGTTGGGCGTCGCTGTGTAATTTTGCGGCAGCGTTTTCAATAGCCAGGAGTCGTGCGATGGTCTCTTGTGCCATGGTTCCTCTTCAGCCTGATAAAAAATAACCGCCGTCGCATGAATCTCGCAACCCGACGGTATTCATATTATAGTCCAAGTCAGCGCAAATTCAAATGTGTGCGACCGTGACTGTTCAATCTCTGGGAACGCTTTTGAAACGCCCCACCGGGCTATTGAAAGTGAGCGCATTTGATATGTATTTCCCCATTAACATTGTGCCAAATGTCCGGAAATCGCACAAATTTGGGCGTATCTCCCACCACGAATGGGTTTTCCCAATCGTTGAACAGTCACGTGCGACCAGGCGTGTTTCCTGTTTCCGATAATTATGGTATAATGTTTATGAATGGCTTGTTACTTTTTATTGAGACTCTAGTTACTCACCAAAGGAGGTCAATAGCTATGGGTGTACATCTATACCTATCGATGATTCCCGAAGCGCTGATTGTTTCCATGTTAACCCCCGAGGAGTTTGGTGTCTACTATGCTGTGGGTAGCGAGAAGAAATCCCGTGGTCAGGCGATTTTCTTTGAGCTTGACCCCGATTTCCGCCATCCGGAACTGTCCATCGACGAAGGGTTTCGGCGTTGCGTTCCCCATGAGGATGGCAGCCCCAAGAACTCGATCTACATCACCGTCTATCGCGCATTGGAACGGGTTGCCCTTGATGCGATTCGCAAACTCTACCTGGTAACGCAAGATGGGCGTGTGCTTCAGCTAGAAGGCACATCCGTCAATATCCCCGATGACACCGGTGGAATGCATCTCTATCAGGAAATCGCGCCGGTTAATCCACTCATCGTCAGCACACTGGGAGCCAAGGCGTTCTATGATTTGATTGTGAAAAATCCCACTTCGCTCTTAACGCTTCCAGCCGTCTGTTTTGCGGAACTACGGCTGGGTGAACTGGCGAACAATCCTGAATATGGCAGCGTTGGTGACCTGCCCTATGCAAATATCGACCATTTGCGGCAATGTCTGGTCGATCTCACCACCAAGCCCAGTCATACGAAGATGGTGGACCGGCTCAGTTCGCCAGCGTTCCCTTATCGCATGTTGAAGAGTGGCATCTTTGTAGGTAACACAGAAAAATTGATGTTCTTCCCGTTGCCTTCTCAAGAGGAGTTACGCACGCAGCATTATCGCTGGTGGCGCTCAGCTAACATGTAGCGACGGGTAAGTTTAACTCGGTAGCCGGCTAAGCAGGCTACCTTCTTATCAGATCACGAAAGGCTCATAGCTCTCTTGCGGTTTGGTTGGCGGATGAAACCGTACAGTTGAGAAGCCTACAACTGAAGCGTGTTCAGTCTACGTGGTGCGGTAGACGACGACACCGATTGTAGGGAGCGTGGGCCTATTTGTGTGTCAATTAATCTTAATATACGGAGGTTTAGAGGGAAATGGATATTTGGCTTATCATAAGTTTGGTTGCGGGTCTCATTTCGATAGGCGTTGCCTGGGTGATTTTTGCATGGGTTAAAAAGCAAGACCCCGGCACAGAACGCGCTCAACAAGTAGCGAAATGGATCAAAGACGGCGCTACGTCGTATCTCAGGATGCTTTATTTGTCTCTCGGTGGCCTCACGCTCGCTTTGGCGGTGGTGCTCATCATCGTTTTCAGCATCCAGGAGTCGTTCGGGTACGCGCTGACGACCGCGGTGGCGTTCGTTTTCGGGGCGGTTGCCTCTTCTATAGCCGGGTATATGGGCATGATGATCGCTGTGGAAGCGAACGTCCGCAGTGCGACCGCCGCCGAGCAGGGCCTTAACCCCGCTTTTAACATCGCTTTCAAGGCTGGTGCGGTGATGGGCCTGGCGATGGTGGGTGTCGGCATTATCGGTATGACGTTGGTTTATATGATCACCGGATCGGCGCAGATGGTACTTGGCTTCAGCTTCGGCGCTTCGATGCTGGCGCTGTTAGCAAAGGCCGGCGGCGGCATTTACACCAAGACCGCCGACATTGCCGCTGACCTGGTCGGTAAGGTCGAAGTCGGCATCCCCGAAGATGACCCCCGCAACCCCGCCGTGGTCGCCGACAACGTGGGTGACAACGTGGGTGACGTGGCCGGTATGGGTGCGGATATTCTCGACAGCTACATCGCCAGCACGGTCGCCGCGATGCTGCTCGGTGCGGCGATGGCTGTAACGAAAGGGGAGGATGTCGCAATCAAGTATACGGTCCTGCCGTTGATTTTGTGTATGCTGGGCAGTTTTGCTTCGCTCATCGGCTTGCAGTTCGTGCAGGTGAAAGAAGATGGCAAGCCCGGCAAGGCCCTCAACAACGGGACGATCTATACGTGCATTATCTTCGGCGTGTTGGTGATCGCGGTGACGTTTATCGGCGGCTTCGATATAGCTGCGATGTGGGCGACACTGGCAGGGTTGATTACCGGTGTGGTCATCGGCTTCACCTCCGACTTCTTCACCGGGGATGACCGCCCGCCTGTGGTCGAAACGGCCAGGGTGTCAACCTCCGGCGCAGCCATCAACATTATCACCGGGTTTAGCTATGGGTTGATCAGCATTGCCCCCTCAATGGTCGGTATCGTCGTGGCGATGTTGATTGCGTACTTCGTGGGTGATGCTTCCACCGTGATCAACGGCGTCTATGGCGTGGGCTTGGCCGCCGTGGGTATGTTGGCGATCAGCGGGATGATCGTTTCTTCAGACGCCTACGGGCCGATCGTAGATAATGCCCGTGGTATCGCCGAAATGGCGGGGATGTCCGAAGAAGTCGTACGCGTCGCCGATGTTATGGACGCTGCCGGCAACACCGCGAAAGCGATCACCAAAGGCTTCGCGATCAGCGCAGCGGCGCTGACGGTGCTGGCGTTGTTCGCTGCCTATTCGAGCGAGATTACACTGGCGGCGGCGAAACTTGGCATCAGCATTGATATGACGATGAGTCTGTCAGATCCGCTGGTCATCGCCGGGATGTTCCTCGGCTCGATTACGCCGCCGCTGTTCAGCGCGCTGACGATGCTCTCCGTGACCCACAACGCCTTCGATATGATCGAGGAAATCCGCCGCCAGTTCAGTGAAGAACCGGGGATTTTGGCAGGCACGGTGGAGCCAGACTACGTGAGGTGCGTCGAGCTGGCCTCGCAGGATGCCCTGAAGGCGTTGATCCTCCCGGCGATCCTGGCGGTCGTTTTCCCGCTGGTCGTGGGCTTCATCATGGGGCCGGTGGCGCTCGGCGCGTTCCTCGGCGGCGCAATCCTCACCGGCATCCTCTTCGCGCTGTTGATGGCGAACGCGGGTGGCCTGTGGGACAACGCCAAGAAGTACGTCGAGAGCGGTTTCTTCGGTGGCAAGGGGTCTGATGCGCACAAGGCCGCCGTCGTCGGCGACACCGTGGGCGATCCCTTCAAGGACACCGCCGGGCCGTCTCTGAATACGCTGATCACCGTAATGTCGCTCGTTGCTTCGCTCTTCGCGCCCGTGATCACGGCGTTCCACCTCTTCGGCTAAAAATTACGGTTTGGAAGTAACGCAAGGAGCTGGCGAAACTTTCGCCAGCTCCTTTTTTGCGTTTAGCGTCATCCTTCGCGGTAGCCCGTCTCATACATTGCGACGATGTTTTCCGGCGGGCTGATTGCCTGAATGTTGTGACACGGCGCGAGAATGTAACCGCCGTTTTTCCCCAGGATAGCGAGATTGTCTTCGACTTCGGCTTGCACGTCCGCCACACTGCCGAAGGCCAACGTCTGCTGGTTATCCACGCCACCGTGGAAGATGATGTTTGAGCCAAAATCACGCTTCAGCCCCTCGCGTTCCATACCTTTGCAGCGCCATTGGATGGGATTGAGCACGTCCATCCCAATGTCGATCAGGTCCGGAATCACCGGCCGTATGGCGCCGTCGCTGTGAGTGAAGACGACGCCTCCGCCCTCGTGCACCAGGTCCATCATCCGCTTCATCCGTGGGAGCAGGAACTCGCGGATGTGGCGCATCGAGAACAGCAATCGTTCCTGCGATCCCAAATCTTCGGCGACGTAGGAGAACGTCACCTGCCCCGGTATCTGCTCGTAGATGCGGCGTGTGTTCTCGTAGGCAAAGTCGAAGAGCTTGTCCAGGCAGTAGTGGACGATCTCCGGATTGAGCGCCAGGTCCATATATGCTTGTTCGAGACCGCGCAAGTGTGTGTAGGTCAGGAAGGGTTCAGAGCCACCGCCGCGCACAGGACGGTGCTCGTTGCCTTTCAACTGCTCGGGAATGATGGCGTAGTCGTACCAGTCCGGCGAGGGCCAGGTGTACTTGTTCTCAATCTCCTCCACTGAGGTATACTGTGCCAGAGGATGATACACCACTTCGCTATAAAAACCGGTTCCATAATCGACGTTTCTGTGACGGCAGCCGTACAGATCGCACCCCGGTTCCGGTGGCGGACCAACGTAGCGCGGGCCGACGTCCAGCGGGTGGTCGATGTGCAGACGTGCGAACATCTCGCCCACGGTATCGCAGCCTAGGTGTTGCATGATCTTCTCGGTCGCCTCTGGCGTGCCCCAGTAATCCATCGGGACGCGATCTGGCTGCTCGCGCCGGAGCACGGCCAGCCAACGTTCTTTGGGGGTCATCGTTTCTTTCATGATTTTCCTCGATTACGCACTATGCTCTGCTAAACCGTTTTGTTTTTCGCGTTCGCTCGCATCATCTTCCAGTCGCATCACTGCCGGGATGGAGCGCATCGTAACGGCCATCAGGATACTGATGATGCCGGCGGCGATAAACCACACCTGCACGCCAAACCGATCCGCCACCGGCCCGGCGTAATGCGCGCGCACGAAATCGAGCACCGCGCACAGTGCGTCGTTGTGCGTGGCTGCCAGTTGCCGGTGTGCGACAAGGTTGGGCTTGATGAGCACTTGCCGGCGTCCATCGAACGCGATGTCATCGGCAACCAGGTCTAGCACCGCGCGCACGTTGTCGTAGCGATTGTTTCCACGAATCAATCCTGCCGTAGCAGCCATATTCGCCTCGTTGTGAAGTCAGGATTGTGCGTCTCCCAAAAACACCTCCGGCTCTTTGCGCGCGCTGTGCTCTTCGTATAGCCACGCCGCCGTCCGCAGAATCCGTGGATCTTCCATCACGCGCGCGCCGGTCGGGCAGACGCGCGTACACGCGCAGCATCGGATGCACGCTACTGCCTTGGTGATCACGGCATCGCTGACGGTGATGGCCGCGGTCGGGCAGACGGCGGCGCAGTCTCCGCAGAGGGTGCAGAGATCGGCGATCGTGGTTGGGGTCGGCGAAGTCCCTGTGCTAGGTTGCCGTTCTTTGTAGGGATAATTGCCGGGAACGTGCAGTGGAGGCAGGCTGTCGATAGATGTCTGCGCCAGTTTCTCCCGAACCTGCTGCCCGAAAGCGACGGCTTTCTCCATATCGGCGGCATCCGGACGACCCGATGCAATCGGCATCGCTTCGGTGGAATAGGAGTGTTCCCCGATAAACGCTGCGCCTGCGATGGGGACAAAACCGCACGCCTCGGCTATATTTTTCAATTCCAGCAGTGCGTCTTCGAAGGCGCGATTGCCGTAGACGACCACGAGCACCGCTGGTGTGTCGTCGCCCCGCACGCGGTAGAGGCGTTCCACTGCGACCTTTGGCAATCGCCCGCCATATACGGGCGCGCCAAGCAGCGCGATGGTTTCCTCACCTACCTCGAACGTCCGACCTTGCACGCCCGGCGGCGTCAGGTCGAGGTGAACCACATCGCCCAGATCAATCCCCTCGGCGATGCTTGTTAAAACTCGCTGTGTCGTGCGCGTCGGCGAGAAGTATATCAGTTGAGCTGTGCAAATTGTCATGTTTCCTCCTAAAAATGGCAAATAGCAAATGGTGTTTGGCCTAACGGGATTTTCATCTGATCGTGGTGAACGTCAACTCATGAAAATTCCTTACCGCGCGCTGCACGGCGTATGGCTGCGACAAGATCCGCCTGTTGGTTAAATATCCGTCCACCCTTGCTTCTACAGCTTGCGCCAGGAAATGATCCCGGTCGTGCGCTTTCAGGATAAGCACAGTGGTTTCCGGGACATGCTCGCGCACCCAGCGTTCGATATCCATTGGCCTGGGATCGGGCATCACCAAGTCCAGTAACAGGATATCGGGACGCGGTTCTACCACCCTTTGTTGGGCCTCCGCGCCATCTTGCGCTTCGCCTACAACGACTACGTCGGGCACAGTCTGTAATATCATGCGAATACCCTCACGGGTAGAACTATGGTCGTCGGCAATCACAACGCGAATGATCTAGCAATCCATCGCACCTCCTTAAGGTAGAATAAGAAGAATGCAATCGAATTGTATATAGACTGATACCCTTGTCAATACTAATAAGACGATCAAGTATCTTGCTACTTTTGTAGTCCCCGTTTAGTGTTATAATGACGCTCTATGCCAAAGCACAGGAAATTCTGGATACTCGTCGCTGCTGCGATTGCGATCATAGCCCTATTCCTGCTATCCAGTAGCCTTTCGACGGTAGAATTCCGTCCTGGCGAGCCGTTCCCCTGGGGACTCTTTATGACGGATGCGGGCGAACCTCCGGTCTACCCTTCGATGGGAGACGGCATGCTCCTGCTCACAATCATCAGAATTGCCATAATGATCCTGCTTCCTCTCACCATTATCTACATGATTTTTACCAAGGAAGGTCGCCGGCGTGCTCTGCGCATCGTGCTACAGCTCCTACTCTTCATGTTCCTGATGTCTTTTGTTCTCGAGAGACAATCCAACTTCCTCGAAACGCCAGAAGGTGCGATGATTGAATTATCCCCCCTGGAAGAGGCCCAATTTGAACCCCCTCCAGAATTCGTACCTGGTGATATGCAAGACCTCACTACGGCGCTGAGTTTAGGCCTGGCTGTGGTGTTGACCGTCGTTATCGTGACGACACTCTACATCCTCTGGCGGCGCAGACGTCTGGCGCAAGACGACACCCTGACCGAACTGGCACGCGAGGCGCAGGATGCACTCGACGAAATTCAGACCGGCGGCAGTCTCAGGAACGCCGTCATCCGCTGTTACGTCGAAATGAGCCGCGTTATCAGCGAGAAACGCAACATCCAGCGCAGGATCACGATGACGAGCCACGAATTCGAGGAACATCTGGTCAAGGCTGGCCTGCCCAAAACGCCGGTCCAGGACCTCACACATCTCTTCGAAAATGCGCGTTATGGCGACCAAGACCCTGGTCCAACCGAGGAACAGCGTGCCGTCGCCTGCCTGTCCTCCATCATCACAGCCGTCGCGGAGCTTGCTCAATGAACCAAAATCCGCCGGGAAACACTCGCGCCGACCTTATCAGACGCTTCTGGTGGGCACCACTCGTTGGCCTGCCGTTGGCAGTATTGTTGACACTCGGCCTGCGCGATTTCGTTCGCGATGTGCTCGCACTGCCCCTGTCATATATGCTCTGGTTTGCAGGCATCATCTTCGAAACCGTTCCGCAGATCTGGTTCTGGACAGGGTTGATTGTCATCGCGCTGGTTCTCGCTATGCGGAGCCTGGACCGCGAGCGCCAGCCTCCGCCCTCTGAGCCCGGAAAATCCTCACGTCCTGCGCGGGGGCGAATCAACGTTTGGGCTGAGCGCATCGATATGCTGTTAAAAGGCAGATATTCCCGGCATCGTTTCGGCTATTTCATCGGCAAGTTGATCCTGGATGTGTTGTCACATGAAGAACGGCTCAGTTTCAGAGACCTGGAACGCCGTCTTGAACAGGATGAAACGGATGTGCCGCCAGTCGTGCGTGAGTACCTTTTCTCGCGCCTGAAACCAGCGTACGCCGAAGCCCGGCCCAATTTTCTCACGCGGCTCAAGCGTTTCTTCGGACTGGAGAAACCATTATCAGCCCGCCTGAACGCCGAGTTGGAAACCATCGTCAAATTCTTAGAAGATCAACTGGAGGTTTAAGATATGACCCTCAACATCGCACAAGTCGCCGAGTTGACCGATAGCGTGCTCAAAGAAGTGGAGCGCGCCATCGTGGGCAAGCGGGAAGTATTGGAACAGATCATGGCCGCCATACTCACTGCGGGTGGGCACGTGCTGTTGGAAGACTATCCTGGATTGGCAAAGACGCTCATCGCCAACAGTTTCGCCACCGCCCTGGGCTTGACATTCAAGCGCATCCAGTTCACGCCCGACCTGCTGCCCGGCGACATCACCGGCGGGTACATCTACGACCGCACGCAAAACGAGTTCTCCCTGCGCAAGGGGCCGTTGTTTGCCAACATCATCCTCTCTGATGAGATCAACCGTGCCTCTCCTAAAACGCAGTCGGCACTCCTCGAAGCAATGCAGGAATACCAGGTGACGCTGGAAGGTGAGACGATGCGACTGCCGTCGCCTTTTATCGTGATCGCCACGCAAAACCCCATCGAATACGAGGGTACCTTCCCACTGCCCGAGGCCCAACTCGACCGCTTTATCATGAAGCTGGGGATTGGCTACCCCGATCCCAAAGACGAACAGGAAATCCTACGCCGCCGGCGCGAGCGCCGGCAAGACAATTTCTCGTTAGAAGCGGTGATCGACAGCGAGACGCTTTTGGCAATGCGCGAGACAATTGAGGACGTTCACGTAGATACCGACGTCGAGCGGTACATCGTCGAGCTAACACGGGCAACGCGCACCCACCGCTACGTCGCCGTTGGCGCAAGCCCGCGTGGGGCGCTGGCATTACTCAAGTTATCGCGCACCTGGGCAGCGATGAAGGGGCGCGGATATGTGCTTCCCGACGACGTGAAGCTCTTCGCTTTGCCCGCACTGAGCCACCGTCTGATTCTGGAACCCGACCTTTGGACTGAGCGCCACGCTGCTACGGAAGTCGTCAGCGAACTGCTGCGCCTGGTGCCCGTGCCGGTAATCCAGAGTTTCATGCGACAGTAACACATCACGGATGCAGGTATGCGCAGACTTCTGTTCCTGAGCCTCCTGGTCTACGGGCTGATCATCGGCGGGTTAGCGACGTTGCACGGCAGCGCCGTGGCACTCGCTATGCCTCTGGTTGTCTACCTGGTCGCCGCCCTCGTCTTTAGCCCGGAAAAACCACGGCTCGTGATCACCCGCACGCTGAGTACATCCATCGTCCACCACGGAGCGCCAGCCACGGTCACAGTGACGATCCATAACCAGGGTGCACAGCTAGAAGAGGTACTGATAGAAGACGTTGTCCCGCAAGGGTTGACCATCACAGAAGGCGATCCCTGGATACAACAATCGCTGCCGGCCGGTGGCAAGACGGAATTTAGCTATACTGTGGAGGGAAAGCGCGGCAGTTATCCCTTCCGTTACCTACGCGTGACGGTCAATGAGCACTTGGGACTTTTTCGCCACCGGGGCTGGTTGGAAGTTGGCGGAAGCCTTATGGTCTTGCCGGAACTGTTGCAATTGGAACACCTCGACATCCGCCCGTTGCGCACGCGCGGCTACGCCGGTCCCATCCCATCACGACTGGCCGGCTCCGGCACCGATTTCTTCGGCGTGCGCCAGTACCAGCTAGGCGATCCATTGCGCTGGATCAACTGGCGCGCGAGCGCCCGGCACCAGCATGGGCTTTTCACCAACGAGTTCGAGATGGAACGCATCGCCGACGTGGGACTGATCCTGGACGCGCGGCAGAACAACAACGTCGTCATCGGCAATGATTCGATTTTCGAGCACGCCATCTCCGCGGCGGCAGGGCTGGCCGAGGCCTTCCTCAATGACGGCAACCGCGTCGGTATGTTGGTCTACGGACGTGGCTTGGAGATGACCTATCCCGGCTACGGCAAAGTCCAACGTGAACGCATCATGCAGGCGTTGGCCCACGCCAAAACCGGCGACAGCCTGGTCTTCGAAAGTATGGACTACCTGCCGGTGCGCTTCTTCCCAGCCAAATCGCAGATCGTCCTCGTTAGCCCATTGCGCAAGGAGGATTTTTCGCCCCTTACCCGGTTGCGCGCGCGCGGCTACCAGGTTCTGGTCGTCAGCCCCGATCCGGTGGCGTTCGAAGCGCAAAAGTATGCACCAATCACTGACGCGGGCGCGGGCGCCCAACTTGCGCTGCGCATCACACGCGTCGAGCGCGAGTTGATGTTGCGCCGCCTGCGCCGGGTCGGCATCCAGGTTATCAACTGGCAGGTGGATAAGCCATTTGCTAATGTAATGCGCACGGCACTCATCCGTCCTGTTGTGCCCACCAGCCGCATCGTGAGGATTGAACGGTGAACCTGAGTACGAGAATCATGACCATCAGCACGCTCGTCGCTACAGCGGCATTGGCGCTGGGATACGGCCTAAACCGCCAACCCATCGGCGTCCTGATTTTCGTTGCGCTGGGGCTGCTGTGGCTGGTGGGACAGCGTTACGCATTGCGGGCTTTCGCAGGACTGGGGATGCTTGGATTCACCATCGGTACACTGCTGGGCACACTGTATGGTGTGCAAAGCGGCTGGATGCTGGTTGGGGTCACGGCAGCACTGATCGCGTGGGACTTGCACCACTTCATCCAGCACATACGCGTCAGCGAGCATGTCGAAACGCCCCTTGCAGATGCAGAAGCAAACGCGGGGGTCGTTATTGCAGACACGGCTGACGAGGACACAGCCCGCACGAATACGGAGGAACGCCTGGAAGCTGAGGGGCGCGCGTTGGAGCACGCACATCTGCAACGGCTGGGCATCTTGAGTGGGCTGGGGCTACTATTGGGCACGCTGGCCTTGACGGTCAGAATCACCCTGCGTTTTGGTGTCATTTTTGCCCTGGGCCTTGTCGCCATTTATGGATTGAGCCGCTTAATCCATTACCTGCACCAGGAAAGCGATTAAAGAGTTGCCGCACTGTTGAAAAGAGAGGGGAAAGACGCGTCTTTCCCCTCTCTTTATTTGTATGGCACGGTTATCGCGGCGGCAAATTCAGGATTTGACCCGGTTCGATGCGATCGGGATCGGTCACTTGCGGGTTGACGGCGAGCAAGTCGGCCAAGTCGACGCCAACGCGGTCTGCGATTAACCCGATATACTCGCAGGGTGCGACGACGTAAACGGTTCCGTGATCCGTGCCCAGCGGGATGTTCTCGTCATCCTCGTCGCACACAAGATCATCGGGCAAAGACATAGGAACCAACGCGACTTGAACAGTGACAGACTCGCTTACACTCTCCGGCTCTCCGGCATTCTGCACACTGAGCAGGCGTGTGCCGGAATCGCAGAAACACGCGTGCGTCCACGTGCCGTCAGGTTGTACCACCGTTGTGCTCAACACTTTACCCTCATCGAGGATTTCGATTTCCGCACCCGGCGTCCCGGCGCCTGCGAGCGTCACCATGTTGCCGGCGATGAGTGCTCCGGGCTGCGGTGTGGTCAACGTCGGTGCCTGCTCCGGCGCAGGCACGACGAATTTGAACGCCGGCGATTCGGCCAGCGTCGTGCCGGAATCGTCGACGGCACGCGCGGCGAAGTTGTAGTCTCCGGGATCAAGCGGAACGACAAACGTCCAGGTACCACCCTCTCCCACATCCGCCTGTCCTACACGCTTATCGTCAGTCCAGACTTCTACGAGGGAACCCGGCGTCCCCGTGCCGGCGAACGTCGTCATCCCCTCCGCATCCACTTTGGGCGCAGATATCACCGGTGCTTTCAGCGGCACCTCAGGCTCCTCTGTTTCCGGTACGGATTGGGTTGGCGTAGCGGCGGTCGTAGGTTCTGGAGTTTGTGACGCGGCCTGCGACGCAGACTTCGTCCCAGGCAACATCTGTACTGTGGCTGACGTCGTGGGGGGGGCGACCGGCAACGTCGCTGCCTCACCCCGGACACGCAGTAATAGGAAAACAAAAAGACAGGTCAGGATCAGCGTCCCCGCGAGTTTGAACCAATTGTAGAACTTGACACTTTTGGGTGTTCGATAATGGGACATTATTTTCCTCCACGATACGCATGTAGCAACGTGAAACAGCCCAGGATCACAACGGCTGCTCACGTCCACTTTTTAGATCGGCCTTTAGTGTATCCAAAGCTTCCCAATCACCTTCGGCAGCCAAACGCGCCTGTTCCGGCCAGGTTGCCGGATTCGCCAGACGATACTTTCGCCCGGCCTCCTGAAGACATCGTTGTAGTTCCTCCACATTGGTATCAGCTAAATCAGCAAAGGTGTAGATACTACGCGCGTTGAGCAGCTTGGAAATCTTGGGACCGATCCCTTCGATTGTCTCCAAGCTCTGTGACTCAGGTTCAGCCTTAACCGAACGGGACCTCGCTTGTTCGGCAAGGTTCGCATGGGCATCCGCAAGTGCGGTTTGCAACTGCCGAATCTCGGTCTCTCTGGCAGCCAATTGCTCATGCACGCGCGCCAAAGTATCTCGGCTAAGCTGCATCTCATACTCGTAGTGCGTCTGTTCTTCCTTGAGACCGATGACCTGCGCCTCAAGCTGTCCGGCTCTTGCTTCCATCGCAGCTAACTCGGCGCGCACTTCCAGTTCCGTAGCTGGACCAAAATGCCTGCGTCGCCAAAAGAAAAAGTCAATGAACAACTCCCCTATCCAGCCTATGAGTGCACCTGCGCAGAAGATCAGCCAGTTCATAAACGCCTCCTTAGTAAGCAAAGAATTAAGAATTGAGCAGGATGAAATGCAATTTCATACACCAAACCGATCAACATAAAAAAAGAGCGAGGATACAACGCCACAAAAACAATTATACAAGAAAAACAGAAAAAATACCATAACTTATGGGGGATTTTCGAGGGAAATTTCATTAAAATTTCTTGCGAGAATTCCTCGCGGGAAACTCTGCAAGATATTCTCGCACTTTCTATCTTTTGCAGACAGCGTATAATAGTCAAAGTTTCGGCTAACTGCTCAGCCCTCTTGCGAAGGTCAAGATTGAGATTGACGCAGAACCTGCGCAAGGACTTTCAGGTTGAAAGGAGTCGCCTATGCCCAAGAGTGCGCAACGTGACCATACCGACCTTCTGGTCCGCATTCATCCCTGGGACGACACGCGGCAATGTTACCCCGTCGAGGCCTGGATAAACGGCACAGTGCATTTCGCCGACGGCGAGATGCATCTGGATCACAATACACTGCAAGCTACCGAGAACGATGTTGCGGGCTATGGGCTGGCACTGTTCGATGCCCTTTTCTCCGGCGCGATCCGCCGCGCCTACGACCGGGCTATCGGAATCGCTGAATCGCGCAGCGGCGGGCAACTGCGCCTGCGCCTATGGATCGACCCACACGCGCCGGAACTACACGCGCTGCTGTGGGAACGCCTCCACGAGCTAAGACAGAATACTGTTTCCTTGCTGAGTACTGCCGCCCAGACGCCCTTTTCGCGCTATACGGGGCTAGAAATCGCCGTGCCTGCGCCCATCGGCACACGGCCCATCCGGATGCTTGTCGCCATCACCAACCCCGCCGATCTCATTGACCAGGGCATGACGCCCATTGACGTGGATCACGAAATCGACACGCTGACCTCCACGTTGGACAACCTGCAACGCACCGGACAACTGCACGTGACCCTCCTGCCAGGTAAAACCGGCCTCAACGCCGAGCTACGCGTTCGCCTGGAGCAGGCTGGTTATAGCGTGCGCGATGGGCCTACCACCCTCGACGCGTTGATCCGTGAGCTGGCGACCGCACCGGGTTGCCATATCCTGCACTTCCTCAGCCATGGGACGTTCAGCCGCGCCCAAGAGACAACCGCGCTATTCCTGGAAGATGCCAACGGGTTCACCGACCCACGGCGTGATACAGAGGTCGTGACACAATTGGGCGCGATCACCCCGCCTCCCCACCTGATCTTCCTGGCTGCCTGCGATAGCGCCAAACGTGATCCCGAAAATGCCAATCCCTACGTGGGGCTGGCCCCGCAACTGGTTCAGGCGGGCATTCCGGCGATCATCGCTATGCAGGACACCATTGCGCCGCAGATCGCCCGCGAGTTAAGCCAGGATTTCTACCGTGACCTATTGGAACACGGCAGCGTCGACCGCGCGCTGAACCATGCGCGGCTTTTACTCCTGGAAAATGACCCGCAGGCGTGGGCCATCCCCGCACTTTTCATGCGGCTGGATAATGGCCAACTCTTCGCCGCGGATCCCGTCATCAACGCGCTGCGCTCCATGCTGCGCGCCGATGCCCTTAATCCACTGCCCGAAGGCGGCGCCTATCTTCCCCTGGAAGTGCGACATTTTTCGGGAGCCTTGCACAGCGTCGACTTCAACGCACTGGCGGAAGGAAACACGCCCGGGCGCGGTCTCAGCGAGACGATTTTGGATATCTTCGCCCCAATTGAGGCAGAACAAGACCCGCCCAGCCCGCGCAGCATCGCTTTGATCGGCGACGCTGGCATGGGTAAATCCACCGAGATGCGTCACATCGCTCAGCTGACAGCCCAACAATCGCTGCAAGCCAACGCGTATCGACTCGTCATCCCTGTGTACGTGGATCTGCAAACTATGCCCCAAGGGGCGCGCATCGATGACAAAGTGCTGGAAACCCTGGTCCTGGAAGCCCTCGATCCTTTCTGGGAAGAAGATGCCGAACAACGTCCTGGCGACGTGATCAATGCAGATGACGGCCCCATCCTGCGCATCTTGTTTGACAATAGCGAGGTGCTGCCCTATCACAGCCGCCGCCGTTTCTGCGCCGTTCTCCAGGATTTCATCCAGCATCACGCCCGACACGAGTACATTGTAGCGTTCAACGCGGACAATTTCGACATCGCACCGCTTACCATCCACAACACCCTCATCATGCTGCCCCTATCGGAGCGGAACATCCAGCACTACCTCACGCAAGCTTTAAAAGATCCGGCAGCAAAACCGCTTTACGACAGTTTGGAGGAGACTCAACTTTTCGACCTGGCCCGTGTCCCCTGGCTGCTCTTCAAGATGCTGAAGCAGGCACAGGATGGCAAAGTCCCCCGCTCCCACGCGCAGGTGCTGCAAGACCTGGTGGATGACGCAATTATGGATATCGCTGTCGACCAGGGGATGCGCACGCGGGCTGCCAAGACGCTCTATGCCCTGGCCTGGCAGATGCAGACGACCTTCAAGACAACGCTCAGCATCGATGCGGCGTTCGAAATTATGGCTGATGTGCGTGGCAACCGGGGGTACAGCCTGGAGACGCTCTATCAAGAGCTGACCACGCACGGGCTGCTGGCCCCGGTGGGGGCAGAATCGCTGCGCTTTGCCCGCGCCAACATCCGGTCGTACTGTTGCGCACAGGCGCTCCTCGAACGTGAGGATTTCGAGCAGGTACTAGGCGATATCGCCGCCACGCTCGGCCGGCACACGCGCTACTACTGGTGGGCTGAAACGCTCATCCTGCTCAGCGCGCTTATGGACGATCCCTCCGAACTAATTCACGAGATCCTCTATGGCGTAGCCCTTGGCGAAGGTGAACAAGTTTTTTTGGCCGCAGATTGTATTCGGGAGTGCCGGGAGAA